>DWYT01000041.1 GCA_019118545.1 Candidatus Mediterraneibacter merdavium | reverse complement strand
TTTCGGCTCCTTTTTTCGGCTCCTTTTTTCGGCTCCTTTTTTCGGCTCCTTTTTGGCTCCTTTTCATTTCTTTTTTCAAAAACGCCTCATGAATAAACAATCTTGATATAAAGTAGCTATGATCATCATCTGTCTCAAATTCTGGCCTTGGTGAACCGTTTGCCTCAAGTGCATTTAAAATCTTTTTAAACCCGGTGTTTCTACCCTCTGTTAAATGCAGCTCCTTTAAGAAATCGCCGATCCGCCTGTTCCTATATCTGCGATTTGATACACGGTAATTTTTCAAGCCTTCCCGAGTCACAGAGCGATCCGGCCCCGGAAAACTTACAATCTCTATTCTGTCACATTCAACACGCACCTCGATCGGTTCTCGGACATCGTATGCGCGATGATATACCGCATTAGATAAAGCTTCTTCAATCGCTGCATACGGGTAATTGAAAAAACGGTCTGCCTCTGCCCTGTTCGGATGCTTAACAATCTTCTCCGTAATAATTGTATTATTGATAAATCTCAGCGTGTCCCTGAGTTGCTGATGAATGGGTCCTTTAAACGTATTTTCAATAATATCGTTTCCTCCTAACCCATCCGGAAACTGAACAACATCTATCTGTGTGTATGGAAAGAACTTGTCCGGCTCCATACTAAAAAACATCAGTCCGACATTCTTTGGTTTTACATATTCCGGGAGATTACTAATAATATTCATATCACTGCATACTTCCATAAAGTCCCCTGTTGCCGCTTTGTCATACAGAGAACTTTTAACCTCTTTCAAATAGTTCTGAATAAGAGTTATGTTTAAATCCGACATTTCTGCCTGATGGTTTACCCTATCGTCAAACGGAACCCTATTCGCAAGATTGAACAAATCTTTTTCTTCATCGTCTGTTGGTTCCACCGTATTAGATGCCTTACGAATATAATGGATACGCTCCTTGTTATCTCTTGCCATTGTCTTAGGAGAAGAATATGGTCTATTATCGCCGCCGGGGCACCAGATAACAATAAACTGCTTGTCCTGATGCGTTTCAATTCCTATAATTGGTGTATAAGCCGGTCTAATCATCCTGCACTTAGCATATATACTCTTCTGATATGCGTCTAATTTATCTGTCGGAACACCCTTTAACGGATATACCGGGCATCCATTGTTTTCTCCTACACCAATAACAATATATCCTCCGCCCCAGTTATCGAGGTCATTGGCAAATGCACAAACAGTTTTCAAAGACGTAGCTGCATCCCATGTCTCTTTAAATTCAATTCTTGCCCATTCTACCACTTCTCCTGATAACAATGTTTTTATATTTGTGGGTATAGCCACAGGGTCACTCCCTTTCTGAACTACTCTGACTTTGTCTCCAGTCCCAGCTCTGCAAGCTGCTTTTCATCCACCACGCTTGGCGCTTCTGTCATGAGGCAGGACGCGTCCTTCACCTTCGGGAAAGCGATCACATCGCGGATGCTGTCCTGTCCTGCCATGAGCATGACAAGGCGGTCAAGGCCGTAAGCCAGTCCCGCGTGAGGCGGAACTCCGTATTTGAACGCGTCGAGCAGGAACCCGAACTGGCTGTACGCCTGCTCTTTTGTAAATCCGAGCGCCTCGAACATCTTCTCCTGCACATCATCCTGAAAGATACGCACACTTCCGCCGCCGATCTCGTTTCCGTTGAGCACGATATCGTAGGCTTTCGCGCGCACCCTGCCCGGATCGCTGTCGAGAAGCGGAAGATCCTCTTCCATGGGCATAGTAAATGGATGGTGCATTGCCACAAAGCGTCCCTGCTCCTCGCTCCACTCGAACTGCGGGAACTCGGTGATCCACACAAAGCGGAACTCATTTTTGTCCAGAAGCTCAAGCTCCTTTGCCAGCTCCACGCGGAGCGCGCCGAGGGAATCCCATACGACTTTATTCTTATCCGCCGCGAACAGGAGCAGGTCGCCCGGCTCGCCGTCCATTGCCGCGATGAGGGCGGACATCTCCTCCTCTGTCATGAACTTCGCGAAGGAAGATTTTGCAGTGCCGTCCTCTAAAAGGGCGATATACGCAAGTCCCTTCGCGCCGTAATCTTTTACAAATGCGGTCAGCTTGTCGATCTTCTTTCTCGGCATCGCGCCCTGTCCTTTGGCATTGATGCCGCGCACACTGCCGCCGTTTTCGATGGCGCCTGTGAATACACCGAAGCCGCAGCCTTTCACCACGTCAGTCACATCTTTTAACTCCATGCCGAAGCGAAGATCCGGCTTATCGGAACCGAAGCGGTCCATGGTCTCCTGCCATGTCATTCTCTGGATCGGGAGCTGCACGTCCACACCCAGCACCTCTTTGAATACCTTCGCCAGATATCTCTCATTGACGTCGATCACGTCGTCCACATCCACGAAGGACAGCTCCATGTCGATCTGTGTAAACTCCGGCTGACGATCCGCTCTTAAATCCTCGTCGCGGAAGCATCTGGCGATCTGGATATAACGGTCAAAACCCGAGCACATGAGGAGCTGCTTGTAGAGCTGCGGAGACTGGGGCAGGCCGTAGAAGCTGCCCGGATGGATACGGCTCGGCACAAGGTAATCCCGCGCGCCCTCAGGCGTACTCTTTCCGAGCATGGGCGTCTCCACCTCGAGGAAGCCTTCCTCCGCGAAGAACTGACGTGTCAGCGTCATAACCTGACTCTTAAGCATCAGGTTTCTCTGAAGATCCGGTCTTCGAAGGTCAAGGTAACGGTATTTCAGACGCACGTCCTCTTTTGTCTTGGAGTTCTCCTCGATGGGGAAGGGCGGTGTCTGTGCCTCGGATAAAATGCGCAGCTCGCTGGGAAGGATCTCGATCTCGCCTGTGGCAATCTTGTCATTGACCGCACCGGAGCGCCTTGCCACTTCACCGACAACTGCCACCACGTACTCCGCCCGCAGTGAAGCCGCCTTCTCAAGAAGAGCCGCGTCTGTATTTGCCTCGTCGCATACGATCTGTACGATACCAGAACGGTCACGCACATCAACGAACACAAGTCCTCCCTTATTCCTGTTCTTCTGCACCCATCCCATGACGGTCACTTTTTCTCCTACATTTGCCGCAGAAAGTTCACCGCAGCGGTGAGTCCTCTTTAAGCCCTGCATTGATTCAGCCATTGTACACCTCCGTAATCTCTGTATATCCCTGTTCCGCAAGCTGTTCCTTCTGGAACTTCTTGTTCTTCTTCATATTCATGATCATGACCTGATTGCCTGCCGCGCGCTCTTCCCTCGCCTGAGCGAGTACCTCTAAAAGCTTGTCCTGTGTCAGCTTCTTTTCTAAGAGGAACGCCTTCTTCGGCTTACTAGTAGGCACCTGATAGCCGCGCTCAAGAAGGAGCATGACGATACGCTCAAATCCGATGGAAAATCCCACGGCCGGAGTATCCTGCCCCGTGAATTTACCGATCATCTCATCGTAGCGTCCGCCGCCTCCGACCGAGCCGCCGAACTCGTCCATCGCGATCTCGAAGATCGTTCCCGTGTAGTAAGACATGCCGCGCACGAGAGTGGGGTCAAAGCTCATCTTGAACTGCGCTTCCTTCTGGCTCTCCACGCATGTTATTATCATTTCCAGTGAATCCGCCGCATCAGGCGCGAGATACCCTTCCAGTTTTTCCTTACACTTGCGGACGCCCTCCACATCGTTCGTGATCTCTTTAAAAAGCGCCAGATATTTTTCCACCGACTCTTGCGCATATCCGTTCTCCTTTAACTCCACCGCCACGCCGTCCAAACCGATCTTGTCCATCTTGTCCAGCGTGATGAATACACTGTCATAATCCTTCTCATCGAATCCGCTGTAGGCTGCCATTGCCTTTAAGAAACGGCGGTCATTGATACGGATGGTAAAGTTCTGAAAATCCAGTTTCCCCAAAAGGGTCGTCGTCGCGAGGATCAGCTCGATCTCCGCTAAATTGGAAGGCTCTCCGAGGATGTCGATATCGCACTGCATGAACTGGCGGTAGCGCCCTCTCTGCGGGCGGTCGGCTCTCCATACATTCCCCATCTGGAGCGCCTTAAAGGGGGACGGCAGTTCATTGGCGTGGTTCGAGTAATATCTGGAAAGAGGAACGGTCAAGTCGTAGCGCAGTCCGCCATCCACAACGTCTGCCTCCTCCTTTGCCTCCTCAAGCTTTAGCTTTTCCCCGCGTTTTAAGATCTTAAATATCAGCTTCTCGTTGTCGCCGCCCTGCTTGCTGCACAGATTCTCGATATGCTCCACACAAGGGGTCTCCATGGACGAGAAACCGAAGCTTTTGTATGTCTCCTTGATCAGACCGATGACATAATCCCTGATCTCCATCTCAGCGGGCATGATGTCCTTCATGCCTGTAACCGGTTTTTTCTTCAACGCCATAACATTTCTTCCTTTCGTTCTATCATTTCATCGATCCGGTCGATGTAATCCGTGATGTTTTTGACATTTTCCACATGGACAAGGCCGATCTCCTTGCCCTTGTCCGTCCTGATGGACTCGCGCAGCAATATCTTCGTTGAAGCGCCCGCGCCCGCCGCCAGAATGGTCTGCCTTTCTTCCATAATCAGTATATTGTATATTCCCGCTTTGTCAAGCTTTGCATAACCTACGTTTTCAAAATTCCCTGCGATGTTCTTCTGGCGGTAGAGATAGTATGGTTTCAGTCCCATATTCCGCGCGCTGTCCGCCGCGTCCTCCACCATCCGGGAGATCTCCGTGTGGATATCCATGGCCCTGCCTTCCTGCCCGAACTTCGCCGCCCGTTTGATAGCGAGGGAATGGACGGTCAGGCTGTCCGGCTCCATTTCCTCGATCTTCGCGAGGGTGTCGCGCATATCCTCCGCTGTCTCACCCGGCAGACCCGCGATGAGATCCATGTTGATATTATCGAAACCCAGCCGCCGCGCGCAGGCATAGGCTTCCCTGATATCTTCCACCTTATGTTTTCTTCCTACCAGATCCAATGTCTTCTGCTGCATGGTCTGGGGATTGATGGAGATCCTCGTCACGGGGAACTCTTTCAGCACACGAAGTTTTTCCTCCGTGATGCTGTCCGGCCGTCCCGCTTCCACAGTGAACTCCACTGTCCCGCTCAGGTCGAAATTCTCCGTCACTTCACTCAGCAGGCGCCTGAGCTGCTCCGGCTCCAGAGTGGTCGGTGTGCCGCCGCCGATATATACCGTGTCCGGACATCTGCCGCGTGTCATTTCACCCAGCGCCCGTATCTCTTTTATCAGCGCGTCAAGATAACCGTCCACCCGGTCACGCCACACGTCGATAGGGGAGGAGCTGAAGGAACAGTAGGAGCACACACTCGGGCAGAAAGGGATTCCCACATAGAGACTGAAGCCTTTGTTCTCGTCCCATTTCGGCACACTCGCCCGCATCTGTGTTCTTGCGGCTCCCTCTGCTTCGGATGCCCCTGCTTTGAGCTGCTGCGCTTCGGGTGTCTCCACTTCGGGCGCTTCCGTTCCGTGCGCCTTCGCGCTGCTTAATTTCTCCAGCAGCCGCTTCTCCCTGCATGCGATCTCAAATGCCAGTTCCGCTTTCTGATGCGTGACAAAATACTCATTCTCCAGAAAATCCATGATCTCCTCATAGGACTTCCCCTCTTCCACCATCTTCATGACCAGCTTGGCCGGACGCACTCCGGTCAGCGTACCCCACGCCAGTTCCCGCCCTGACGATTCCGCAAGGAACTGATACAACTTTCGGGTGACGGCGCGTTTCTCGATCTGCGCCGCTTCCTCCTCGGATGTACTGCTGCCCGACGGGATATCTACCGCCTTCTCGGACAGACCGCTGCCCGACGGAATATCTGCTGCTCCCTCCCCGGGAAATATATCCTCAGACGCAAGGGAAAAGCAAGAGCCTCCCGGAAGTTCCAGCACCACAAGAGGCTCTTGCTTCTCATCAACCGTCTGCCTGATTTCCTGTTCAGGGAAGAAGGCTTTCGTGATATGATATACATTGTAAAGAAACTTATTCTTTTTACATCTTATCTCTATCATTTTCCCTCTGATTTCTTCCTTACACAAACGGATTGTATTTCTTTTCATATCCGATGCTTGTCTCATCCATATGCCCCGGATATACCTTCGTCTCATCCGGCAGAACAAAGAGCTTCTCTTTTATCGAGCGTACAAGCTGCCCCATGCTGCCTGTAGGCAGATCCGTCCTTCCTACTGATGCTTTAAAAAGCGTATCCCCGCTGAACAAAACAGCTTCCTCCGGGATATAGTAACAGCACCCGCCGATGGTATGACCCGGCGTATAAATCACCCGTATCTTCTCTCCCACAGCCTCAAGCTCCTGCCCGTCTGATACATACTCCGCGCCGGAAAAGGTATATCCCTGCCCATACATGGAAACCGAAGCATTTAACTGCGCGTCCGTGAGCAGTTCCTTCTCCGCCTCATGCGCATACACGGTCACAGGGAACTCTTTTAGCAGAGCGTCCAGTCCCATGATGTGGTCAAAGTGCCCATGCGTTAAAAGGACTGCTTTTACTGCGAATCCCGAGCTTTTTATATAACTTATGAATTCCGGCGGACACGCCGCCGGGTCTACGATAAAGCACTCTTTTGTCTTTTCATTGCCCGCGATATAGCAGTTCGTCCCCACGGGGCCAAGCACAAAATTCCCTATCTTCATATAAAACTCCTATCCTGCCGTTCTCTCAATATCAATGACACCTTCTAACTGGCGAAGCTTCTCTATGATCCTGTTCAGTTCATCCCGTCCCTGTACAATGAAGCCGGTATCCACCGTCGCTGTTCCCTTCTTACTTGTACGGATATTCATGGACTTCACATCGATCTTCTCTTCTGTAAAGACTCTGGAAATATCCATAAGCATTCCCTGACGGTCATGGGCATACATCTTAAGCTCAGCCAGATACTGGCCGCCGCCCTCTGTATCCGCGGTGTCTTCCCATTCCGCGTCGATCAGCCTTGCCCTCTCCACGTCTGAAAGATGGAGCATATTTACACAGTCCGTGCGGTGAATGGACATTCCCCTTCCGCGGGTGACAAAGCCAACGATCTCATCGCCCGGCACAGGGTTGCAGCACTTGGAAAATCTGACTGCCATATCGTTGATGCCTTTTACAACGATACCGCTCTTTGACTTGGCAATGTGCACCTTTTTGCTGTTGGCCTCGGAGATTTTTTCAAGGATCGTCTCGTCCGTGATCTCTTTTTTATGCTCCTTTTCATATTCTTCAAAGAGGCGGTTTACAACCTGACCCTCTTTTAACCCGCCGTGCCCGATGGCCGCCAGCACTGCGTCCCAGTCCCGGAAACCGTACTTCTTCTGCACGATCTGCATATACTTCGGCTTTAAAATATCCTGAAGCTCAATGGACTTCCCCCGGCAGTAGGATACGATCAACTCCTTGCCCCGGATGATATTGTCCTCTTTGAATTCCTTTTTAAACCACTGGTTGATCTTATTCTTTGCCTGTGTGCTCTTGACAATATTGAGCCAGTCGCGGCTGGGCCCTTTGGAATTCTGCGACGTCAGGATCTCGATCCTGTCGCCGTTCTGTATCTTATAGTCAATGTTTACTAACTTTCCGTTTACCCGGGCGCCCACCATCTTGTTGCCCACCGCACTGTGGATGGCATAGGCAAAATCCACCGGGGTAGAGCCGTTCGGCAGGTTTTTCACATCGCCGTTTGGCGTAAAACAATACACATCCTCCGCGAACAGATCCAGATCGCCCTTTAACAGGCTTAGGAACTCCCGGTTGTCGGACATGTCCCGCTGCCACTCCAAGATCTGGCGCAGCCAGTTTAACTTCGCCTCCTGCGCCTCCATGCTCTTTGCGGCGTCCCCGCCTTCCTTATACTTCCAGTGCGCCGCGATACCGTATTCCGCCGTCTTGTGCATTTCTTCCGTGCGGATCTGGATCTCGAACGGCTGTCCTGACGGCCCCATAAGGGTCGTGTGGAGCGACTGGTACATATTCGGCTTCGGCATGGCGATATAGTCTTTGAAACGTCCCGGTATCGGGGTATACATCTCATGGATCACGCCCAGCGCCGCATAGCAGTCTTTTACCGAATCCACAATGATACGCACCGCGAACAGATCATATACCTGATCCAGCGTCTTGTTCTGGTTGACCATCTTTTTATAAATGCTGAAGAAATGCTTCACACGCCCGTATACCTTGGTCTTGATATGGGCGTTTTCCATATGCCTTGACACCTCGTCCACGATCTGCTGGACAAAGTCTTCGCGCTCTGTCTTGCGGGCGTTTAAGTCCTTCACAAGCTGGTAATAGACGTCAGGCTTCCAGTATTTCAGCGAAAGGTCGTCAAGCTCCGTCTTGATTCTGGAGATACCGAGCCTCTGGGCGATGGGCGCGTAGATATCCATCGTCTCCCTTGCCTTCTCCTGCTGCTTTGCCGGAGTCATAAATTCCAGTGTTCGCATGTTGTGGAGACGATCCGCCAGCTTGATGATAATAACGCGGATGTCCTTCGCCATGGCGAGAAACATCTTCCTTAAATTCTCCGCCTGCACTTCCAGCTTATCCTGAGAATAATTAAGCTGTCCCAGCTTGGTGACACCGTCCACAAGGAGCGCCACCTCTTCGCCAAACTCCCTCGCCACATCCTCCAGCGTCATCTCAGTGTCCTCCACCGCGTCGTGGAGCATCCCGGCTACAATCGTCTCTTTATCCATCTCAAGATCCGCCAGTATAATCCCCACCCAAAGGGGATGGATAATGTACGGCTCGCCGGATTTCCTCACCTGATCCTGATGAGCCTCTTTTCCCAGTTGATATGCTTTCTCAATCATGGAGATATCCGCAGACGGATGGTACTTTCTCACCCGGGCGACAAGCGCCTGATGGAGCTGCTCCGGGTCCTGATAATCCTCAGGGGCTTTTACGGCATGGCCGTCCACGATCTCAAGATCTTTATTCAACTGTTCATACTCCAGAGTTCCTGCCATGTCGATCTCCCCTCCTCTCATTTCTCATTCTTCTTCTGTCCAAACGGGAGTATTTACGATAAACAAAACCTCCCGCATAAGTCTATAATAGAGTTATTATAGCATTTTTAAGCGATTTTTCAAATATTTTTCTACTGGTAATTCACGATTGTCACCTGCAGGCTACGTCTGCCCATGTATTCATTCACCGAGGGATGATATGTAAACGACATGACCGGTTTTTCTTCCATTGCTTTCAGGCAGTCTTCCACATCCCCGAAATAAACGGCTTCCATCTGGTTTCCGTCCGCATCTTCCAACCGGCATTTAAGCACATTCCTGTTCTTCCCGATAATGCGTGGACTTATTACACGCAGGTTTTTCTCCGCAAAGAGCGGCTTCTGGTTTCCTTTACCAAAAGGCTCCAAAAGCTCCAGTTCCCCGATCAGTTGTTCCGTGACATACGGAAACGGAAGCTGCATGTCAATGGATACTTTCATCTGCATATCCTGTTCCGTCAGATCGCAGAGCGCATTGATCGTCTCGCGGAACCTCTGCACATTTCCCTCTTCCAGAGAGAGTCCCGCCGCCAGCTTATGCCCGCCGAACTTGGTGAAAAGCTCCCTGCATCTGCACATCTGGGCGAACATATCATAAGACTCAATGGAGCGGCCTGAGCCTTTCACGCCTTCGTCGGCTTTCGTGAGCACAAAAACCGGGCGGTAATACCGTTCTTTTATCCTGCCCGCTATGATTCCCGCGATACTCTCATGACAGTCAGGCAGATAGACCACGAGCACCCTGTCTTCTTTCAGGGAAGTTGTCTCGATCTGATGTACTGCCTCCGCCACTCCCCGCTCCGTCATCTCCTTGCGGCTGTCATTGAGAGCTTTTAGATCCTCCGCCAGCATGACCGCGTCCCTTCTTGTCCGCACATTCAAAAGCTCCAGCGCCCGCTTGGCCGTATCCAGCCTGCCGCCGGCATTGATACAGGGGCCGAGGACAAAGCCGATATGATATGTATTGAGACGCTGCGCGTCGATGCCCGTACATTCTATCAGTGCCTTTAGTCCCTGATTCTGTGTACGTTTGAGCATCTCAAGTCCCTGCTTTACAAAAATGCGGTTCTCCCCGACTAAGTCCATCACATCGCCCACTGTGGCGATGGCGACATTTTCCATGAGATAATCCATGTCCTCGGGATCCTTCTGCATCACATTGTATAAGGCTTCCACCAGTTTGTAAGCAACCCCCGCGCCGCACAGGCCTTTGAAGGGATATCCGCAGTCCGCCCGATGCGGATCCACGACCGCGTCCGCCTGTGGGAGAAGGTATTCTTTTTCACCGTTCATCTCCACATAGGGAACCTCATGATGATCGGTCACGATGATCGTCAGTCCGTTTTTCTTCCCGTATTCGATCTCCTCTGCCGCCGCGATCCCGTTGTCGCAGGTGATGATGGTGTCGATCCCATCGTCGATCGCCCGGTCAATGAGCATTTTATTAAGTCCGTACCCGTCTCTGATGCGGTCGGGTATGTCCGTATCCACATCCGCGCCCAGTCCGGAGAGTCCTTCCTGCAGGATATAGGTGGCATTGACCCCGTCGATATCATAGTCTCCAATCACACGGATCGGCTTCTCATCCCGGATCTTCTCCGATAAAATCTCAACAGCGCGATCCATATCCCGCATGAGCATACCGTCGTACAGATCGGCGATTGTCCCGTTCAGATAGAAATCGATATCCTCATCCCCGATGATGTCCCTGTTGCGGATGAGGCGCGCAAGGATGGGGGAGATGTGATACTTCTCCCCTATCCCGTAAAAATCTGCTTTCTTCATAGCTACGACCCATCGTTCCATGATCTGTCCTCCCTCGCTCCCGGCCATTTGTGTAAAGGATACCAAAAACCCCGGGAAATGGCAAGCGCGCGCCTGTCCTCTCGGGGAATCAAAGCAATTCAGTATTTAGTTGAGGAATATATTCCAGCAGGTTCCATTTTGATAACTGTTTTTTCTACTGCCAAGCCAGATGTCTGTGAAGAAACGTCCGGCGGGCCAAAAGGCTCAGTCCCCTATCACTCAATCATGATTTCCTTGATAGAAATTT
>DWYT01000040.1 GCA_019118545.1 Candidatus Mediterraneibacter merdavium | reverse complement strand
TGTTTGTGCTTCGGATTTTCACAGATTACTCTGATGCTTCCTTTTCTTTTAATGATCTTGCATTTTTCACAAATTGGTTTTACTGATGATCTAACCTTCATGTCAAATCCTCCTTCCCTTCTTTGCTATGCCTTTGTTTTCCGGTCATTTGGGCACACCACCCCAATAGTGACCATTTCACAGTATAGCACCTAGTGCAATGCTAAGTCAACCATAAATTTCTTTTTTTACACTTCGGCTGTTTAATTCACTAACTCCCTATACTCACCCGGGCGAGAACAAGTCTGATCACTAAGACATATTCCTAGAATGGACAGGGGCACTTGGCTTCCGCTACAGGGAATAACTAAAACTAGAGGTTCTGAATTTGCCCAAAAAGCAGGACTTTCGGTGGATAACTCGCATCCGCTCAGACAATTCCACCGAAAGTCCTAACAGCCAAATCCAGAACCTTAAGTTTTACTAAGAATTCCCTTTCGAAGTCATCCAACTGCCCCTGTCCATTCTCGGAAAGGTTTTCGCGATATCGGGCCTGTTTTCTAGTTTGTCTAATGCGGGAGTCAGTGAACAAACAACCGGAAAGATGCACAGCGCGGCAAGAAGGCTATCCGTAAGATAACGTCTCCAAGCCGCGCCGTTCTGTGCTATGACCATTTGATTCAGCAACATTCCGCATTGTAAAGCGCAGGAAGCGGTCAACAAATTTGAAAGAGCAGTCAACCGCTCCCTGACTGCTGACCGCATTTTAAATTGTTTATCCGCTTCCGGCTGTTCTCACAAAGAAATGTTCCTGAATTAAATGGCTGACTGATTCAGCCTATTTATCTCTCCAGATGATTCTTCCTTTGCTCAGGTCATACGGGGACATCTCCAGTGTCACCTTATCTCCCGGCAGTATCTTGATAAAGTTCATCCTCAGCTTTCCGCTGATATGCGCGAGCACTACATGCCCGTTTTCCAGTTCTACTTTAAACATTGCGTTGGGGAGCTTTTCTACTACAACTCCCTCGATCTCGATTACGTCAGCTTTTGACATATTTACCTCCTGAATCTCAGACGTTTACGTCCCGGCCCTAAGCCTCATCCCCCTCGCGGGTGTATTCCTTTATGATATCTCTGATTGCCGCATCCTCCGGCGTTCTGGCAAGCCGCATCTTCAAAATAGGCTGAAGATGCTTTTTATTCTTTTTCTTCATGCGGCAGACAGGTCTTGCCTCCCCGTCCGCCGCATATACATACTCACCGTCAACATGAACCACAACATAGATCTGGTCTTTGTCGCGTCCTGCCTTCGACTTTACGAGCATACCCGGTTCTAGCTTCATCCGGCTTACTCTCCTAAGATATTAACGATTGCCGCAAAGACATCGTTGATGTCAATAGTCCCGTCAACCTCTTTTAAAATGCCTGACTGGGTGTAGTAATCAATCAGAGGCTGTGTCTGCTCGTGGTATACGCCCAGTCTCTTAAGGACAGTCTCCGGCTTGTCGTCATCTCTTAAGATAAGTCCGCCGCCGCACTTATCGCAGACACCTTCTTTTTCCGTCGGGGCATAGACGATGTGGTATGTAGCGCCACAGTCCACACAGGCCCTTCTGCCTGACATACGGTTTACGATGTTTTCATCCGGCACTTCCACGTTGATGGCGTAATCCATCTTCTGTCCCATCTCCGCGAGTGCTTTGTCGAGCGCCTCTGCCTGCGGGATCGTACGCGGGAATCCGTCAAGCACATAACCCTTTGTGCAGTCGTCCTGATTCACTCTGTCCACAACCAGATCTACAACAAGCTCATCCGGCACAAGAAGTCCCTGATCCATGTAGGTCTTTGCTTTTTTACCAAGCTCTGTACCGTTCTTGATGTTGGCGCGGAAAATATCCCCTGTGGAAATATGCGGAATCCCATATTTCTCTGCGATCTTCTTAGCCTGTGTACCTTTTCCGGCGCCGGGCGCTCCCAACATAATGATCTTCATAACTTTTACCTCCGATCTTTTTTATAATACTTTTTTAATACATCAGCCTGTTTTACGGATGGACAGACTGTTGTTTCATAATGCACCATCAGCCCGCAGCATTTCCCCGTTTATACGGGAACCTGCGCGAGCTTCGTATGGTTTAATATCCAAGGTAGCTGTTTGACATATTGCTTCCTCTGTTATTTAAAAATCCTGTGTAATTTCTCACAAGCATCTGCGACTCGATCTTCTTAATCGTATCAAGCACGACACCCACAATAATGATGAGTGATGTTCCGCCAAAGGACACATTCGCGCCAAACACACCGTTGAAGAAGAACGGGATCACCTGAACGATAATCAGGCCGCATGCACCTATGAAAATGATGTAATTGAGAATCTTTGTCAGATACTCAACTGTCGGTTTGCCGGGACGGATACCCGGGATGAAGCCGCCGCTCTTTTTCATATTGTTCGCGATCTCTAACGGATTAAATGTAATCGATGTGTAGAAATACGCAAAGAATATTGTGAGCAGAATATAAATGAGCAGTCCCACCGAGTAGATGGGATTTTCCGGATCACACCAGTTATTCTGGTTCATTCCCGCAAGGATTTTACTCCCAATGCCTGTGCCGTTTCCTTTGCCGACAAAGTTGGCAATGACGATCGGCGTCTGCATCAGGGAGGACGCAAAGATAACCGGGATAACTCCCGATGTGTTTACCCGCAGAGGAATGTGTGTGGACTGCCCCCCATACGTCTTCCTTCCCTGCACCTTCTTGGAATACTGGACTGAAATTCTTCTTTCACCGCTTTGGAGCAGGACGACAAAAATCACCACGACAAGAATAACAGCCAGAATAATCACTGCCGCAAGTCCGGCCTGTGCCAGTTTTTTCCCGGATACAAACTGCTCATACAGCAGAGCCAGATCCGACGGCACACGGGAAAGAATGTTGATCAAGAGCACGATAGAGATACCGTTCCCGACTCCATTTTCCGTGATACGCTCGCCGATCCACATAAGGAACGCACTTCCGGCTGTAAGTGTGCAGACTACGATCGCACAGCTTACGAAGCTATATTCCTCAAGAAGTCCCTGACGGCCGAAGCCTACCGCAAGCGCGGTTGACTCGATCAGCGCAAGGGCAACCGTCACATATCTTGTGATAGCGGCGATCTTCTTTCTGCCCTCTTCTCCCTCTTTCTGCATCTCCTCAAGCTTTGGTATAGCGATGGTGAGAAGCTGCATGATGATGGAGGATGTGATGTACGGCGTGATGCTCAGGGCGAAGATAGAAAATCTGCTGAGAGAACCTCCGGTGAACGCTTCAATCAGATTGAACGCGTCACCGAGATTCGATTCAACAAACTGCTGGATAAAGGCCGGATCTACGCCCGGCGTGGGCAGTACGGATCCAAGCCTGACAACGATAAGCATGGCAAATGTATAGAGGATCCTTCTTCTGATGTCGTCTATACGAAATGCTGCACGCACTGTCTTAAGCATTAGATCACCTCTGCTTTTCCACCAAGAGCCTCAATCTTCTCAGCAGCTTTTGCGCTGAACGCATTAGCCTGAACTGTGAGCTTCTTAGTTAATTCTCCATTTCCAAGAATTTTGACCCCGTCTCTCGGGTTTTTCACGATACCGCTCTCGATCAGTGTCTCAACGGAAACTGTCGCGCCGTCCTCGAATCTCTCGAGTGCGCTTAAGTTGATGCCAACGATCGTCTTAGAGTTTCTGTTTGTGAAACCTCTCTTCGGTATTCTTCTGTATAAAGGCATCTGGCCACCTTCAAATCCGGGTCTTGTGCCGCCTGAGCGAGCTTTCTGTCCCTTATGGC
>DWYT01000039.1 GCA_019118545.1 Candidatus Mediterraneibacter merdavium | reverse complement strand
TAAGAAAACAGATTGATTATGCGGTAGTGTGTGTGAATGAATTTGCAAAGAAAAAGAACATCCATCCGCGGACAGCATTTTTGTACCTGCATCATTACAAAGGCATTCTCTTTTTAAAAGAAAATTACGACATTGAGCATACGCTTTCTCTGGAGGAAGCAATAGAGGATATGGAAACCGTATGCAGAAATAATGGGGGAGAGTTAAAATGAGATTGTACCACGGATCGAATATTACGATTGAAAATGTAGATTTTTCAAGATGTCGCCCTTATAAAGATTTCGGAAGAGGATTTTATTTAACAGATATTTGTGAACAGGCAGAAAAGATGGCAAAGAGAGTCGCACGTATTTATGGTGGTGAGCCATATGTTACGGAATTTGAATTTAATGAAAGAGCCTTGGAGGATGCCGCATTAAATGTGCGCGTTTTTGAGGCTCCGACAAAAGAATGGGCGATATTCGTGATAAATAATCGGAATCGTTTGTTTGGCAATATCAAAGATCGCGAATGTAATCAGGATAACAAGTATGATATCGTTCTAGGGCCTGTTGCTAATGATGACCTTGCATTATTATTCCGTCAGTTTTCAAGTGGACTGATTGACGAGGAGATTTTAGTCAGAGCGATGCAGTATAAGAAATTGACAAGTCAGTTTTCATTTCATTCGGATACAGCTCTGAGATATTTGACGAAGGTGGGATGATAAAATGGATAAAGTATCACAGTTAATGGAATATATCACACAGGATATTATTGCATTTATCGTGGAGGATAAGCTGATAGATTACGAAAAGGCAATGGAGATGTTTTATACATCTGAAATATATGATAAATTGCTTGATGAGGAAACAGGTCTTTATACACAGAGTTCAGCGTATGTTTATGACCTGTTTAAAAATGAATGTGAGAACGGCTTTCTTTTGCAGGAAGAGCAGTAAATAAAAAATACGGAGAGAAACAATGAACAAAAATATTTACGACAATTATGTGAGAATACTGGAAAGTGAACTTGTCCCGGCATTGGGATGTACGGAACCTATCGCGCTCGCATATGCTTCCGCGAAGGCGCGCGAGGTGTTGGGCGGGTTCCCGGAGCATTTAAGTGTGCTGTGCAGCGGGAATATTATCAAGAATGTAAAAGGAGTGAAGGTGCCCAACTCCAATGGCATGAAGGGTGTGGAGGCCGCGGCAGTGCTCGGACTGACAGGCGGCGATGCGTCACAGGCTCTTGAGGTGCTGGAGACGGTGTCAGAGGAGGATATTGAGAAGACGAAACAGCTCCTAAAAGAGGGATTTTGCGACTGTATCTTAAAAGAGGGTGTGGCAAACCTCTATATTGAGGCAAGGGCAGCAGGAGAGAATGGAGAAGCCGTAGTTGTGATCGAGGAGGAGCACACGAACATCACGCGTATCGAGAAGAATGGGGAAATCCTTTTTGAGCAGGAGAAGCAGGAAGTAAAAGAAGAGGAAGAACCGGACAAAACGCTCTTAAATCTTGCGGATATCCTTGCATTTGCTGATGAAGTAGATATTGATGATGTGCGCAGAGTGTTGGAGCGACAGGTCAGATATAATACGAAGATCGCGGAGGAAGGTCTGAAAAATCCTTGGGGTGCCCAAGTCGGCCGGGTAGTCTTAGAAGAGTTCGGGGACGATGTGAAGTGGCGGGCAGTTGCCAAAGCGGCGGCAGGTTCGGACGCGAGGATGAGCGGCTGCTCCCTTCCGGTTATTATCAATTCCGGTTCGGGAAATCAAGGTATGACCTGCTCTTTGCCTGTGATCGAATACGGAAGGGAGATGGGAAAAACAGAAGAAGAGATTTACCGCGCCCTGTGTGTATCCAATCTTGTTGCATTGAACCAGAAGAAATATATTGGTTCCCTGTCCGCTTACTGCGGGGCGGTCTGCGCGGCGGCAGGCGCGGGAGCGGGGATTACATATCTGCACGGAGGCACACCGGAGCAGATCGAAAATACTGTGGTGAACGCCATCGCCGATGCGGGAGGCATCGTCTGCGACGGGGCAAAGCCGAGCTGTGCGGCGAAGATCGCGACTTCCCTTCAGGCAGCGCTCTTAAGCCACAAGATGGCGATGCGTGGCCTGACCTTCAGCCGGGGCGAAGGTCTTGTCATGGACTGCCCGGAGGATACGATCAAGGCGGTGGGTTATGTGGGGCGCGCCGGGATGAAACAGACCGATGTAGAGATATTGAATCTGATGATCGGGAAGACAAAACTTGATGAGATAGAGGAGTAGCAGGAAGGGGGCAGACACTTTTCGAAAGTATCTGCCCCTTCAAAATATACATGGCTCTTTCGGACAATTTATGAATACCTTCTTTTAAAGACCTTAGTAGATATGGCAAAGCTCAATCCTGTCAGTATGGCTCCGATAAGCAGGCAGACAAGTATGACCCATATGTCACAGGATAAAAATATGTCCACACCGAGCATAGAGGAAGCTGTCCCGTACAGAGCACCGAATAGCAAGGTAACAGATATAAAGAAGATGGTGCCCCAACGCTTGCCCAGCAGAAAGTATCCAAGGTACGAGGCGGCGAGGAAAGCCAGAGAGACACCGACCCCTAGACCGAATATGTGTAATGCCTCCGAAAGTGTGAGCGTGTGGAAGAGAAACACATGGACGAACGCGAGGGTCAGCGAAAGGATATTGGTGGCTGCCAGAAAACCAAAGCCGAGCAGGTATTTTGAAAGCACGATCTCTGTCTTTGTCACTGGGAATGTGATGAGGAGCTTATTGATGTTTGCTGTTTCGTCCTGCTCCGTAGATGCTTCCACTGCGCATCCTCCCAGCATGGGAAAGATGACTCCGACGAAGAGCACATATTGAAAGTGATTCCTTGCCAATAGGCTGAACAGTATGGCGATTCCTCCCCCGAAGATGTATGAGGCGGCATTTTTCGGGATGCAGAAATTATCGTACAGATCTTTAAGTATGATTCCTTTCATCGTATTTTCTCTCCTCTCTGATAAAACAGCATGATATCTTCAATGGAAGCGTTTTCAATGGATATGTCCTGAAATACATTCCTGAGTGTTTGCTTGTTACGGATAAGTACACGTAAGCTGTACGCTTCCTTGCGGTAAGCGACGATATCATCCTTACTTAAGGCGTCAAACAGACGCTGGCCGCAGTTGATGATACCGTAGTCATTCTGCAGTTCATCGTAGGTCTTTACGAACAGGACTTTCCCCTCATGTATGTAGGCGATGTAGTCCGCGATCTTATCAAGGTCACTTGTGATGTGGGAGGACATGAGGACTGCATGCTCCTCCTCTTCTGTAAATTCTCTCAACAGTTCAAGGATCTCGTCGCGGACGACAGGGTCGAGACCGCTGGTTGCTTCATCGAGGACGAGCAGCTTTGGATTGTGGCTTAACGCGGCTGCAAATTCCAGCTTCACCCGCATTCCTGTAGAAAATTTTTTCAGACGTTTTTTCTCCGGAAGCTGAAATCGTTTCAAATAGTCCGCATATTTTTCCTGATCCCAGTTCTTATATACTTTCGAAAGCATCGTCCCCACGAAACGGGGAGTGAAGCTTAAGTCAAAATGAGAGTCGCTGAAGATGACCGCGATGTCTTCCTTGATGAGCTTCTCCTGTGTGTGGATGTCATATCCGAGCATAACAGCTTTCTCATAATCGGCTCGGACAATGCCGAGTATCGAATTGATGAATGTGGACTTGCCCGCGCCGTTTTCCCCAATCAGTCCCATGACTGTACCGTAGGGGAGTTCAAGAGAAATATTGTCTATTTTGAAATCTTTGTATGATTTTGTCAAGTTTTTTACTTCTAAAGCAAGGTTCATGTGTTATTCCTCCTCATAGACTACTTCCAGAGTACTCTTTAGTTCGTCCAGTGTCATACCGTTTTCACGCCCTAATGTGGCTGCGTCCGACAAGAGCTTTTCGATCCTGCGCAGGTTCTCCTCGCGGATGAAGTCCTGATTCTGCGTAGAGACAAAGGTTCCCTTAGCGGGAACCGTGAGGATGAATCCGTCTCTTTGCAGGTCGTCGTAAGCTCTCTGGGTTGTGATGACGCTTACGTGAAGGTCTTTGGCGAGCCTGCGCATGGAGGGCATGGCGTCCCCGGGTTTTAGTTCGCCTTTCATGATCATTTCTTTGATCTGCGACGTGATCTGTTCATAGATCGGACGGTCGCTTGCATTGCTTAAAATAATTTCCACAGTATCACCTCTCGAATCCATTCTTGCGGTAGAGTGCGAGGAACACGATCACAGACAGGATCAGTTCCGCTGCAAGGATGATGACCCCCTTAGCGTCAATGGCGGGGATGCCCCCGGCAAGGTTAGCCAGTGTGTTGAACACAATGCCCGTGAACAGCAGGCCGGATATCCGCTCAAGTGTCTCGCTGAACCCGCAGAACATGGGGATCATCATAAGGATGAGAATGGCAGGTGTGGTGATCGTTCCCGTTGTGATCTGATCTTTGGAAAAGATCCCGAAGATCATGCCGATGACCGCGCTGATGGCGGTTGCTGCAGTTGTGACGGCCACATAGACTGCCCATTGGGGAGCGTCCATCTCCATGCCGGCGATGAACACGCACAGTATGTTGACGAGAGAGGTCAGAAGGACGACCGGGATCAGGCTCCCAAGGAAGAATTCCAGTCCGTTTACAGAGGAGGTCATCAGTGTCCTTAAGGTATGCTTCTCTTTCTCCTCCGCCAAGGCGCCCGCCGTACAGTAGAGTCCTGTCATGGAGATGTTCATCAGCACTCCGAGGGCCAAAGAGTAGGCGCTCATCCCGTCGATCCCTTCCAGTGTCGAGCCATAGATAAGTTTCATAAGAAATGTAAATCCTATGGCAAAGATGGGCATGATAATAAAGTTCTTGCTAAAGAGTGCCTTTGTCTTTACCTCTGTGATGGCTGCCAGTTTCTTGAAATGTACAGGTTTCAGGCGGAGGACACGCACCTGTGCTTCCTTTGCCGCCTCTGCTTTTGAGGATGATTTTCTGCTAATTGAGTTCATATTTGCTCCTTTCATTTTACACAAAACCAAAAAGTGATAAATATTATTGCAGTTCCCTTCCGGTTACTTCGAGGAATACGGTTTCCAGTGTGGGTTCACATGTGTGGAGTGTCTCGATCTTATCGCTGTTCATCCAGAGAGTGATCTGCTGTGTAGATTCCGGACTGTGGATCAGGAAATGGTCGCTGCCGTCCGTGAGCCGCACTTTGTATTTTTTGACCTTATTGTATTTCAGGCAGATCTCCTGCGGGGTGCCGTATTCGACAATGACGCCTTCGTTTAAGAGGGCCACATGGTCGCAGAGCTTGGTAGCTTCTTCCATGTTGTGGGTGGTGAGGAAGATGGACATGCCGTCTTCTTTTAGCTCCATGAGCATCCTGTGCACCTCAAGAGCAGTGGAAGGATCCAGTCCGCTGGTGGGTTCGTCTAGGAAGAGTACCTTTGGTTTGTGCAGGATGGCCCGGGCGAGTATGAGTCTCTGTGTCTGCCCTTTGGACAGCTTGCCCGCAGGCTTTTTGCGGTGTTCGTAAAGGCCGATCCGTTTCAGAAGAGGATCGATCTCAGTCAGGGAAACATTTAAAAGTCTCGCGAAATATTTAAGATTCTCATATACGCTCATCCTCTCGTATACGCCGCTTATGTCTGTGACAATGCCGATCTGCTCGTAGATGCGTTCATCAATCCTGTCGCTGGCGATGCCAAGGACTTCCGCGTCGCCGGAAGTGGGGCGAAGCTGCCCGGTGAGGATCTTAATGGTAGTCGTCTTGCCCGCGCCGCTGGGGCCTAAGAATCCAAGGATCTCACCGCGTTTTAATTCTGCGTTGACGTCTTTTAAGACAAAGTCTTTATTGAATTTTTTTGAAAGATGGCGGATAGAAATATATTTTTCATTCATGCTGCTGTCACTCCTTTGTTAATACTGTACTTATCTGACAAGTACAGATTACCACATTCTGTAATGACTGTCAATATTAAATATATACAGTTTAAAAAATATGTACAGCCGTAAATATTGGAAAAACCCTCCCCGGATTTGCTTTTTTTATGTTATGCTATAATAACACTCGTAAAAACAGGGAATCATATTGGCATATGGAGGCACATTAGATATGGAGATCGGTTTTCTCATCGTGGCTGCTGCATGTATATATACTGTGGTCTACTGCAGTGTCCAGAAGCGAAAAATAGGCACAGTCATTACGGACAGGATAACAGGTGGGCTGAATTTTCAGTATTTTAAGCTATACTTTGAAAAAATAGGATTAAATGAGAGGATGGAGAGCAGCTTTGTCAGCTTTGACATTGATAAGTTCAAAGCGATCAACCTCTTGTACGGCATGGAGACAGGGGACGAGCTTTTGCGGACCGTTTACCGTTCGTTCTGTGAAGCGCTGCCCGGGGAACAGGTGTATCGGTACCACAGTGATGTGTTCGTGGCTGTTCTGCATGAGACGGACAGGGAAAAGGTCAGAGAGAAGCTGGATCGGTTTAAGACAAGGGTGCAGAAAGAAATCGATGACAGGAGCCTGCCGGAGTTCACCCTGACATTCGGCGTCTGCCCTATGGACGGCTCGGACGATATCAGTGTGATCTACAGTAATACAGCTCTTGCCAGACAGGCGGCAAAGGAGAGCATCACTGATAAAGAGAAGTTCTATGACGAAGTGGTAAAGGAGCATCTGTCATGCCGGAATATGGAAATGAATTTTAAAAACGCGCTTAAAGAGGGGGCGTTTGAGGTGTGGTACCAGCCTAAGATTGATATGAGGGCAGGGACTATCTGTGGGGCAGAGGCGCTTGTCCGCTGGCGGACAGAAGACGGAGCATATATTTCCCCGGGAGAATTTATTTCTGTGTTTGAGAGCACAGGACAGATTATGGAACTGGACGGAGAGGTTCTGAGGCTTGTCTGCGCGGATATCAGGAGAGCAAAGGAGCAGGGCATCGAGATGAGGCCGGTTTCTGTAAATCTCTCAAAGCTTCATATTATAAAGGGGGGAATCTTAAACCGTATCCGCGAACTGACGGAAGAGTACGGCATAAAGCCCTCAGAGCTGTCTTTTGAAATTACGGAAAGCGCGGCGGAGATGTATGCCAAAGGAGAATTGGAGTCTTTTGTTGACAGTATCCATCAGATGGGATATCAGGCGGATATGGATGATTATGGGACCGGAACCTCCACACTGCGTTCTCTGGCATACACCCATTTTGACACTTTGAAGCTGGAACGTTCCTTTGTAGGTATGATCGGGGATGAGCGCATGGACATTATTTTAAGATCCACCATAGATATGGCGAGGCGGCTGGATATGGTAATTGTGGCAGAGGGGGTGGAGACAGGAGAGCAGGTGAAATTCCTCACAGGAAACGGCTGTTACATTGCTCAGGGCTACTATTATTACCGGCCTATGCCTGTATCGGAGTATCTGGAGAAATTAGCGGAGCGGATCGTCATGCCGGAGGAGGATAGAAGAGAGGAGGGCGCTGTATGAAACGATTGTACCGCAGGCTTGCCCTCACATTTACAGTATCCACGCTTCTTCTGGTGCTTGTGTTTACCATCAGTATGTACGAGAGGAGCAGGACGGAGAGCGGGCATTATCTGAACCAGCTTTTGGATAGTGTTGAGATCAATCTTGAAAAAGCGCAGGAAGATTATAAGGCGCGTCTTGAGCTTTTGAAGGAGGATTACCTGAACCGTGCGTGGGCTGTAGAATATGTGCTGTCTGCCAACCCGCAGGCCATATCAGAGGAACAGCTGGCAGTGCTGAAAGAACTGATGGAAGTTCAGGATATTACATTAATCGGAAATTCTGGGGAAATTATACTGAGTACAAATGAAGCTGCGGGGGAAATATATAAGTACACAGAGGCGATTGACAAACTGTCGGCAGCGCAGGACGGGGAAGCATATTACATCCATATTGATTCCCCCGGCTTTGCCCAGCGTCCGGAATCCTTCTATGTAACAGTGGGAGCGAAGACAGATGGCTTTGCCGCAGTGCGGATCGACGCGGACATATCCAGAGCAAACCTTAAGAGCAGAAAGGATCTTATCGAATCCACGTTGGGACAGGCAACTACAGAGTATAAGACAAGCATTATTGCTGTGGACAAAGAAAACGGCAGGATTGTGGGTATCACGGAGAATAACACTCAGCAGTTTGAGATACCGGGGATCGAGACAACCGAAGAATTATTAGAGGTTCTGAACTCTCCCCGAAGCAGCGCCCAGAGGCTTCTTATGATCAATGGAGAGTACCGAAGCACAGTTATCCGTGAAGGGGAGCACATGTATCTCATTGCATATTCTTCTCTTGATTCTGTGCTTAGCCATATGTTCTGGTCCTTTGTGGAAGGGATTTTAGGCATCGGAGCGGTCAGCGTACTGACAATCTTTCTGGTGCGCCGTCATTTGAAAAAGTACCTGTTCACGTATTTTGAACAGGTAGGAGAGAGCATCAGCAGGATATTGGCAGGAGAGCGCAGAATGGAGGGCAGTCCGGCCGCCGCCGACAGTGAAGTGCCGGAGATCAGGCCGCTGGTAGAGACGATCCTTGAACTGCAGAAAAAGTATATCGACAAGGCGGAAGGCATGATGCGGATGAAAGGCGAGCTCTCTCTGGCGCAGGCAGAGGCGAAAAATGATAAGCTCACCGGGCTGTATAACAGAAGCGGATTTGAGGAGCGGGTGGAGAAGCTTTTAAAGAGTGAGAATCCGCAGGGGATTTTTATCCTTTTCGATCTGGATAATTTCAAGCGCATCAATGATATGGAGGGGCATCCTGAGGGAGACCGGATACTGGAGCGTTTCGCCGTGTATCTTGGGTCGGTATTCCGCAAGGGAGACAGCATCGGGCGTCTTGGGGGAGATGAATTTGTGGTTCTGATACCCAATCCAATGTCCCATGATATCTTAGGACGGAAGTTTGATATGCTCCTTTCCGGCATGAAGGAGGTGTTCGGGGCTTATTATGAGAAGTACGACACGTCCGTAAGCATCGGCGCGGTTCCAATAGACGGGACGGTCAGGACATACAAAGGACTTTATAAATGCGCGGATACGGCCCTGTATATCGCAAAATATCTTGGGAAAAACCGCTACTATATCAATGAAAAGAAAATATCCTGCATGAGGCGGGAGTGCATCAGATGCCGTGCGGACTGCCCGCGGAGCAGTATTTTGAATCTGCCGGAGAAAACGATAGAATATCCGCATGAAACTGACGGAGATAAAGGTGCAGAATGAGGAAAAACTGTATTGTTATCCCGGCTCTCGAGCCGGACGAGAGATTATATGAATATATCATAAAGCTCATGGGATGTATCCGCGCCTGTATCGTGGTGGTTGACGACGGGTCGGGGCCGGGGTACCGCCTTGTTTTTGACCGGATCAGGGAGATGAGGAACTGCGTGGTGCTCAAGCACGATGTGAACAGGGGAAAGGGAAGGGCGTTAAAGACGGCGTTTTCTTATCTGATGGAACATGTCCCGGAGGCCGGGCAGATAGTATGTGTGGACTGCGACGGCCAGCATGCGCCCGGAGATGTATCCCGTATCTTCCGGGCGGCCAAAGAGGAGCCGGGCGCGCTTCATCTGGGAGGGCGGGATTTCTCAGGGGAAACTGTGCCGTTTCGTTCCCGTCTCGGCAACCGTGCCGCCTCCTGCCTGTTCTGGCTGATTTGCGGGAAATGGATCGGCGACACTCAGACCGGGCTGCGGGCGTTTGACAAAAGCCTGCTGCCGGAGATGCTTTCCATACCCGGAGAGCGGTTTGAATATGAGACACAGATGCTGCTCACCTGCGTAAGAGATAAGATCCCTGTCCGCACACAGAGCATACAGACGATCTATGAGGAGGGGAACGAGGGTTCCCATTTCCGCCCGGTTAAGGACAGTATCCGTGTGTTAAATATCCTCTTTTCAGAGATAATGCGCTTCGGTATGTCGTCACTGTTCTGCGCTGCCTTAGATGTGTTTCTCTTCTGGGGCTTTTCTGAAATTCTGTCCGGATACCTGTCCGGGCATCCGTTTTTTACAGGCATTGGAAATCAGGGCGGATCAGCGGAAACGCTGCATCTGCAGGTGATCATCATCTCCACCCTATGCGCGAGGCTGGCCGCCTCAGTGGTAAACTATATCTTAAACCGAGACCATGTGTTAAAAGGGGAAGATGGGGCGCGGGGAAGGCCGGGCGCGAAATATGCCGCCCTCTGCGTAGGGATCGGCTGTGTTTCAGCGCTGTCTGTCTATTTTTTAAACCGTATGCTTTTCATCAGGAGGACAGTGGCAAAGGTCATCACTGACCTTGCGCTTTTCTTCGTGTCATACCGTGTGCAGAAAAGCTGGGTATTTTGCGGGAGAAGGGATGAAGCTGCGGCGGGGAAGGGCGCATCTGTAAAAGGAGGGGCTGCAAAGCGCTGGAAAAGAGAAGAGAAAGAAGGAGATACCCGTGAGTGAGACCGTGTGGGAGCAGTCAGAGAGAAAACGCAACCGGATCTTTATATTGGCCATGGTATTTTCCGGGATATACCTTTTCTGGCGTCTGTTTTTTACGATCCCGTGGGCAGCGGGATTCGCTCAGGCGGCAATGGGACTTCTGCTTGTGCTGGCGGAGCTGGTGACGACCATGGGGATGTGCGAGCTTATGGCAAGCAAGATGAAAGGCGGGGACATGGTGATCGCCCTGCCGGATATCCCGGAGGAAATGTATCCGGATGTGGACGTGTTCATCGCCACCCATAATGAGCCTGCGGAGCTTTTATACAAGACGGTCAATGCGTGTACCTATCTGGAGTATCCCGACAAAAGCAAGGTGCATATCTATGTGTGCGACGACGGGAACAGAGAGGAGATCGCTGCTCTGGCGGCCCATCTGGGAGTGGGGTATTTGGGCCTTGCCGATAATAAGCACGCAAAGTCCGGCAACTATAATCATGCGCTTTCGCAGACCCATTCTCCGCTTGTCGCCACCTTTGATTCGGACATGATACCAAGAAGGGAGTTCCTTGTCAGAACCGTGCCCTATTTTTTAAATCCTGAGGTGAAGATGGGGTTGGTGCAGACGCCCCAGAGCTTCTACAATCAGGATTTGTTCCAGTTCAACCTCTTTTCCGAGAAAGACATTCCAAATGAACAGGATTTTTTCTCCCGGGAGATAAACGTTATGCGCAATTCCTCTAATTCCGCCGCATACACAGGGAGCAATACCGTGATCTTAAGGAAGGCGTTAGAGGAGATCGGCGGCTTCCCATATGGAACGATCACAGAAGATTTTGAGACAAGCCTGCGGCTTCAGAAGGCAGGATATATCACCTATGCCTCGGAGGAGGTGCTTGCGGCGGGTCTGTCCACCACCACGGTGGAAAGCATGATCTCCCAGAGAGTACGCTGGGCGCGGGGAGTGATACAGAGCATCCGCAATACAAACGCCGTATTTACCAGTAAGCTCTCTCCTGCGGCAAGGCTGTCTTATCTCAATGCTTATCTGTACTGGTGGTCCTTTTTGTGCAGGATGATCTTTATCCTGTCTCCCATCCTCTTCGCTCTTTTTGATTTTCAGCTTGTAGAGTGCGGTTTTTGGGATCTTCTGCTGTTCTGGCTTCCATCGCACCTGTTCTACAGCATTTCCGTAAGATATTTAAGCACGAATATCCGAAGCCGTCGGTGGAGCCAGATTATCGACACCATCCTTGCCCCCTACCTGATCATGCCTGTCCTTCTGGAATCTGTGGGAATCAGCCAGAAGAAGTTTAAAGTAACAGATAAGAAGAAGCAGAGGGAGAAAACGACGACATGGCGCTACATGATCCCGCATGGCGTACTCATTCTTCTCACCGCAGCGGCGCTGCTGCGCTATATCCATGGGAAGTACGGACTTGCGCTTGTATACAGCAGTGTGATCATTTTCTGGCTGGGTTACAATATGATGGCGCTTATCTACGCGATATTCTTTATGATGGGGCGTGAGGCGAAGAGAAGATATGACCGTATCGGAGCGGAGGAAAAAGTGGAGTTTGACTATCAGGGGAGAAGGTATGAAGGAAGGACGGAGGATGTGTCGGAAAAAGGCATCGCTTTCTTCGTGAAGGATATTCCAAAGCCGGACGGCGAGCTTGAGCTTACAATTCTGACGGACAACTACCGCGCGAAGCTGCGCGCAACAATCGTGTATGCAGGAAAGACGGAAAACGGTGTGCGCATTGCGGCGTCTGTGGAGCCTGTAAGCGAAATGGATAAAAGGAACTGGCTGCAGATCATCCACGACCGCGCCCATTCCCTTCCCAAGGAGATTGACCCATGGCGGACGGTGTATGACGACGTGGTGCGAAATGTGCATATGCGCAGGGAGGCATGGCGCAGGGGCAGGATATCTTAAGATGGACTAAGGGGAATAATTTAAGCCGGGCGGCGGGAAGGAATATGACAGAGGAAAAGGAGAAAAGCAATGGCAGTATTAAAAGGAATCCTGTTTGTTATCTCGCTGTGGGGGTGGCTTTTCCTTACCGGATGGGCCTGCAGGATTAAAGTGTGGTTTGTTCCCATTGTGACAGCGGCAGGACTTGGGATTACTTTGTATGCGGGAGGACTTTTCGGATTTCTTAAAGAGACGGCGGTTCTGCTCTATGCGGCGGGATTTGCGGGGACTGTACTCTCGTTTTGGGCGGCGCTGACAAGGCGCTTTACGTTTCCGAAATTAAGTATGTTTGGATTCTTTTTCGCGTCGTCCTCGGTTCTGTTTGCTGTGCTCATATGGAATCTGAAGCTGCTTCATTATGATAACTTTTCCCACTGGGCGGTGGTAGTAAAGTACATGCTTTCTACGGATCATTTTGCGGATGCCTCCACAGAGCTTTTGATGTTCAAAGACTATCCGCCGGGGAGTGCTGTGTGGATTTATTACGTGTGCCGGTTTGCGGGCCATTCTCAGGGAATCATGCTCCTTGCCCATAACAGTCTGATCTTCTCCTGCTTTTTCGCGGTGTTCGGGTGGGTAAGGGAGAGGCGGCGTTTCTTATTATATGCGTTCCTTGGAATGGGATGTTCTATGCTGTCCTACCTGAATCTGACGATCCGCATCAACAACCTGCTTGTTGACTTTCTCCTGCCTTTGCTTACGATGGCCGGGATATCTGCGGCGAACCGCATGAAGGAAGAGCTGCTTAAAATGTCCGTGTGCGTGATGCTGCTTACAGGATATACGGGCATCATTAAGGATACAGGGGCAGTCTTTGCGGGAATTGCGTTTCTGTATTATGTATGGTGTATATGTTCTTCGCCTGTGAGATACAGGCCTTCCGGAAAAGAACTGCGTATGCCCGGACGTCTTGCTGTCAGGATTGCCGCCGTTCTTTTGACAGGGGCAGGCGGGGCGCTGCCTTATATTGGCTGGAAATGGTATCTGGCATCGGCGCTAGACGGGTATGCGGGGAAGTTTTCTGCGGGTGCGGGACAGTCTGCGGCGGAACCGGAATTGTACGGGACGATTACCCGGGAGTTTTTTCACAGCGCTTTCAGTGTGGCTGAGCGTTCCTTTCAGGCTTTTCTTCTGTGTACCATACTCACAGTGGGGGCAGTCCTCTATGCCCGTATTTTTCTCAAAAGGCGGTGGAAGCTGTGGAGAGTCTGGATTCTCGGGAGCGTGATGCTCATCCTGTATTACGCCGGGATTCTGCTTTTGTATCTCTATTCCATGCCCGTAGAAGAGGCGGTGCGCCTTGCCGGGTTCGACCGCTATACGTGCAGTATCATGACGCTGTTCGCGGGACTGCTCATTATGGGAGCCGAGGCGGACATGGAGAACTCCTTTGCCGTGGGGATTGATGAGAGGGGAGCGTACCGCGCCTACTCCTCGCCCGAGGCGAAGCATCGTTACCAGCTCACTGTGCTGGTGATGATGGTCATAGGCATTAATTTTCTGTACTCAGAGTATAATGGACTTTCCGATATCCGGAAAGGTTATCAGGACTCTCTGCCGGGCAGGGTGGAGGCGCTTGCCGGGGACCGGTGGTATCCTGACGGAAGGGAGGATGAGTCCCGCTATCTGGTGGCCGCCTTAGATGAGGGCGCGCAGGGGGCAGGACAGGTGTCAGACGGGGAAGTCCGCTATGTGTGCCGATATTTCCTCTATGCCCCTTATGTGGATGTGACATCCCGGCTGGATATGGGAACCATAGGAGAGGCGGCGGGAAAATATGACTATATCCTTATATTAGATACAGAGGCAGTGGAGTACGCCCCGGATTTCCCGGAGGAAGAGCGAATCAGGACTCCGGGTCTGTATGATGTTCAGGATTTGCCATATTCATATCAAAAAAGCACAGGACACGGAATAATATGAATGTTATACTCTGATTAAAAGCGGGCAGATACCTCGTAAAAGGAGTCAGGTATCGCGCAAATATTTAGAAAAGGAGAGATATGATGGCACGATTGATGGAACACGGTCGGCCCCCTGAGTGGGTGTCTGACGAACTGTACAGGATCTGTATGGTCATTGAACGCAACATGGAACGGTTCGGGACGAAGTTTCCTTCCGCATGCGCAGAAGGCGGCGTTTATGGGGTGACGGAAAACGACGACTGGACAAATGGGTTCTGGACGGGAATGCTCTGGATGGCATATGAGTATACCCGGGAGCAGAAGTTTAAAAATCTCGCTTATGAGAACCTGAAAAGCTTTGAGAAGAGACTGGAGGACAATATAGTGCTTGAGCATCACGATATTGGATTCCTTTACAGTCTTTCGGTGGGGGCGGGATACCGTATTCTGGAAGAAGACCGCTGGAAAGAAGTGTTTATAAGAGCCGCGGATGTGCTGATGGCACGTTATCAGGAGAAGGGCGGTTTCCTTCAGGCGTGGGGAAAGGCAGGAACGCCGGGCGAGTACCGGCTCATCATTGATTCCCTCATGAATCTGCCGCTCTTATATAGGGCGTCAGAGCTGTCGGGAGATGATTCTTACCGGAAGACGGCGGACAGCCACTATCAGAATGTGGTTGCCAATATCATCAGAGAGGATTTCTCTACATACCATACGTTCTATTTTGACCCGGAGACAGGAAAGCCGGATCACGGGGCGACCCAGCAGGGATTCTCCGACGAGTCCTGCTGGGCGAGAGGACAGGCGTGGGCTATACTCGGTATTCCGCTCGACGCGAGGATATCCGGCAGAGGCATGACGGAAAAGGAAAAAGAGCTGTATGCCGGAGTGGCCGGATACTTTGAGGCCCACCTTCCCTCAGACGGGATACCATATTGGGATCTTGCTTTTGGAGAGGGTTCGGACCAGCCAAGAGACAGCTCCGCGCTCGCCATCGCCGCATGCGGCATGTTGGAGACCGGGAATAAGGAGCGGGCGCTTGAGATGCTTCAGGCTTTAAAGGAACATGCGTCCACTGCATATGAGAAGGATCCTCAGGGACTGCTCCTTCACGGCGTATATGCTTACAAAGAGGGCAAGGGCGTGGACGAGCCGGACACATGGGGAGATTACTTCTATATGGAAGCTCTCTGCAGAGTGTGCGATCCGGAATGGACACCATATTGGTAAACCGGGGTTTCAAAAGAAAGAACAGTGAGGTGTAAAATCATGAGTGAGATCCGTATCATGATCTTAAATAAGGAAAATGACGTGCTTTTTCAGGAGACGGGCGAGGGACAGGCTGTCCTTGTCTATGAGAAAGCGTATCAGGAGGGCGATAAGATCCGCGTCGAGGCAGAGGAACTGAATATATTCTATTGGCTGCAGATGGACAACGCGATCGGGAGATCACTGATATATCTGACAGGAGCCGTTGAGTATGAGATCCCGTTCGGGGAGAAGAGATGGAACCTGTCTGACCTGACATTCGAGGGCGACCGACATGTGGTGACCGTCCGCAAGGCAAGAGAGTACGACTATGATCACTATCGCAACCTTTCCTACAATGCCAATGACCAGCATGGTATTACAACCTGTTTCCCGCATGCCAGTGCAAATGTGGAGACAAGGGGCGAGTCTGTGTTTGCGGCCATGAATGCCATCGACGGTGTGATCGCCCCCAAAAGCCACGGGAAATGGCCCTACCAGTCGTGGGGGATCAACCGCAGGGAAGATGCGAAATGGCGTCTTGAGTTCGGCCGTCCGGTGAAGACAGACCGGATCATCGTTTTCCTGAGAGCGGACTTCCCGCATGACAATTGGTGGGAAGAGGGCAAGGTGACATTTTCCGACGGGAGCACGATGGTACTCAATTTTGAAAAGGGCGGACACGCGCAGGAGTTCACATTCGAGGAAAAGACAGTTGAGTGGCTGGAGTTCGATGAACTGAAGAAACGGGCGGACGATCCGTCGCCGTTCCCAGCACTGACACAGTTTGAGGTCTACGGGAGAGAGTCGCAAAATTACTAAAATATATGAAGAAATATTGTGTAAAATGATGAGAACAACTGCCGCATAAAGTCAGTTGTTGTCAATAATAAACTACAAATAACAAGAATTATAAAAAATAGGACAATATATTTATTGAAACAAGCAGACTTTAAGAGATATAATCTAAACAACAAATATCAAAGGAGGACATGATATGAAAAAGAAAGTACTCAGCGTACTACTCGCGACAGCTATGGTAGCAACACTTGCAGCAGGCTGTGGCAACAAAGAAAGCGGATCCGACAGTGGCAATGCCGGTGGCGGGGACAAGAAGTATGACGGCATAGAGCTTACATACTGGTCAATGTGGCAGAACACAGAGCCGCAGGGACAGGTACTGCAGGAGGCAGTTGACGCATGGTCAGAGGAGACTGGCGCGACAGTCAACATCGAGTGGAAAAGCCGTGACATCAAGAATATCCTTGGTGCGGCTCTCGAGGCATCAGAGGAGTTCGATCTCTATGAGGACGATTACTCCCGTATCTCCAAGAACTGGATCGAGTGGACAGCAGATCTTACAGATCTGGCTGAGGCGGCAGGATATGCTGACAGCAGCTACGCAGTATTCAACGATCAGGCAACAGAGTGGGCAGGATACCTTCCGTGTGTAACAGAGCAGCCGCAGGTTGGCGGTATCTTCTACAATCAGGATCTCTTTGACGAGGCTGGTGTTGAGGCTCCGACAACATGGGCAGAGTTCCTTGACGTGTGCAAGGCGCTGAAGGACAAAGGCATCCAGCCGGTGGCTCTGGACAGCGCATACGCATCCTTCTTCTTCGGATATCATCTGTCAAGATACATTGGAGAAGAGACAACAGCAGATCTTGCTGTTAACGGCGGATGGTCAGACAACGCAGGCGTTGCGGCAGCAGCAGACAGCATGATCGAGTTCATCAAAGCAGGATACCTTGCAGACGGCGCTCCGGACGAGTTCCCGAACAGCCAGAACAAGATGGGTCTTTCCGAGGATGTGGCTATGGTAGTTTGTGCAAACTACGTTACATCTGAGGTAAACAACAACACAGGCAAAGAACTGAACTGGAACCTCTTCAACTATCCGTCAGTTGACGGCGCAGCAGAGGGCGTAGACCAGACAGCAGCTTACGCAGGAGCAAACTCCATCGCGATCACAAAGTACAGCGAGAATCAGGAAGCAGCATTTGATCTTGCTACATACATCACATCCGGCGAATTTGACCAGAAGATGGCTGACACAGCAGGACAGATCCCGGCTGACCCGGCGAACACAGCTCCGGCTTCTCAGAACGGTACAGTTGAGGTGCTTCAGGCAACGACAGCTCCGTTGGCATGGAACATGGGTCTCAATGAGAATGGTGACCTTCGTACATCCATCGACGAGATCATTATCAAACTGTTCGAAGGCAGCTACGCATCAGGTGCAGACTTCGCAGCAGCTCTGGACGGATTATACTAAGATTTGATTGACTACCCGGAGGTGACGCTGTAACAGGCGTCACCTCATTTTTTCGGAGAGGTGGCTTGGAAAATGAAAAAAAGTAAAGGATTTATTATCGCATTTGCTGCCCCTGTGACTCTGAGTCTGGTTATCATGTACCTGTATCCGGTAGTGCGTACAGTTCTTATGAGTTTCTTCGGGATTGAGAGTGTAACAGGCAGCATGTCCGATTGGACATTCAATGGAGTAGATAACTACATTAAGATCTTCGGAAGTCCCACATTCCAAAGGGCGATGACCAACATGTTCTTTATCTGGGTAGTGGGCGGCATTATCGTACTGGCATTCGCGCTTCTTTTCGCGGTGATCCTGACAAGCGGCATCCGTTTTAAGAAGTTCTTCCGCGCGGCGATCTACCTGCCGAACATCATCAGTGCGGTTGCGCTAGCAACGATGTGGATCCAGTATGTTTACAATCAGGACTACGGTCTGATCAACCAGCTCTTGAGAGCAGTCGGCCTTGAGGGAAAGAACTGGCTCGGAACAGACATGAAATTCTGGGCAATGCTTTTCGCATTTACATTCGGAGCAGTCGGATACTACATGCTGATCTTCATCAGCGGTATCGAGCGTATTCCGGAGGATCTGTATGAGGCGGCGACGATCGACGGAGCCAACAAAGTACAGCAGTTCTTCAGCATGACTCTCCCGCTTCTGCGCAGCATCTTTAAGACGAACATCACATTCTGGAGTGTGAACTGTATCTCGTTCTTCCTCTGGTCAAAGATGTTCTCACCGGTCGCATCGGAAGCGTCTACTATGGTTCCGGTCGTTTACCTGTATGATACCGTGTTCGGTACGACAGGAAATGTCCAGAGAGACGCGGGAGCCGGCGCGGCTGTCGGTGTGACACTGGCAATCTTCGTGGCGGTGATCTATTTCATAATGAACAAGGTGCTCAAAGACGACGATCTGGAATTCTAATCTGTGGAAATGGGGTGAGAACATGAGTAAAAAAGATAAAGTAGTATATAAAGAGAAAGTCAACTGGAAAAAAGAAGCGGCGCTTCTCCCCGGATACTTGATCGTACTCATCTGGATCGCATTTACAGCGGTATTCCTGATCTGGATCTTAGGAGCCAGCCTTTCGACGGCACCGGAGATCTTCTCGGGAGAAGTATTCAAGTTCGCGACGGGATTCCATTTTGATAACTATGTCAGGGCATGGCAGGCCAGCAACGTGTCTGTGTTCTTTATGAACTCCCTGATGTATTCAATCGTCACCTGCGTGGTCGTGATCCTGATCGCGGCTCCGGGCGCATATGTGCTCTCCAGATTCGGTTTTGTCGGAAACAAGCCGATCAGACTGAGTCTGGTGCTCGCTATGAGTATCCCGGAAGTTATGATCATCATGCCGATCTACGCGCTGACGGCGCAGTATCATATTAAAGGACGTATCCTTCTGATGGTGCTGTACATATTTATCCGTGTACCATTTACGACGACATACCTTTTGAACTTCTTCGCCAGCCTGTCAAGGAGCTACGAAGAAGCAGCGGCAATCGACGGATGTTCACCGGCAAAGACTTTCTGGCAGATCATGCTGCCGCTTGTGCAGCCGGCGCTTGTCACTGTGACGATCTTCAACTTCCTGAGTGTATGGAACGAGTTCTTCATGGCACTCATCTTCGCGACATCGTCAGACATGACGCCTGTCGGTGTAGGACTTCTGAATATCGTAAACGGTATGAAGTACACAGGAGACCAAGGCGGCTTGTTCGCAGCAGTCGTTATCGTATTCCTGCCGACCTTCCTGCTTTACATCTTCCTGTCAGAGAAGATCATCGCAGGTGTTACCGGCGGCGGTGTCAAAGGTTGATATATATAAGAGAGGAGAACTATGTTGAAAGATCATTCAGTCGGACGAGTGACGATACCTACAGATGTGGATGTAGTACCGGAAACTCTGGAACTTCTTAAGCGCTGGGGAGCGGACGCGATCCGCGACTGCGACGGGACAGATTACCCGGAGGAGTTAAGAGAGGTAGAGGCAAAGGTTTATTCCACATATTACACAACTAGAAAAGACAACGCATGGGCAAAAGCGAATCCGGAAGAGATCCAGCAGATGTATATCATGACGCCGTTCTACACGGCGGTGGAGAGCGAGCTTTCCATCCACCTGATGAACCATCTGTACCCGGATATGCTCAAGGTCAATGACCATGATGACATCACGAGATGGTGGGAAGTGATCGACCGCACGACAGGAGAGGTTGTTCCTGTCTCTGAATGGAGCTATGACAGCGCAAGCGGTGACGTGACGATCCACGGCGCGAAAGAATTCCACGATTACACAGTCAGCTTCTTAGCTTACATTATGTGGGATCCGGTACATATGTACAACGCGGTGACAAACGGATGGACAGATTTCGAGAAGCAGATCACATTCGATGTGCGCCAGCCGAAGACACACGCGTATTCTATGGAGCGTCTGAGAAAATATATCGCGGATAACCCGCATATCGACGTGATCCGTTATACCACGTTTTTCCATCAGTTCACACTCATCTTTGATGAGCTTGCAAGAGAGAAATATGTAGACTGGTACGGATACTCCGCATCTGTGAGCCCGTACATCTTAGAGCAGTTTGAAAAAGAGGTGGGATATAAGTTCCGTCCGGAGTTTATCATCGATCAGGGGTACATGAACAACCAGTACCGCATCCCGTCCAAGGAGTTCCGTGATTTCCAGAACTTCCAGAGAAGAGAAGTGGCGAAGCTGGCAAAAGAGATGGTGGACATCACACATGATTGCGGAAAAGAAGCCATGATGTTCCTCGGCGATCACTGGATCGGCATGGAGCCGTTCATGGATGAGTTCAGATCAGTTGGACTCGACGCGGTAGTCGGAAGTGTCGGCAACGGATCCACACTCCGCCTGATCAGCGATATCGAGGGCGTGAAATACACAGAAGGACGCCTTCTTCCGTACTTCTTCCCGGATGTATTCCATGAGGGCGGAGATCCGGTGAAGGAAGCAAAGGTCAATTGGGTGACGGCAAGACGCGCCATCTTAAGAAAACCCATCGACCGTATCGGATACGGCGGATACTTAAAGCTGGCTTTACAGTTCCCGGAATTTGTGGAGTATGTGGAGAGCGTATGTAATGAGTTCCGTGTGCTGTATGACAATATCAAAGGCACGACACCGTACTGCATCAAGAAGGTAGCGGTATTAAACTGCTGGGGCAAGATGCGCGCATGGGGCAACCACATGGTACATCACGCACTGTATCAGAAGCAGAATTACTCCTACGCAGGTGTGATCGAGGCTCTGTCCGGAGCGCCGTTTGATGTGAAGTTCATCAGCTTTGACGATATCAGAAACGATGCTTCCATCTTAGATGACATCGACGTCATCATCAATGTGGGCGATGCGGATACAGCGCACACAGGCGGAGAAAACTGGATCGATGAGAAAGTCGTGACGGCGGTGAAGAGATTCATCTACAACGGCGGCGGATTCATCGGTGTCGGTGAGCCGGCGGCGCATCAGTTCGAGGGGCATTTCTTCCAGCTTGCGACCGTTATGGGCGTGGAGAAGGAGACCGGATTTACGCTCAATGTAGACAAGTACAACTGGGAGGAACACGACCACTTTATCAAAGAAGACTGCACGAAGGAGATTGACTTCGGAGAGGGCAAGAAGAATATCTACGCTCTGGACGGCACACAGATCCTTGTGCAGAGAGACAAGGAAGTGCAGATGGCAGTCAACGAGTTCGGAAAAGGACGCTGCGTATATATCAGCGGTCTTCCGTACAGCTTCGAGAACAGCCGTATCCTGTACCGCTCCATCATCTGGTCTTCACACGATGAGGAGAACCTGCATCACTGGTTCAGCACGAACTTCAATGTCGAAGTTCACGCTTATGTGAAGAACGGCAAATACTGTGTGGTAAACAACACATACGAGCCGCAGAGTACGACAGTTTACAGAGGCGACGGTTCCAGCTTTGATCTGGATCTGGACGCGAACGAGATTATCTGGTATGAAATTTAAGTAAAACAAAAAAGAAAAGGCGTTCTTTTCCGTGGATGAACAAACATTCAGGGAAGAGAACGCCTTTTGTCAATCTACTGTGCCTGTGGGAATCGTGAGCTTCAGGTCGGCCCGCGCATGAGACTGGCGGTAGCGGATGGGCGTGACATCATAAAACTTGCGGAAGATCTGTGTAAAATAAGACTGAGAGGAAAATCCCGTCAGATTTGCGATGTCCGAGACCGAATAATCTGTATCTGTCAGGAGCTGGCAGGCAGCTTCCAGACGACGCCGGTTCAAATACTGGATCGGCGACAATCCGGTAAATTTTGCAAAAGAGTGCGCCATGTAATATTTGTTCATATGTGTCAGTCCGGTCAGTGTATCCAGCGTAATGTGGGACGCATAGTTCGTGTCCAGATATTCTTTGATCTGCGCGCATTCTTTGGACATACGTACAGAGTTGATGGATACCGGGATGAGCTGCTTTACACGGATGATCCTAAGAAGCAGAACCTCCAGTAAATGCTGGCATATTTGTTCTGCACCGTACTGGTCGCTTTTTATCTCATAATAGATCTGGTCAAATATGTTGGCGAGCATGGAATGGCTGTCGAAATTACAGAAAATCTGCGCTGTGGCAGCATCGTATTTTGTCTGGAAGGTGACGCCGTCGATACCGAGGACATAGTATTTCAGGGCAGTTTCAGGGATAGACTGCTCTGTGTGCTCGATGTAGGGGGGGATGATGATCAGATCCCCTGTCCGTATAGAACGGCTTCCTTCGCGGAAGAGAAAGTTCCCCTTCCCTTCCAGCACGAAGAAAATCTCTGTAAAATGGTGGGTATGGAACACGCTCTGCCAGTCCTGATCGTCTTTGGACAGGGAGATGGACAGAAGACGCGCGTTTATCTTAGGAATATCATTTGCTTTAACAGAATGTTGACTGTGGCTCATATAATCCTACCTTTCGAGGGATGTTTTGAATTTGCTTCTCATAATTACCGGCTGGCAGCACAGGGCAGCGTCGGCCCGTAAGGACGTCCCGGTATCAGAGAATTTCCGTCAGTGAAGCCTTCCGGACGGTCTTTCAATGCTTCAATCATGTGCTTGCGGAGTTCCCCAATTCGCTCCTGCGCCTGCGGCGCGTCGATCAGGTTCTCCAACTCATGCGGATCATCCGAAAGGTTGAAATACTGTTCCTGACCGCTCTCGCAGAGCCAGACGTATTTGTCTGTGGGAGTGACGATCCAGTGATTGGAAAATTCCCCGTAGGAATGTTCGCCATGAAGCCAAGTGCGGCTGATCTTCTCCGGATGTTCTGTCATCGGGAGGAGGCTTTCGCCGTCCACAGAAGAAGGAATACCCGCTCCCGCCATGTCAAGCAGGGTAGGCATCACATCCCGAAGCTCCGCCACGCTGTGGCATACAGTACCGGGTTTTAGTCCGGGAAGAACATTCTTTCCGGCTGAGATGATCAGCGGGATATTGCAGCTTCCCTCATAGGGGCGGGATTTGCGGAACATGTGATGGTCGCAGAGCTCCTCGCCGTGATCCGATGTAAATACAAAGATCGTATCGTCATAGACCTCCTGCTCGATGAGCGCCATGATGAGCCTGCCGATCTGGTGATCCAGATGGGTAATGCAGGCGTAGTATCCGATCTGGGCCTGACGCGCAAGTTCGGGGTCGATGGGGCCGGTCTTGGAATCAAAGATCCTTCCGTCCTGTTTGAGATATTCGTCTGTCTCCCATGTGCCGACAAACGGTGCGCGCAGCTCCTTGTCACTGTAAAGATCAAAGTAATGCTGCGGGGCGTCAAACGGCGGATGGGGACGCAGATAGGACGCCATGAGGAAAAACGGTCTGCGGGGATCCCGCCTGCGCAGGAAGTCAAGGCTTCGGTCCGTCACCCAGTTGGTCGGGTGATACTTTTCCTCGTGCATCCACGGGCGCGCCAGATAGCTGTTGCAGTCGATCCCCGTGTCCGTCACGTCAGCGGTTACGCCCAGCTCCTGCTTAAGCCAGTAAAAATAATCATCCGCCACAAACTGGGATTCACTGTAAGGCACACTGGCGTAACGTGCCGCGTGGAGATACCCGTCATGCAGTTCGACATTGTGGAAGCCGAGGTAATTCCTCAACGGATGTACGTGCATCTTGCCGACGCACTGTGTATAGTATCCGGCGGCGGAAAGCTCGCCTGCCATAGTGTGCTCATAGTTCCACGGGATATTATCCTCATACCCGACTCTGCCGTGATGGCTCTGTTCCATCCCGGTATGTAAGGCTGCCCTCGCGGCAATGCAGCTCGGACACGCGCTGTAGGCGCGGTCAAAGACAACGCCTTTTGAGGCGAGCGTGTCCAAGTAAGGGGTTTTGACGTCAGGATGTCCGGCAAAACCCATGCAGTCGCCCCGGAGTTGGTCTGTCATGATAAGAACGATATTCGGCTGTTTCATAATCTTTGCTCCTTGTATGTTAAAATGGAAATGTGCGGTTCCCTAGTCCGTGTACACCGGTGCGAAATATGCCGCTGAGCCGGCCGCGTACATCGGAACACAGGGAGAATAAGTTCTGAATCAACAATAATACAATGGGTTGGGAAAAGCAAGGAGAATGGATAAAATATAAAAACAATTTTATATCTGATTGGAAGGTAGATATTTCTGTCCAATTTATTTTGTGTTGTTTTCTTGAAATAAATGCGTTATAATGGGTGACAGTTGAATACAGAAACAATAGGTGTCGGATAAGATAAGCCATATTTTTAGGCAAACTTGATCCGGTGAAAAGGGAAACAGGTGAAAATCCTGTACGAACTCGTCACTGTGAACAGGGAGTACAGTCCATTATAATGCCACTGAGAGATCGGGAAGGCGGGACTGCGCGTTGAACTGTGAGTCAGGAGACCTGCCTGTTGTTGTACAGGAATATTTCCAAGCCACGAGTAACTGGCCGTACATCAAATCACATTCATCACACCTGTGTTTATGATGCCCGTTTCCGTCTGGAAGCGGGTTTTTGTATTCACCAGTTCAGCCATCCCGCGAAGGCGAAGACGGACTGTGCTTGCACAGATCCGCGAGCGTGAAGCGGGATGAGGAGAGCGCCGCCTCATGAGCAAAAAAGCGGCAACAGCCGCAGTGAGTACGAAGTACGATTTTGCGAATGGCGCAGGCTGAACAGAAAAACAGCCATCCCGCGAAGGCGAAGACGAGCTGTGCTTGCACAGATCCGCAGGCGAATGGCGCGGGTTGAACAAGAAAAAGAGACGAGAGAAGGAGAAGAAACATGAAAAAGAACACGAAAAAAATATGGATCGCCGTGATCGTCCTTGTGGCGGCGGCAGTTATCTTCGGGGTGATCTACAAGTTTGCCGGACCAAAGGCGCAGCAGGGAAGCAAGGACTGTACGATCGAAGTTATGGATGACAAGGGAGAGATCACGGCTTATGAATTGTCCACGGATGTGGAGTATTTGAGGGAGCTTATGGATGAGGCCGCAGAGAATGAGGATTTCTCTTATGACGGAGAAGATGGTGATTACGGACTCTATATTGAGACAGTCAATGGGTTGACGGCGGACTATGAGAAGGACGGCGCTTACTGGGCCATCTATGTGAACGGCGAGTACGGACAGAACAGCGCGGATCTCCAGCCGGTTGCGGACGGGGATACCTACCGTCTGGCATACGAGGCATCAGGTGCAGAGTAAACCGGAGTGGAAAGCGGGCGACATCGTGGTGACCGGGATGATGACCGCTGCCATTGAGGCGGCAAAAACGGCCCTTGCCTTTTTACCTAACATTGAACTGGTCACATTTCTTATCATTGTCTGTACGCTTGTGTTCGGGAAGAAGACATTTGCGGCGGTATTTGCCTTTGTAGGAATCGAGTGCCTCATATGGGGGATGAACCTGTGGGTCATCAATTACCTTTATGTCTGGCCGCTGCTCGTGGTGATGACACTGGTTATGAAGCGGCGCGGATGTGACTCCGCTCTTGCGTATGCAGTGCTTGCCGGGGCATTTGGCCTAGGTTTTGGAGCGCTGTGCGCTATTCCTTACTTATTTGTCGGAGGGCCTGTGATGATGGCTTCATGGTGGGTCAGCGGAATACCCTTTGATTTGATCCACGGCGGGGGCAATTTCATCCTCTGCCTCGTTTTGTTCCGCCCCATTCTGAGGGTGTTGGAAAAGTGTACAAATATTTTTCAGATAAAATGACATAATTATACGGAATTGTTTTATCACAGAAATGAGATTGCGCCTTTGGGGAAGCGGATGCTATAATAAATACAACAGATAACTCAACACAGGATTCACAAAAAAGGGTGTGATGAGTATGAAGAAACGATATATCGTAACAGGGGCATGCGGGCATCTTGGCAGTACGATCGTGCGGATGCTCAAAAAGGAACAGGCAGAAGTGCGGGGGTTGCTGGCGCCGGGAGAGGAGGCGGAAGACACCGGCAATATCCGTTATATATCAGGCGATGTCCGCAGGATAGAGACATTGGAAAAATTGTTTGACGGCGGGACAGGCATGGAGACTGTGGTCATACACACTGCGGGGATCGTGGATATCGCGAATGAGGTGTCCCCTCACATTTATGATGTGAATGTAAACGGGACAAAGAATATCATCAGCCTTTGCAGGAAATATAAAGTCTCAAGGCTCGTCTATGTCAGTTCCGTACACGCGATCCCAGAGGGGGATAAGCTTTCTGTCATAGCGGAGACAAAAGAATTCTCCCCTGATACTGTGGTGGGCGGATATGCCAAGACAAAGGCCGAGGCAACAAAGGAAGTGTTAAGGGCCGCGCAGGAGGGGGTAGATGCGGTAGTTGTGCTGCCCTCGGGAATCCTTGGGCCGTATGACCGCAGCGGAAACCATCTGGTTCAGCTTATCAGGGATTATGTGCGGGGAGCGCTTCCCGCCTGTGTAAGAGGCGGCTACGACTTTGTGGATGTAAGGGACGTGGCGAAGGGATGCCTTCTTGCCGCAGAAAAAGGACGCGCAGGGGAATGTTATATATTGTCCAACCGCCATTATGAGGTGCGGGAACTTTTAAAGATGGCAGCGGCTTTCGTCCGTACAAAAAAGATCCCCGTGCTTCCCGCGTGGATGGCGAAGATGGCGGAGCCGTTCATCCGCATAGACGCAAGAAGAAAGAAAAGGCGTCCCCTGTATACAAAGTATTCTCTCCATGTGCTCAACAGCGCGGATCGTTTCTCGCATGAGAAGGCGACCAGTGAGTTGGGTTACCGGACAAGGGATATGAAAACAACGATCCGGGATACTGTCAGATGGCTGCGGGCACAGAGAGCAGAATAACAGGCCGCCGCGCAGTTGGGAAGGGCGCAGTGCCGGATCGGTGAAGCATGGAGCGCTGTGGCAGGGCGGCCAAGCAAGAGCCGGACAAGATAAGAAAAGAGAGGAATAGACATCAGGATGGGGAAATATATGAAAAGGCTGGCGGTGTGCGTACTTGCCGCAGGGGTTATGACAGCGCCGTTTGATGCGGCGGCAGAGGAAGCGGACAGCGGGGAAGAAGCGCGGATTGTCATTTATCACACCAATGACGTGCATGGATCACTGGAAGGTGAGGACGAGGGTTCGATCGGCCTTGCCGTTGTGGCGGGACTAAAGAATGAAGATCCTGATGCGATCCTCGTAGACGCCGGAGACGCAACGCAGGGGATGCCGGTCGCGTCCTTGACAAAAGGAAATGACGTGATCCGGCTGATGAATCTTGCGGGTTATGACCTGATGTCAGCGGGAAACCATGAGTTTGATTTTGGGACAGAAGCGTTCCTTGCTAATGCGGAACTGGCGGAATTTCCCATCTTAGCGGCAAATATATATGACGCGGACGGCGGCCTTTTGATGGAAGGAGTTCAGGATGGAAACGAGGGGTGCCATACTGTGGTGGAGCGGGACGGGATAACGGTTGGTTTCTTCGGACTGACTACTGCGCAGACCGCAACAGCAACCAATCCCGCCGGAATAGAAGGACTTACCTTTGCCGATGAAGCAGAGACGGCAAAACAGGAGATCAGCCACCTCAAAGAAGAAGGGGCAGAGGTCGTGATCGCGGTGGCTCATCTCGGAGATGAAACAGCGGGCGCTCCATATACGTCAGCCGGACTGGCGGAAGCAATGACGGGTGAATATGCGGGAGAGCTGGATGTGATCATAGACGGGCACAGCCATACCGTGGAAAATGATATCGTTAATGATGTGCTGATCGTGCAGACGGGTTCGAACCTCAATGCTGTCGGGAAATTAACGGTGAGTGTGGAATCAGACGGTTCCGTCCATGCACAGGAGGAGCTGTTGGACGCAGAGGCGCTCTCAGAGGCAGAACCGGACAGCGAGGTGAGCGCCGGACTTGCAGAGATCCAAGATTTCCAGAATGAGATGCTGTCGGAAAAAATCGGCCGCACAGATACTACGCTGTGGGCAGGGTCAATCGGTGATCTGGCGCCGACAAGATTTGTAGAGACGAATTATGGAGATCTGGCGGCGGACGCATACGCTCAGGCAGGGCGGGCCATGCTGGAGACGGTTGGGACGGAGGAAGAGAAGAAACTGCCTGTGATCGCCGCAGAGAATGGCGGCGGTATCAGGGAAGCAATCAGAAACGGGGATATCACGCTGGGCGGCCTGACGACGACATTTCCATTTTCCAACACACTGTATATGAAGCTTGTCACGCCATCGGTCTTATATGAAGTAATGGAGCTTTCCGGTTCCTGCCTTGAGGGACAGGATAAGGAGACAGGGATGCTTCTCCAGACAGAGGTGTTCGGCGGATTCCTGCAGATCAGCGGCTTCAAAGTCGTTTTTGATCCGGCAGCAGAGACAGGAAATAAAGTGGTATCCATCACTCTGGACGGACAGGATGAGCCGCTGGAGAGGACAGATACAACGACGCAGATCATGATGGTGAGCAATAATTACATCATGGAGGGTGGAAATGATTATACGATGCTGGCGGACATTCCCAAATACGCTGAGGCAGGCGGAGAGCTGGAGACGATCCGGTCATATATTGAGGAACATCTGGAAAACGGCGTCCTCACCGGCTATGCCGGTACGCAGGGAAGGATCTCTTACAGCGGCGGGGATTATGAGCCGTCCGGATACACGGCGGTAATAAGGATCATTGATGAAGACGGAGAAGTCTGTGCAGGTCAGGAAGTCCGCTACAGGGTAGACGGCGGAAAAGAGCAGACAGGAACGACAGATGAAGACGGTATTCTCAAAGTGCCGCTCTCTGACGGCGGACATGGGATAAGAGTGTCTGACGGGGAGAGTGAGAACGAGGTATATGCAGATAACTATGCCGGGATCGGTCTGGTGGAGGACGAGTACCGCACAATTCCGGAGCTGACCGTATCGGTCGGGGAAGCGGCAAAGCAGGACGAATCGGAAGAGGCAGGGGTGCAGACAGAGTCCGGGGGAACGGACGGGGAAAATAACATTCTGGCAGGAGTGCTCCTTCTTCTCGCGGCGGCAGCAGTTATTACAGCGCTTGCCAAATATAAAAAGTGATAAGATCGGGTCTTTAAAGAGATGTCATCAGATTAAGACATTGTTTTTAAAGATCCGTTTCGGTCTGTTTGTCAAGGACATAGAGAAAAGTTTCCCTCATTTCTTTACGGACAGGTCATTTTCCAGTAGTCGCATGACTTTATCGCTCATGCGTTCTGTGCTTGTCTGGCTGAAATGTAGCAACAATTCATAGGTGGTCTTGCCGATTTTCCGCTTGACGGTCTGCGTCTTCGGGGCGGCAGTGGTTTTCGTGGCTGTCTGTGTGGTTTCCTGCATAGGCTCTCCTTTCTCATTTTGGCAAAAGAAAAAGCAGGAAGTCCTTTTCAAGATTTCCTGCTCGGTAGTGCTACTGTGAGGGTAGCGGTTATTTAATTGTAGGGCAGGGCCCTGTTTTCATTGTGGAGTTTTTCGTGTTCCGAAAAACGGAACTTTGAAAACAAATAAACCACCTGCTATGCAGGTGAGTTAGCATTGCTTTAGC
>DWYT01000038.1 GCA_019118545.1 Candidatus Mediterraneibacter merdavium | reverse complement strand
AGAGAATCGAACTCCCACCAAAGGTTTTGGAGACCCCTATCATACCATTTGACCAATCCCCTGTATAAGTGGTATGCTTTCGCAAACCACTCGTTTAGTATACTGTGAGACATCTTTTTTGTCAAGATTTTTTTCTTGATTCTATGCACTCTTTTTCACGCTTTTTTCTTGATGCTTTTTATACCTTTTTATGGCTTACAGATGCCGCACGGCTCATACCCTTCTTCTATCAGATATTCTCTCGTACCTTTATACTCCTCTTTATTTCCCTGCAAGATGTCTTTTGCACCAGAGCAGTCCGGATCATGGAATTTTTTCGTATTCTTGTTCAGTATGTATTCCTGCTGTTCTGAACTGACGGTGTCTTCCCCTGTCTCCTCTTCATCCAGCGCCGCGCGGTATATGTCTGTCTCTCCTTCTTCCGCCTCCCGGTTATCCCCTGTCTCGTAATCAATGTATATTCCCGGCTGGACGTTATAGACATACACATTAAAGCTGACGCCAATGCCATCGTCCTCCACGGATTCCGCCTCCATCTGTACGCCTGACGCTACTAGATTGTCTCCCTCGAATACCGGAGTCACGCGGTACATCACATGATTGTCCGTCTCCTGCACATACTCTGCCACAATATTTTCAAAAGGGAGCATTCCCTCTGTGTTCATATAGCGGGTTCCCGTGATGAGATTCTCCTCGTTCGCATTTTCCCCTGAGAGCTGGAACCCGATTAAATGACAACGGTTATAAAGATATTCCCCGTCAACATTATCATATGGCTTATTTTTCCATCCTGTGGGTTTTACTCTGCTGATATCCCCCCGCTCCTCATCGGGCATTAAGTCCTCTCCGATACATGCCTGCGCTGTCCCGCATCTGCCAAGAGCGTCCAGTTCACTGTATGCTTCGTAAGAATCTATAGTCAGTTCCGCCTCAGTAAATTCCGGCTCATTGCCATTGATCTCCACATAGGGTTCACCTTCATAGTCCGGGACTTCCCCGATGGTCTCATAGCTTCCGCCAGCGGCGGGAAGCTCCTGTTCCATCTGTATCCACGCGCCCGCTTCCCCGCAGGACGTTAAGAGGGCGGAGGCAAAAATAATGCTGCAAACTGCTATCGATCTAAACTGTTTCCTTATCATAAATCATAACCCCTTATTCATTATTATGACGACATTATACCATGTCCTTCGGACATGCTGCGCTCCGCGGGATGCGCACGGTTTGCATTGGATTGCCGACCTCTCGTCGGCTGCAAACCGGCGCTGGTATAATGTCTGTCGACATTATATCATAAAACGCGCTTGCAATCCTACTCCCTTCTGTCTACAATAGACCTGACGTCCATTTACACAGGCCAAACCGTCTTGTGAATCGACGGAGATTGGAGGCATGAAAATGAAAACCATCCTGATCGTTGATGATGATGTATATATCGGAGACATGCTTGAGGAATTACTTGAAAAGGAAGGCTATGGCACGGTGCGGGCGTATTCCGGCACGGAAGCGCTTATGTACCTTTCTTCCGCGCGCCCGGATCTCATTCTTTTGGATCTGATGCTGCCCGGACTTACCGGGGAACAGCTTCTCCCGCTTATCAAAGATATCCCGGTCATCGTCGTGAGCGCCAAGGCTGAGGTCACGGACAAAGTAGAGCTACTCCTTGGCGGTGCCTGCGACTATATCACCAAACCATTCGATACGTCCGAGCTCCTTGCGCGGATCACGGTGCAGCTTAGAAATACAGGCTCTTCCGGAATACCCGACCATTCCGGCACATCCCAGAGAGAGCTTATATTCAAGAATCTTGTCCTGAATATAGATTCCCGTACTGCGTCTGTATCCGGCAGCTCTGTCCGGCTGACCCAGACAGAATACGCGATCCTTAAACTGCTCCTGCTGAATCCCACGCAGGTTATCACCAAGTCTGTGATGCTTGACCGCATCAGTGAAGATACCCCCGACTGTACGGAAAACTCTCTGAAAGTCCATGTGAGCAATCTCCGGCGGAAATTGAAAGCCGCCGACGGGAATGATTATATCGAGGCGGTCTGGGGAATCGGCTTTAAAATGAACGAGGGTATCTAAGGTGAACGAAGATATCTGATAAAAGTGCAGTGCCTATGGTCAAGAAAATGATCGAGCAGCAGAGAATCTTAACGGATTCTTTACTGTTTCCTTAACCGCTCTCTTAACCACTTCCGGCTAGAATAGTCCATGTCAACAAAAGTGCGGCCGCTTTTTAGCGGCGCAGTATTATAACAGGAGGTCTTACAATGGATTATATTCTGACAGCGGAATCGCTGAGCAAACACTACGGGCATTTCAAAGCCCTTGACGGATTCTCCATTCATGTGCCCAAGGGCGCGGTCTATGGATTCGTCGGGAAAAACGGAGCGGGCAAGACAACGCTGATCCGCCTGATCTGCGGACTGCAGGAGCCGGCTTCCGGCAGCTACACCTTATACGGAGTGAAAAATACAGAACCGGGGATTGCAAAATGCCGCCGCAGGATGGGCGCAGTGGTGGAGACTCCCTCTATCTATCTGGACATGAGCGCGGAGGAGAACTTAAAGGAACAGTTCCGCATCATCGGACTGCCTTCCTTTGACGATATTCCCGGACTTCTGCGCCTTGTAGGTCTTGAGGGCACGGGAAAGAAAAAGGCGAAGGACTTCTCCCTCGGCATGAAGCAGAGGCTCGGCATTGCCATCGCACTTGCCGGAAGTCCGGATTTTCTCATTCTCGACGAGCCTGTAAACGGTCTTGATCCTCAGGGTATTATCGAGATCCGGGAGCTCATCCTAAAGCTGAACCGGGAAGAACAGATTACATTTCTCATCTCCAGCCATATCCTCGACGAGCTTTCCCGCCTCGCCACCCATTACGGCTTTATCGACAGCGGGCACATGGTCAGGGAAATGAGCGCGAAGGAGCTGGACGCTGCCTGCCGCAAATGTATCCGCGTACAGGTGTCGGATATCCACGCCCTCGCCCGTGTGCTCGACGGGATGGATTTCCAGTACAATATCTTCTCTGATACAATGGCTGACATCTATGCAAAGGTCAATGTATCCGAGCTGACTCTCGCCCTCGCCGGACAAGGATGCGACATCATCTCCATGACCGAGCGGGAGGAGAGCCTTGAGAGCTTTTATGTAAATCTGATCGGAGGAGGGAAAGGACATGAGTAGACTGTTATACGCTGATTTTGTAAAATTAAGAAAAAGCCGTTTCTTCTGGATCTCTGTCATTGTCATGGCGCTCTGGGGAATCTTTATGAAAGTGATGGAATACATCGCTACTGTAAGTTATGGATATGAACCTCCGGCTCTTTCAAGTATGCTTTTTGCATTTGCCCTTTTCGCGGGCATACTGCAGGCTGCCCAGACAAGCCTTTTCATCGGCACGGAATACAGCGACGGCACGATACGGAACAAACTGATCATCGGGCATACGCGCGCGGCGATCTATCTGTCCAATCTGACCGTCTGCTCTGTGGCGGGGATCGCTATGTGTACTGCTTATCTTGCCGGAGCCCTTGCGGCGGGAATCCCTCTGTGCGGTCTTGACGGAGTCAGCCTGAAAGGTATCGTGATCCTCATCCTGTGTACTTTTCTGATGTCCCTTGCCCTCACCTCACTGTTCACCCTGATCGTGATGCTCTGCCAAAATAAAGCTCTCAGCGCAGTGGCCACTCTGCTCGGAGTATGCTTTTTTATCGTTGTTTCAATCTATGTCACGGCAAAATTAAGTCAGCCGGAAACAATACCTCAGGTAACATATACGCTGGGAGACGCCGGACAGGCAGTGGCAGTTTCAGATGAATCGACTCCTGATATTCCCAATCCTGCTTATCCACGTGGCATGGAGCGCAGGGTCTATCAGTTCCTTGAAAGCTTCCTCCCCACCGGTGTGGGAGCAAGTCTCTCTCAGGGTACTCTTGCCTCCCCCGGACTTTCCTGTCTGTATCAGGGCATCATCACCGTGGCTGCCACCGGGATTGGCATATCCGCGTTCCGGAAGAGAGATATCAAATAACATCCGCAGCAGCTCCGCCCAGTGCGCGGCGGACTGCTGCCGTATTTACAAAAAGGAGATTTATCATGGTATTCTGGCTGTACTGCCTCATCGGCGTCCTTATCGTCATTATCCTTTGCCTTGTTGTCAAGATCTGTCTGCTGAAACACTCAGCACATGAGATAGAAAGATCATTTTCCGAGCGAATGAACATGGATACAAACACCCTGATCGATCTCCCCTGCAGGGATAGGCACATGCAGTCGCTTGCTGATACGATCAATACAGAGCTAAAGAAATTAAAAAATGACAGACATCGTTATCAGCAGGGTAACGCGGAACTGAAAAACGCAGTCACGAATATTTCCCATGACCTGCGCACTCCCCTGACTGCCGTCTGCGGGTATCTCGATATGCTGGACGGGGAAGAACAGACAGAAAATTCCCTGCGGTATCTGAAAATCATTCGCGGGCGCACAGAGATCATGAAGCAGCTTACGGAAGAACTGTTCCGCTATTCTGTGTTCACCAGCGTGTCAAACGGTACCGCCAGTGAGCCTGTTGTCTTAAACAGTATGCTCGAAGAAAGCCTGTCGGCATTTTATACCGATTTGAAGCAGAAGCATATCACTCCGTCCGTATCACTTCCCGGTCAGAAGGTACAGCGGATGCTCAACCGAAGCGCTCTCTCCCGCGTATTTGCAAACATCATCGGCAACGCGGTAAAATACAGTGACGGAGATCTCGAGATCTCATTGTCCGAAAGCGGGGAAATCTGTTTTTCCAACCATGCCCATAAGCTGGATGAGGTACAGGTGGGCCGCCTGTTTGACCGCTTCTATACAGTGGAAACAGCGTCCTCGGATTCCACCGGACTGGGACTTTCTATCGCCCGCGCCCTTACTGAGCAGATGGGCGGAAGCATCAGCGCAAAATACGACGACGGCGTCATAAAAGTGAACGTATCTTTCCCGCAGCAGCAATAACGTAATAGACATTTGATTCGATGGCATTTCTTTGTGATAACGTCTGGAAGCGGAGGAGATTTTGAAATGCAGTCAGAGGTCAGGGAGAGGTTTCGCTGTTCCGTTCCAGAATCTGGGAATATCTAACGGACTGAGAAGCTGTTTAAAGACAAAGCAGTGCGAGGAGCAACTCGTTTCACTCAGACAATCTCCTCACACTGCTTAACAACAGTTTCTCATCCCGATAAGATATTCCGTCAGATTCCTTCAAAGTCACAGCGAAACCTCTCCCCGCCGCTGGCTGCTTCTTCCAAATTCACCAGACGCTTCCTACTGTACAAAGCAGAAATGCTGTCGAATCAAATGGCTGTTACGTAATAACTGACCGCGCGAAGAAAAAGATTGTACAGTTCTGGAAATATCTGATATAATGACAGAGCCGATGTGAAAGGAGCACACCCGACACATCGGCTCTGTATTATTTGCGCGAAGCGGCGCATTGGAACCAGTATTAAATTTTCCATGACAGAAAGCGGGTATCCTATGAGACGAAGGAACACTGATAACACAAAACATTCTCTTGCGAAAGAACTCCTGCAGTGGGGGTTTGCCTTTGCCGCAGCTTTTATTGCCGCTGTTTTGATAAATTCATTCATTCTCGTGAACGCACAGATTCCGTCAGGCTCCATGAAAGACACAATCATGCCCGGCGACCGGGTATTCGGCAATCGTCTTGCCTATGTGTTCGGTGAGCCGGAACGCTTTGATATCATCATCTTTAAATATCCCGACGATGAGAGCCAGCTTTTTATCAAGCGCATCATCGGACTGCCCGGGGAAACCGTGGAGATCCATGACGGGAACATCTACATCAACGGATCAGATGAGCCGCTTGACGACGTGGAGACCAGAGAACCCATGGCAGGGAGTTTCGGCCCTTACACAGTGCCCGAAAACTGCTATTTCGTCATGGGCGATAACCGTAATAACTCCCGGGACTCCCGGTATTGGGAGCACACCTTTGTATCCGAGGATGAGATATTGGGAAAAGCAGTATTCCGCTACTGGCCCCTCAATAAGATGAAGCTTGTATCCTAGAACAGATATTCAAGGCTTTTCCCATTTAAAAATAGCATCGCCGCGTATCCTGTATTTACTCTCACCGCGGC
>DWYT01000037.1 GCA_019118545.1 Candidatus Mediterraneibacter merdavium | reverse complement strand
TCCATACTGGAATTTGTGTCTATCTAAAATCAGACCTCTTCGTGTTCTTCCATATACTTGAATATCTTTTTATCACACTTTGCCTTTTTATACCAGCCAATTCCTAACATTACAAGTCCAACCATAATCGTTACTGTTCGTATTGTTGAATCTGGAGAAAATAAACATGATGCAACAATTCCGGTCCCTGCACCCGTAAAAAAGTCTATGATTGACTTTTCATGTTTGATTGTACCTAATACTCTTTCTTTATCTATTGCTTTTACCATTTTAGAATCCTCCTTCAATAATGTATCAAGGGAGATTTCAAACTGATTGCTCATGTCTATAAGCGTTTGTAAATCAGGATAACTTTTTTCGTTTTCCCAATTTGAAACAGTTTGTCGCGTAACATGAAATAATTTGCCAAATTCCTCTTGTGTTAATTGCTTTTCTTTACGAATAATCGATATTTGATTTCCTATATTCATAGTATCGCTCCGTTTCTAATTCATATCGTTTTCCTTTGAACACTATTATGCAAGAGAACAATGCTCAAAGTAAAGCAATTAACCTTTTACAGTGAATAAATAGAGGTGCAAAGTTTCTTTGACAAGTATTTTCTCCTAAAAACGCCCTATGGATAACAAAAGAACCTCAGCTCCTTTTATGCAAGCATAAGGAGGCGAGGCTCTTTGTTATCCGCACTGCCTATTTCATTACAATATTTATGATCTTCTTCGGAACATAGATCTCTTTGATCACATTCCCTGTCAGTTTATCTGCGATCGCTTCTTTTCCTGCCGCGATCGCTTCTTCTTTCGTCGCCTCAGCGGAGATGCTCACGACGGCTCTTGTCTTGCCGTTGATCTGCACCGGGATCTCGATCTCATCGTCCTTCATGGCGTTCTCATCGTATGTCGGCCAGCCTGCCTTGAACACGGTATCCGTGTGTCCCAACTGCTCCCACATCTCTTCCGCGAAATGCGGCGCAAAGGGGGAGATGAGCACTGCGATGGTCTCCAATGTCTCTTTATCAATTCCTCCCTCTTTCTTTGCCACCTCAATGAACTTGTTGTTGTACTCCATGAATCCGGAGATGACAGTGTTCAGGCTGAAGCTCTCCAGACGGGTGGTGATGTCGCATACCATCCTGTGGCGCAGCTTGATCATTTCTTTCGTCGCCTTGATATCCTGATCCTTGCTGTCCATGAGCAGGTTCCAGAGACGTTTCAGGAAGCGGTTGACGCCGTCGATCCCGCGGTCATCCCACTCTGCGTCCAGCTCCGGCGGTCCCACGAAGAGTTCATACATTCTCAGGGAGTCGCATCCGTAGTCGCGCACCAGATCGTCCGGAGAAACGACGTTTCCTTTGGACTTACTCATCTTGATGCCGTTCTTTCCAGTGATCATCCCCTGATTGAACAGCTTGTGGAACGGCTCGTCAAAGTCGATCGCTCCGATGTCATACAGGAACTTTGTATAGAATCTGGAGTACAGAAGGTGGAGCACTGCATGCTCGACGCCGCCGATATACATATCCACCGGGAGCATCTCATCCGCTTTCTCTCTGGAAACCAGTTCCTTGTCGTTGTGATTGTCCACATAACGCAGGAAATACCATGAAGATCCTGCCCACTGGGGCATGGTGTTCGTCTCTCTCTTCGCCGGTTTTTGGCACACCGGGCAGGTGCAGTTCACCCACTCGTCAATGGCTGCCAGCGGGGACTCGCCCGTTCCTGTCGGCTCGTAGGAATCTACGTCCGGCAGAGTCAGCGGAAGATCTTCCTCCGGCACCGGTACGCATCCACAGTCCGGGCAGTGGATGATCGGGATAGGCTCGCCCCAGTAACGCTGGCGGGAAAATACCCAGTCGCGCAGCTTGTAGTTTACCGTCGCGCGTCCTAACCCTCTCTTTTCGATAATGTGCGGCGCTTCTTTTTTGAGCACTGCGGACTCCATTCCATTCCACTCGCCGGAATTGATCATGGTGCCGGCTGCCTCTGTATATGCCTCTGTCATGTTCTCGATCTCCACGCCGTCCTTTGCAATGACCTGAATGATCGGGATATCGAATTTCTTCGCAAACTCAAAGTCACGGTCGTCATGGGCGGGAACGCACATGATGGCTCCTGTACCATAGTCGGCAAGAACGTAATCGGACAGCCAGATCGGTGTCTTCGCGCCGTTTAGCGGGTTGATAGCATAGCTTCCCGTGAACACGCCTGTCTTTTCCTTATCCTGCATACGGTCTACGTTGGACTTCATGGAAGCCTCGTAAATGTATTTCTCTACCGCCTCTCTTGTCTCGTCTGTAGCAAGTGACGCCGCCAGAGCATGCTCCGGAGCAAGCACCATGAAGGTCGCTCCGTAAAGTGTATCCGGTCTTGTCGTATAGACCGTGATCTTCTCGTCTCTTCCCTCTACCGGGAAATCCACCTCAGCGCCGTAGGATTTCCCGATCCAGTCTGTCTGCATCTTCTTAACCTTCTCCGGCCAGTCCAGCTTGTCGAGGTCATTTAACAGACGATCCGCATATTTCGTGATGCGCAGCATCCACTGACGCAGGTTCTTCTTCGTCACCTCCGCGCCGCAGCGCTCACATTTTCCGTTTACGACCTCCTCGTTTGCCAGACCTGTCTTACAGGACGGACACCAGTTGATGGGGAACTCTTTCTCGTATGCAAGGCCTTCCTTGAACATCTTCACGAAGATCCACTGCGTCCATTTATAAAACGCCGGATCTGTCGTATTCACTTCCATATCCCAGTCATAGAGCGCTGCGATATCGTTGATCTGCTTCTTGATGTTCGCCACGTTCTCCGCCGTGGATTTCGCCGGATGGACACCCATCTTGATGGCATAGTTCTCCGCCGGAAGACCGAACGCATCCCATCCCATGGGATGCACGATATAGTATCCCTGCTGGAGTTTATAACGGCTCCATACATCTGAGATCACGTAGCCTCTCCAGTGCCCCACATGAAGTCCGTTTCCTGACGGATAGGGGAACATATCGAGGCAGTAATACTTCTGCTTCTTCTCTCCGTTGTCATCCACGCGCGGATTGACCGGATTCTCCGCCCATTTCTCGCGCCATTTTTTCTCGATGGCTTTGTGGTTGTACACAATCTTTGTACCCATTGTGATGATTCCTCTCTTTCTTTGATGTGCCGCTGCGCATCTGTTTCATTACTCAAGAACAAAGCAGGCAAGCACACTTCAACTTTCCCTGCTCCGCTATCCTCCAAGGCTTGCACGCTTTGCGCGCCGCCGCAATACCGCAAAGCGGTAAATCACCTTATTGCGGCGTGTGCATCCTGCCCGGAGGGCTATTATTCTGTGAGATGGTCCGCAGGACTTTCTCATAGAATAATAAAAAGCCTTCTTCTCTGAAATACAAGAGACGAAAAGGCTTTCTTTTCCGTGGTACCACTCTTATTCACCCGTGTAAACGGATGCACTCATTCATTCTGTAACGGGAATTCCCGCTCCTGCCTACTCTTACCGCTTGGTTCAGCAGAAGGACTCCGAGGCGAGTTCAGAGGCTGTGCCGCTGCCTTGCACCATCCGGCAGCTCTCTGTATCACACGCTCCGCGAAATATCCGCGGGTATGCACTCTTACTGATCCTCTTCCAAGTCTTTGCAATATACTCATTTATTATATGAACATCATTAAAATAAGTCAAGAAAAATTTCTGTATCACAGTTCAGCCATCTGATGAGTAAAACAGCGGCGACAGCCGCAATAAGCACGAAGTGCGGTTTTACGAATGGCGCGGGCTGAACTGTTACCGGCCATCAGGAATAAGCAGGTTGAACTGTTACAGTTCTCTATATACCTGCTCCGCCGTGACCACTCTTTTCTCTGTGATGCAATTCCTCAGCACGGCGAGCGCGTTTTCATGCTCCTCCGCTCCTGATGTGGAGCCGCAAAGATCCTCTATGACCGCGCACTCAACAAGGTCGTTATAGCAGTCAAGGGCGCTGTGCAGGACGCAGCATCCCGTATTCACGCCCGCGAAGTAAATCTTGTCAATGTTATTTTCGCGGACGAATATCTGCATCTCTTCGTTCCAGCAGCTATATTTGTCCTTATCAAACACTTTTTTCATGCTATCTCGCAACTCCGGCACGATCTCCGCTTCTTCTGTTCCCGCCATGCAGCTTTTCCATCCCTCGAACAGATAACACGCCGTCCGCTCATGATTCACATAGCGGGTGCCCGCCGTGATCACGCGCTTTTCAATCCTATGCTGAAAATCATATATTTTCCCAACAAGATTTTCCGTAAAGTGATTGATAAATCCATTCTGCATATCAACGATCAGAAAAAGTGTTTTCCCCATATCCGAACCTCCGAAATATCTACAGTTAGAAACAGTATTTCCCGGCTCGAGCGATATACTCGCTTTTTAATGTGAAGCGCAACAGAAAATCGAAATAAATGTAACCTTTCTCTTACTTTTGGCGTCTAACCAATGTAAACTAAAAAGGCGCTTTCTTATTTTACAAATTTTGAGATAGGAGAAAACGAAATGGACGCAAGTGAAAATATCCGGCTGATCAAAAAAGCGATCAGAGGGAATCCCGATGCTTACGGCGAACTGATACGTCTCCATCAGGAATATCTTTACAAGATTGCTTTTCTGTATACAAAAAACGAGCAGGATGCCCTTGACCTTGTGGGTTCCGCGATACTCAAAGGCTATCAGAATATCCGTACCCTCAAGAATCCCGAGTGGTTCAGGACATGGCTGACGCGGATACTTATCAATACAGCGAAGGACGAGCAGAAAAAGATTGTATACTATGACAGCCTCAATCCCGAAATGCTTTCCAACAGATATCAGGCAGTGTCTCTGGAAGAGCGCCTCGACCTGACCGCTGCCATCATGCAGCTTTCCGAAAAATACCGGACTGCCATCGTACTGAAATATTTCAGCGGACTGTCCATCCGCGAGATGGCGTTTGCCATGGACGCTCCCGAGGGCAGTGTAAAAGCATATTTAAGCCGTGCCCGCGGAGAACTTAAGAAAATATTAAAGGAGGATTATTTTTATGCGAATTGATCTTAACGATATCAAAGTCCCAACAGAAAAGCTTGATGCCATCGTGTCAGAAAACATGGATACGATCCGCATTTCCCATAAAAGAAAACAGTTTCATAAGATCGCGGGAAGATGCGCAGCCATTGTTGTCTGCATCGTCATGTTATCCGTCGTCCTCATCAGCAATCCCGCTCTTGCCGAGAAGCTGCCCCTGATCGGAAATATCTTCAGCAGAGTTCAGGATGAGCAGATTTATTCCGGCGATTACGCTTCTATCGCGGATAGTCTGGACGAAACGCAGTCTGCCAAAAGCGACGGGATCACGGTCACTCTGTCCGAGATTTCCTGCACGGATACGGCGCTCAACGCCGCCGTCATCATAGAATCAGAGGAAGCGTTTTCTGAAGAATTTCAGAAAAACTCACAGGGAACGAATGAAAACGGCTACGCCAACCGGCTGACCATGGAATTTGAACAGACAATGGATTTTGCCGGGATAAAAGATGAGACCAGCGGACATATCACAGGACACATGGAAGATGACCATACCTTTGTCGGAGCCTTCCGCATCGACTTTTCCCTGTACCCGTATGGGGAGCTTGAGATTCCTGATTCTTTTACATGGGATCTGAAGATACATTCCATCCGCTGTCTGGATGAAACAGGAGTTGTATTTCTGGCGGAGGGAGACAACTGGGAATTTTCCAATGTGGTAGAAAAGACAGAGATCGATATCCGCACGGTAGAAGTCAACCAAGCCGCTCCCAACGGAATGGTCATAACCGACATCACCATCTCTCCCTACGAAGCGATCATAAATATCTCCTACGATGAAACTCTGATACAGCCGGGATACGAGGATGTATCTTCTCTCCAGTCCGTCATGCTGGACGGCTCCGGAAAAGAGATCACAGACAAGGTCGGTATGTTCCCCACACAGGACTATGACCTTTCAAATATCACCGTATACTATATGAGCACTCCCACAGACGAGGCATGGATGGCGATACAGGATCGGGTAAATCTGGGCGACACGGAAGAGACGCTGCGGGAATATCTGGAAGGGATCGCCGTATACAAGATCGAGATTCCTCTGGAATAACGCTTTACAGCACAAAACCTGCCAACAAAAACTGATATATCAAGACCGCTGCTGACAAGCCGACAGCAGCGGTCTTTCGGTATCTTTCGTCATGCAGATAACTGCCTTTATTTCATCCTTCCGTGGTACATGTCACTAAATATCCCTTCCTGTCCGATCAGTTCCTCATATTTCCCTCTCTGGCATATTTTCCCACGGTCAAATACAAGGATCTCGTCGCAGTTTTTCAGGGTGGTCAGCCTGTGGGCGATGGAGATGACCGTCACCTGACTCTCCTCCTTCATCTTCTCGATCTCTGTCTGCATATGTCTCTCGGAGGTATTGTCAAGCGCTGAGGTCGCCTCGTCCAATATGACAATTTCCGGACTTCTTAAAAATATCCT
>DWYT01000036.1 GCA_019118545.1 Candidatus Mediterraneibacter merdavium | reverse complement strand
GGATCAAACTCTCGCATAAAGAACTTAAGTCTGGTCTTTTCAGACCTTACGTTCGTTTGCGCTCCCCATGCTCTTAGCGAGATCCCTCACGAGCTTAGAGCTGCGGGAGCTTCTTCGCTTTCATGGAAAGCCGTTTGTTCCGAGTTCAGAATCAACCTACTAGCTAATTCTTTCCCTCTTTACTGTGTTTGGTTCTGCTTCGACCGCTCTCTCAGCTCGAAACAAAGTTTCTCGCTTCGTTGGCTACGCCAATGCTCGCCTGCGCCGCCTTCGGAAAACAAGTTTTCCACTCCGCCGCATTGCTCGCGCGGTCTCCGCTCATTCGAAAAATTTTTCTCTTCAAAGAAATTTTCAAGGGTTGTTGTCTATTGTTCAGTTATCAAGGTTCCTGTCGTCCTTTTCAAGCGACAGCTTTGACAGTATATCAAAGTGTTTTTCGTTTGTCAAGAACTTTTTTATTTTTCTGCTCCGCTCTATACGCTCCACTTTCGTTTGCCTTCAAGCGACAGCCTGATTAATTTATCACGCCAGCACAGCTTTGTCAACAGTTATTTTCTTCTTTTTGTAAATTCTTTTCCACCGGCCCTATATCCGTGCTATAATAACTGTGTTTTACAGTATTTTATATACTGTTTTTATTATTTAGGAAAGAGAGTCTATACTTATGAAATCGAAGCATACTATATCAGAAGACAAGTTTAACAACAAATGGGGATTTGTCATCTCCTGCATCGGCAGTTCTGTGGGAATGGCAAATATCTGGATGTTTCCCTACCGCGCGGGAGAGTTCGGCGGAGCCGCCTTCCTCATCCCCTATATTCTCTTCGTGGTTCTTATCGGCTTTACTGGAGTAATCGGGGAAATGGCTTTCGGACGCGCCATGCAGTCCGGCCCGCTTGGTGCATTTAAGAAAGCGTTTGAGATCAGAAATTCTAAGATCGGCACATTCATCGGACTGATCCCGGTCATCGGATCTCTGGGGATTGCCATCGGATACAGCGTTATCATCGGTTGGATCTTAAAATTCCTCGCAGATTCTATCACGGGAGAGATCGTCAGCTCGGACGATCCTGTCGCTGTATTTACCGGACTGTCAGGCGAGTTCGGGAGTATCCCATGGCATCTGCTGGGACTGGTTCTTGTACTCATATGTATGTCTTTCGGAGTTTCCCGGGGGATCGAGAAGGTGAACAAGGTCATGATGCCAGCGTTCTTTGTCCTCTTTCTCTTCCTTGCCGTCCGTGTGTTCTTCCTCAACGGATCCGGTCCGGGATATTCTTATCTGTTCAAACCAGACTGGTCGGCAATGGCCAACCCACAGACATGGGTGTACGCCATGGGACAGGCATTTTTCTCCCTTTCCCTCGCCGGGAGCGGTACTGTCGTATATGGCAGCTATCTGAAATCTGACGTGGACATAGTAAGCAGTGCAAAATATGTGTCATTTTTTGACACACTTGCCGCTCTTCTCGCAGGTCTGGTCATCATCCCTGCTGTATTCGCATACGGGATGGAGCCGAACTCCGGCCCGGGACTTCTTTTTATCACGATCCCCGCAGTTATCCGGAGCATCCCCTTCGGGCAGGTATTTGCCGTTATCTTCTTCCTCGCCGTTCTCTTCGCAGGTGTCACATCACTTATGAACCTGCTGGAAAGTCCGGTGGAAGCACTCCAGAAACGCCTCGGATGGTCAAGGATATCCTCCATCACGCTGGTCGGTATCGTGACTGCCGGCATCGGGATTTTCGTAGAAGGCGGACTGTTAAGTCCGTGGATGGACACAATATCCATATATGTCATTCCGCTTGGAGCTCTTCTCGCAGGAATCACCATGTTCTGGGTGTGCGGCAAGACCTTTGCCAGAAATGCAGTCCAGCTCGGCAGGAGACGCTCACTCGGGAAATGGTTCGAACCCATGACAAGATACGTGTTCTGCGGCGTGGCAGTGCTTGTGTATATATTGGGAATCTTCTTCGGAGGAATTGGGTGATAAATTCGGATTTGTCGAGGAGATAGAATATAACCGCGGGGCAACAGGTATCCTTCACAGACACGTTTGCACTCGGGACGCGATGTAACGGTACATAGGCTCACAAAGTACGTGAGCCAAGTGCCGACATCGCTTTACGGTCTGCTCAGGATACCTGTTGCCCCGCGGTCTTTCTATCCCTCAACAATTCGCGATAAGAAGGCTGTGTCGGAATCGGAGGGTGTATCTTTTCTTATTTTTTATTGATTTGAATTGAAAGTTGCATTCATCTTAATCGAAACACCTTTTCAGCCAGTGACAAAGACTCCTCAATTGTTCTTGATTCATCTCTTAAAATCACATGAAATCCCGAATTCAAAAAATTATCATATCTTTTCTTTGAATTGATTCTTTTCAAGCATTCTTTGAAATTGTCTAATGCCTTATCCGGATTTTCTTCTTTTAGTAATAATTGATACAAAAATTGCTTTTCCTTATCCGGTCTGTCAAAAAATCTGTTAACCGATATATCGGGGTTTGCCAACATAATCAAAACATGGTCAATGTCCGAAATGTCCCATAATACTTCTATTGGAATATTCGTATCTACGAACACCTTTTTGCCACGCCTCGATATTTTCTCTAATATTTTCAATTCCAAAATTGTGCATTCCCTGATGCAACCGTTTACCCATGCCTCATACTCATCAGGTGTTCTTCTTATGAAATCACTCCAATTAACCAAATCTCTGGTATACGTTAAACTTGGGAATTCAGCACTGTCTAAATCCGCGATGAGTGTATCATGATAATTCTCTTCGCACACAATACCATCATATTTATTTGCTAATGCTTTTACTATAGTAGATTTTCCGGCATATGCAGTACCATTTACAAAATAAACATTTTCAAATTTCATATCGAATAATACCCCGTCAATTTTATTTTCATCGCTTTGTATGCCATATATCATAGGACTTACAAGTGTTCCTGCGAAGATGTGTCGGAAGATAAGACGGCTTCGAAATAGGACTTAGAAAAATAAAAATCCGGAAATATGCGTTGGAATCGGCAGAGAGATTGTCTGAGGCGAAGCCGAGTTGCTCCCTGCCAATTTCTGTTTTCAGCATGTTTCCGGATTTTATTATTTTTCTTGTTCTGTGGAGCGGAGCCGAAACTGCCGGTACATTCCCGCAGAATACGATTTAGACAAAACATCTTTGCGGATGATTTCTATCTCCGGCTGTTCCAAATCTACACCCGCTTCATACAGGTCACTGCCATTGCCCCCGGTCCGATATGGCATGCCACGCTCAGAGACAGCGGGCCTTCCACGATGTCATATCCCGGGAAGCGGTTCATGACCTCCTGCTTCCACTCCTGCGCTTCTTCCTTCGTGCAGGTATATGCCACGCCCAGCACCATGTCGTCTTTAATGTCCGCGAAGCGCTCGTTTAAGTCTTTCTCGATCGCGTTGAGCATGGATTTCTTTGCCGCCTTCCAGCCTCTTACTTTGGCGAAAGCATCCAGTTTTTCTCCCTGAATCTGGAGGACAGGCTTTAGGTTGAGCACCGTGCCGATGGCTGCCGCCGCCGGAGTGACACGTCCTCCCTTTTTGAGGTATTTCAGCGTGTCCACCGTGATATAGATGCTGGAGAGCATCTTTTCCCGCTCGAGGACTTCCTTGATCTCCGCCGCTGACTTTCCTTCGTCGCGCAGCTTCATGGCATCATACACAGACTGCTCCTGCGTGACGGATATTCTCTGATTGTCCACAACCTGTACGCGTCCCTTGTACTCTGACGCGATGGACATCGCAGTGGAGCATGTACTGGAAAGTCCGCTGGACATGGGGATGCAGACGATCTCCTCATATTCCTTGAGCACTTCCTCCCACAGCTCCATCACATTGCCCGGTGAAGGCTGTGAGGTGGAGATGTCCGAATTCTCGCCCAGTTTTTTATAAAATTCTTCCTGTGTCAAAGTAATATCTTCTAAAAATAATTTACCGTCGATAAAAAAAGGCATAGGGAGTACATAAATCCCGAGTTCCTTTCCTCTCTCCTGTGTGATCCCGCTGTTGCTGTCAGTTACGATCGCCACTCTGCTCATTGTTCTCTCCATTTCTGCCGTATCACACGGCGGTATTTTGTATTCTCGGCACCAGCCTGCTCTGTACAGACTGTCAGTATTGCTAATTTTTGAAGCTGTGGATGGGCGCGGGTATCCTGCCCTGTCTGCTGATAAATGTATCGCACCCGAATTCATTTACCGGCATGATCGGCGCGTAACCTAAGAGCCCGCCAAACTCTGCCGTATCTCCCACATCTTTTCCGATGACCGGGATAAGGCGCACTGCCGTTGTCTTCTGGTTCACCATACCGATGGCCATCTCGTCCGCGATGATGCCTGAAATGGTTGCCGCACTTGTCTTGCCCGGGATGGCGATCATGTCAAGTCCTACGGAGCACACACAGGTCATCGCCTCTAATTTCTCTAAGGTGAGGGAGCCTGCATTGACCGCGTCGATCATTCCCTGATCCTCGCTCACCGGGATGAACGCGCCGCTTAGGCCTCCTACATAAGAAGACGCCATCACGCCGCCCTTTTTCACCTGATCATTAAGCAGTGCGAGAGCCGCCGTCGTACCGGGGGCACCTACTCTCTCAAGACCGATCTCCTCTAAGATCTCCGCCACACTGTCGCCCACATCCGGCGTCGGGGCAAGGGAAAGATCCACGATACCGAAGGGAATGCCGAGACGCTGTGACGCTTCTCCTGCTACAAGCTGTCCGACGCGGGTCACTTTGAAGGCCGTTTTTTTAATCGTCTCGCAAAGCTCCTCGAAGCCTTTTCCCCGCACTTTTTCCAGCGCTTTCTTCACCACGCCCGGACCGCTGACGCCCACATTGATGACCGCGTCCGCCTCAGTCACTCCAAGGAATGCTCCCGCCATGAACGGGTTGTCGTCCGGAGCGTTGCAGAATACGACCAGCTTCGCGCACCCGAGGGAATCACTCTCTTTCGTCGCTTCGGCGGTGGCCTTCACGATCTCCCCGCAGAGACGCACCGCGTCCATGTTGATCCCGGTCTTTGTGGAGCCTACATTTACGGAACTGCAGATACGCTCCGTCTCAGAGAGCGCCTGCGGGATGGAACGGATGAGGTTTTCATCGCTCTTTGTCATGCCCTTTGACACAAGGGCGGAATATCCTCCGATAAAGTTCACGCCCACCTTCTCAGCCGCCTTGTCAAGCGTCCTTGCGATGGTCACAAAATCCTCCGGCGACTTGCATGCCGCACCGCCGACTAACGAAATCGGCGTAACGGAGATTCTTTTATTCACGATCGGGATGCCGAATTCTTTCTCGATATCCTGTCCTACAGATACCAGATTCTCTGCTGTCTTAGTGATCTTTTCATATATCTTATGGTTTAGCATACCCAAGTCGGAGTCAATACAGTCGAGCAGGCTGATACCCAGCGTGATGGTTCTCACGTCCAGATTCTCATGCTCGATCATTTGATTCGTCTCTGACACTTCATACATATTTATCATATCTGCAATCCTCACTCGCTTTTTTCAACTCTTTACAGTCTGTGCATTTTCTCAAAGATATCTTCCCTCTGGCAGCGGATGTTCACTCCGATCTCCTCTCCCAGCTTCTCCATCTCATCGCACACAACGGTAAAATCCTTCTCAAGTCCTGTGATATCCGCGATCACCATCATATTAAAATAGCCTTGGACGATCGTCTGTGAGATGTCAAGGATATTGATCTTATTCTCCGCCAGATAAGTACATACCTTCGCAACAATTCCTACTGTGTCTTTTCCAAGCACTGTGACAATACATTTTTTCATTTTTCTTCTCCTCTCAGGTCAGATCATAATGATATCCGAAACGGCATCTCTGTCAGCCACAAACATATTGAGGTCTTCGCCTTTATAGTCATTGTCAGCCAGTGTGACCTCCAGCTTGACCGTCTCATAAGCGAGCTTCGCGTAGTTATTTTCTTTGCTCAAATGCCCAAGCACGATATGCTTTAGATTATCATGTAGTATATCACAAAGCAGACGGCCTGACAATTCATTTGACAGATGCCCCCTGTCCCCTAAAATACGCTGTTTTAAATAGTAGGGATACCCGCCCACTTCCAGCATATGGATGTCATGGTTCGCCTCCAGAAGCACCGCGTCCAGTCCTTTTAAATGCTCCACGGTATATTCGTCGTATTTCCCCAGATCAGTCGCAACTGCAACGGATTTCCCGCCGCACTCCAGACGGTACCCGGACGGCTCGTTGGCGTCGTGGGAGATGGCGAACGGATTCACCGTCACATCCCCGAGAAGAAACGGCTCGTCTGTATGTACGGGATGAAAGAGGCCGTCCGGCACTTTCCCAAGTCCTGAGTAATTCATAATGCCCTGTATGGTCCCCGGGGTCGCATAGACCGGGACTTCGTATTTGCGGCTGAACACGCCCAGTCCCTGAATATGGTCTGAATGTTCATGGGTAATGAGTATCCCGTCCAGTTCTTCTCCTTTGATCTCCAGTTCCTTTAAGCCTTGTTCGATCCGCTTTTTGCTGATCCCTGTATCCACCAGCAGATGGGTATTGTCACTTCCTACATAGATACAATTCCCGCTGCTGCCGCTGGCAATGCTGCACATTCTCATTGTTTCAGTCTCTCTCCTATCTGTCTCTTTGTATCTTCAAAATCCCCGCTGTTGTCTATGACAGCAGTACATACCGCGCGGAATCTCTCTTCCGGCGGCTGGGCGGCAATCATCTGCGCGATCTTCTCCTTTGTGTAACCCCGGGACGCCCTCAACCTTTCCCGGCGCACACCCTCCTCTGTGTATATATACCAGAGTTCATCGCACAGCTCTTTTCCCGTTTCTGTCAGAAGAGCCGCCTCCACCACGTAGAGCTGCCTTCCCTCTGCACGTTTCTGTTCAATATCCCGACGCACCCACTGAAGAACCGCCGGGTGGACAATGTCATTTAAGGCGCGCAGCTCTTCGCTGTCGGCGAATACGATACGCCCAAGCTCCACCCGGTTAAGTTCTCCGTCCGAAGCGACCACCCGGTTCCCGAAATGTCCGACGATACGCCGGAAGCAGTCTGTACCACTCCTTTGGAGCCGTTTTGCCGTCTCGTCCATCTGGCACACATACGCGCCGTATTCTTCTTCCAGATAGCGGAGCGTCTCGCTCTTACCCGAACCTACGCCCCCTGTGATGCCAAGAACCTTCACACTGTCCTCCCATTTTATCCTTCTGCTTAATCTTTCTGCTTCTTCCCTTTAATCTTGTTTTGTCTTCCTTGTCTTGTTCTATCTGGCTCGTCCCAGTTCTTCTGTTCTGTAGGTATTGTAACCCTCATAATGATAACTTGCGTCGATGCCTTTCATATAGACTTCGCGATCATCAATCTTATCGGTAAGCGCCTGCCTTAAGAGCATCTTGATCTCCACGTCCTTGATGGGACTGCGCTCCATGGCGAGAAGATAATCTTCTTTATCCACCTTGCTCCAGTCAATAACCTGATGAAGCTCTTTTTTCAAAATACAGTCCAGCCATATCCTTGTACTCCTTCCGTTTCCCTCGCGGAACGGATGAGCCACATTCATCTCCACATATTTTTCGATGATTTCATCAAAGGTTGACTGCGGCATTTTATCAATGTTTTCAAGAGCCGCTTCCAGATACATCACCGGAGCGAACCGGAAGCTTCCCTTTGCTATATTTTCCTTGCGTACCTGTCCCGCAAAGTCATATATCTCAGCGAACAAATATCCATGAATCTTGGCAAGCGAGACAAATGTCCCCGCCCCGAATGTGTCAAGAAGGTTCGTCTCAAACAGTTCAATCGCTTTTGCCTTGCTTATCTTTTCCTCAACGCGGGCAAGTTCCGCCGCATCCGTGATACCTAATTTATTTTTTAAAGCCATCGTTTTCTCCAACGTTCAATTCGAATCACTTCGCCTCGTACCAGTTCTCTCCCGTGTGCATATCCGCGATCAGCGGCACTAAAAGCTCCGCCGCGTTTTCCATCTTCTCTTTTAGGATTGCCTGAACCTCCTCCACCTCGGACTTATCCGCCTCGATGAGAAGCTCGTCATGCACCTGAAGGATCAGGCGGGACTTCATATTGCGTCCTTTCAGTTCCTCATTGACACCGATCATGGCGATCTTGATGATATCCGCCGCCGTTCCCTGAATGGGGGCATTCATCGCCACTCTCTCCCCGAAGCTCCTCTGCATGAAATTGCTGGATTTCAGCTCCGGCACCGGTCTTCTGCGGCCAAACAAAGTGACCGCGTATCCTTTTTCTCTGGCATGAGCCACGCAGTCATCCAGAAATTTCTTGATTCCCGGGTACGTCTCGAAGTAATGCTCTATATACTGAGCCGCCTCTTTCCTTGTGATACTCAGGTCCTGACTTAAGCCAAAGGAGCTGATGCCGTACACAATGCCGAAGTTGACCGCTTTCGCGTTGCGGCGCTGGAGATCCGTAACCTCGTCAAAGGGGGTGTGAAATACTTGGGACGCGGTCATCCTGTGGATGTCCTTTGCCTCCCGGTATGCCTGAATGAGCTGAGCGTCCCCTGAGCAGTGCGCAAGGATGCGAAGCTCGATCTGGGAGTAATCCGCGTCCACGAAAATGTATCCCTCTCTCGGCACGAATACTTTCCGTATGAGCCGCCCCAGTTCCATACGCACAGGGATATTCTGCAGGTTCGGCTCCGTGCTGCTGAGCCGCCCCGTAGCTGTGACCGTCTGGTTGAACTTCCCGTGGATGCGCCCATCGCTCCCTATAAATACCGCAAGTCCGTCCGCGTAAGTAGATTTCAGCTTTGTAAGCTGACGGTACTCCAGTATCTTTGACACGATGGGATAATCCGGCGCCAACTTATCCAGCACATCCGCCGCCGTGGAATACCCTGTCTTCGTCTTTTTCGCGTGGGGCATCTCCAGTTTTTCAAAAAGAATAACGCCAAGCTGTTTGGGCGAGTTGATATTAAACTCCTCGCCCGCCAGCTCATAGATTTCCTTTTCCAGTTCCACGATGCGGGCGCCGAGCTGATCGCCGTATATTTTCAGGGCCTGTGCCTCGACCTGCACTCCCGCCTGTTCCATGTCAAACAGTGTAAATACCAAGGGCATCTCAATATCATAGAAAAGGCGGTTCATGCCCGTCTCTTTTAACTTTTCATCAAGAATTGGAGCTGCGGCGTAAGCAGTGTATGCCTCATAGCATGCTTTTGCCGCGTCCTCAAGCTTCTCGTCGATCAGCAGGTTTAACTGCTCTCTCGCCACATCCTCATATTCATAATCGCTTTTGAGCGGGTTTAAAAGATAAGCCGCCACAACCGCGTCAAAGGCAGTCTCCTTTTTCGCCCCGGGCAGATAACTCAAGTACTCTTTCAGTCCGCACATGGAAAAACACTTAGCGCTCCCCGCCAGCTCAGACATTTTCCCGAAAAGAAAATCCATGTCTGTATCCATATCACACGGGATCGAATAGATATGATCCTTCCCATATGCGACGGCGATCCTGCCGAACCCCGACGGATGGGCAAACAAAGGCAGGACATTTCCCGCGTCTTTGGAAAATGCCGCTCCAACGCACTCCGCTTTTGCCGCCTCTGAAAAAATGCGTTCGATTTCCTCCTTGTCCGTAACCTCACGAAACGCTTTCTCTATCTCATTGGCATCCGTCTCCAGATCAAAGCGGCTGAGCATATTTTTAAACTGCAAGCGTTTGAAAAGCTCGTGCGCCTCCTTTGTGTAGGGATTGCCGTGGCGCGCTTTTTCTACGTCAAAATCAATCTCCGCGTGCGTGTTGATGGTCGCCAGCACCTTGCTTAACTTGGCCTGCTCCCAGTATTCCTTCAGATTCTTGCTGGCCCGGGGCGGCTTGATCTCATCTGCGTGTTCATAGGCATTTTCAATGGACTGGTAATCCTGAATGATCTTTGTCGCCGTCTTTTCTCCAACCCCGGGAACACCGGGGATATTGTCAGACGCATCGCCCATGAGTGCCTTCACATCGATAAATTCAGAGGGCGTAACGCCGTAGCGCTCCTTCACCTCTGAAGCGTTGTAGTCCTCTACCTCTGTCTTTCCCTGCCTTGTCTTGGGGATGCGGATCTTTACATGCTCCGTGGCAAGCTGGAGCGTGTCTCTGTCACCTGAGATGATGGACACGTCCATGCCCTTCGCCTCGCACATGCAGGAAATCGTTCCCAGAAGATCGTCCGCCTCAAGTCCTGCCTGCTCGATGGTCTCAATGCCCATTGCCTTTAAGACCTCCTTTATGACCGGAACCTGCTGCCGAAGCTCCTCCGCCATGGGTTTCCTTGTCCCTTTGTAATCCGCGTACATCTCATGTCGGAAAGTAGGCGCGTGTACATCGAAGGTAACAGTCAGATATTCCGGCTTCTCCTCGTCAAGAACCTTGAACATAATATTTAAGAACCCGTAGACCGCATTCGTGTGAAGTCCCTCTGAGTTCGTCAGATCCGGAACGCCATAGAACGCCCGGTTCAAAATACTATGCCCGTCTATCAATACAATCTTCTCTCTCATCAGATTTCCTCCGTTTCAAACCATTACTAAAGTATACACTAAAAAGCACCTTTTTAAAAGTAGGTTTTTGTGCTATGATACAGTTCAGGCATAAACTGTATCTTTCAATCAGACATTAATACAAAGGAGTTTATTATGGATGGAATAATCTTTGACGTGGACGGCACACTGTGGGATTCCACGGAATCTGTCGCCGAGGCGTGGACCCGCGCGGTACGTGAGCACTCTTCTCTTGATATCACCTTAGACGCAGAGACTATGGGAAGCGTATTCGGGAAAACAATGACCGAGATCGGAGAGGCTCTCTTCCCCACGCTTTCCCCGGATGAGCGGATGAAGCTTCTCAACGTATGCTTTGCTTATGAAAACCGTCATCTGGAAGATCACCCCGGCATCGCATATCCGGGCGTAGTTGAAACAATCGCGAAGCTTTCCGCAAAATATCCTCTTTTCATCGTGAGCAACTGTCAGACCGGTTATGTCGAGATCACTATGAAATGTTTGGGAATTGAATCTCATATCAAAGATCATCTCTGCTTTGGAGAAACCTTAGTTCCGAAGGGTGAGACGATCCGCATATTAATGGAAAGAAACGGATTAAAAGCTCCCGTCTATGTCGGGGACACCCAAGGAGACGCGGACGCCTGCGCAGACGCCGGAATCCCTTTTATTTTTGCGGAGTACGGTCTGGGCAACGCGCCTGACGCCTCTGCCCGTATCCGTTCCTTTTCCGATCTTAAGGAAATGTTCCTTAATTGAACAGCCATTAATATAGCTGTTCCAGAATCTCAAGGTCGGTCAAACAAAATCGATTCCTTGATTTTGACCTCTGAGGCATACTGGATTTCCTCCATTCGTATTGCTGATGCCAGCTTAATACTATTCCTCTTTCATTTTTTCCAGTTCCTTC
>DWYT01000035.1 GCA_019118545.1 Candidatus Mediterraneibacter merdavium | reverse complement strand
GTGTTTCCCGTCTGTCAAGAACTTTTTTCATCTTTTTTGTTTTGCTTTCCCCTCGCGGGTCAGCTTAGACATATTACCATCGAGTCATACCATTTGTCAACCTTTTTTTACAAGTTTTTCAACTTTTTATTCACGTTGCTTTCTGGCACTATATATGGCGTTTTCTTTTGATATCACCCACAATCCATATTTAAGGATACAAAAACTACTGGAACCATCCAGTAGTTTTTGAATGATATCAAACGGAGAAAGAGGGATTTGAACCCTCGCGCCGGTTTCCCGACCTACACCCTTAGCAGGGGCGCCTCTTCAGCCTCTTGAGTATTTCTCCCGATTCTGAATTCGACCGCAGCGCTCTGCCGCAATACTTATTCAATTACACGTCGGTTTTTCACCAACGACGCAGATGTTATTATACTAAACACCTTTTCTAATGTCAACGGTTTTTCATACTTTTTCTGAACTTTTTGCAAAGAACTTTCCTATTAAGATAACCGATACCACATTCACATGCAGTATCGGTTAAATGCCGTTTATTCATCAGTGTCCTTCTTAATCTTAAACCTCGCAATCTCTGAACGAATATTCTCTGCATCTCCGAGCAGCTGCTGCGTAGCCGCAGTAGTTTCCTCACTAGAGGCAGCGTTCTGTGTCACAACACCGGATATGCGGGTTATCTCATCATCAATCTTGCTTATATGTTCCTGCTGATCCTGAGATGCAGCAGCGATTTCCCTCATCGTCTGAGTAATCTGAGCGGATTTGGAAACAATTTCATCAAATGTCTGATTAGCTTCATCCGCCAGTTTATTTCCCTGCATGGATTTTTGAATCATCGTTTCAATAATAACCCGGCTTTGCTCTGCAGCCTCAGCGGATTTTGCCGCTAAGTTTCTCACCTCATCCGCAACAACGGCAAACCCCTTCCCCGCCATTCCGGCTCTTGCCGCCTCTACTGCGGCATTGAGCGCCAGAATATTCGTCTGGAAAGCAATATCATCGATAGATTTCATAACAGCGGCAACCCGCTCCGAAGACGCATTAATGTCGCTGACCGCATCCCCCAGAGTTGTCATATGTTCTCTTCCGCCCTGCACAGACTGTTCCATACTCGCGATCTCCTCAAACGCATGGCTGGAACGCTCCACATTCTGGATAGCCAGATCGTTTGCCTCTTTTGCGTAGCCGGAAAGATCCTCTACGGCCGAAGCCTGTGTGCAGCAGCTGTCGGCCAGAGCCTGACTGGCCGTGGAGATATGCGCAGCCTCTCCTGCCACAGACGATGATATCTGCGCAAGATGAGAAAAGATATCATTATTTTTGCGCACAAGATAACTCAGACTTTTGCCAAGCCTGTCGCCATCCGAACGCACCTTGGAGGTAACCGTCAGATCTCCGTCTGCAATCTGCTCGATTGCATCCGAATTTTCTCTGGTGGCAGCCACCATCACTTGGAATGACTCCATCATCCGGTTGATTTCGGTTGTGCTGCCTGCTAAAAGCTCTTTCTTATCTACACTCAGGTTATCAATACCAGTAGATATCTGCTCCAGCCAATCGGACATCCTGAGAATCGGCTCGGATATTTTCTTCGAGAGCCTGCGGCCGACCAGCAGCGAAACAGCAACTGCTCCTGCACCCACCAATATCAGCAGCACCTGAGTAATAAGCGCCATATTTCTGGCCTTTTCCCTTGTGCTCTCCGCCGTTGACTGCAAACGGCTGCTGATTGTATCCAGACCCTCTCCAATAGTCACCACTTTGGGTTTAAATTCATTTGCGTAACGCTGGTATGCCGCTTCTTTATCAGCGCGGCCCAGCTCTGTAAGCTCGGCAGCCTGCAAATGAATCTCCTCGTGAGGGCCAATGATTCCATTAAGACTCTCAGCGATCTCCGGATCACTCATCAGGTCGGCCCCATCCCCATTAATCCATTTCCCGAGCGCACAGGTTTCCGGGTCAAGGCTGCCCGCAAAATCCGCGCCAGTGGTTATCGAATCGCTGAGCTGTTCAAGCCATTTGTAATGGGCTGCAATAACCGACTGTGCCTCTTGCTGGTGATCCTGATATGAAGCAACCTCCTCATACTGTCTCCGTATCTGAACCATCATTAAGATAGAAATAAGCACCAGAAGAAGCGCTATACCGGCAAAAAGAAAATATCCTTTGAATATCTGCCTCTGGATTGTCCTTTCCTGCTGGTTTCCTGTACGGTACTTTTCTGCACCGCCGCTCTTTTTCCCTCTTCTTGTGCTACGTTTTTTTGTTCCCCCTGCTGCCATCTCAGACACACCCTTTCTCTTTTCATTTGCAGCCTGCACCCAGATTTCCGTCATACTATACGGCTTATCTTTCGACTTTTTCTGACATTTTCATTATATTTTACCCTTTTCCCCATAGATTTGTCAAGCAGTTGACGAAACGCCGGCTATTTCTGTAAAAATAATACCATTACCGCAGGCCTTCTAAAAAGGGCAATTCCCGCCAAAAAACCGGAGCGCCCGGCCCGTATGGGCGGAGCGCTCCGGCAATAAGTTTCAATATCTGATTAATACTTCTCTCCCATGGATGAACCCGAATACCCGGACTTCGGTTCAGCCGCTCCGGATGGGGATGTATGGTCTGCGTCAGCAGAAGGCGTATAATCCGGGGTATAGTTCACATCTTCTTCCGAAAGACAGAACCTTCCCACAAGATCCTTCAACGCCTGCGCCTGTCCTGAAAGCTCCTGACTTGCAGCGGCGCTCTGTTCAGAGGTTGCGGAGTTCGTCTGCACTACGCTGGAGATCTGGTCAACGCCCTCAGCCGCCTGATGTACAGCGACATCCTGTTTTCCGGAATTCTCCGTAATAGTTCTTGCATTCTCCGCAAGACTGCCTACAGTCTCATAAACCTTGTCAAAAGATGCGGCAGTATCATCGGCAAGAGTTTTTCCGTTGTTGACCGCATCGAGAGCATTTTTAATCAATGCCGCAGTACTGCCGGATGCGTCCGCTGTCTTGCTGGCGAGGCTGCGCACCTCATCAGCCACTACGGCAAAGCCTTTTCCGGCCTGTCCGGCACGAGCCGCCTCCACAGCGGCATTCAAAGCCAGAATATTCGTCTGGAACGCGATATCCTCGATCTCCTTTATGATCTTCGCCACCTCCTGAGAGTTGTGCGTGATATCTTCCATAGCGCCAAGCATATTCTGCATCTTTTCTTTGCCGTCTCCAACCTCTCGGGTAACCTTCTCAATTTCCTCTCCTGCAGTGTTGATCAGCTTGGTATTCTCACTGATCTGTTCGCCGACGTCCTGAAGTGTTGCGGCAAGCTGCTGAACCGAAGACGCCTGCTCGGTAGCTCCCTGAGCCGATGCCTGAGCGCCCACGGCCACCTGTCCCGCGCCGCTCGCCACCTGATCCGCGGCAAGGACAACCTCCTTGAGCGTGTGCGTCATCGTGTCGCGCACACGCAACAGCGCACCCTTCACTTTTGAGAACTCTCCATGGTAATCCTGCTTGAGGTGAAATACAAAATTACCGTTTGCAATCTCGCTGAGCACTGCTGTAATCTCATTAATATAAAGAATGTACTCTTGCAGCCGCTTCGTGATGGCATCAATATCATAGGCGAGCACACCCACCTCATCGCCGGACTTCACATCCAGCTTCACGTCCAGTTCTCCGTCGGCAATCCGCCCCGCAGCCACAGAAAGCTTCTTGACAGATCTGGTAATAGTTATACCGAAAAATGTAGAGATAATGCTAAGCAGCAGGACTGTCAGGACAAACCGCACAGTGATCGTCTGTGTTGTCTCTACTATGTATGCTTCAAACTCCGCCTGCGGGAGCAGACCAAGGACAACATATCCTATATTACTGATACTGACAGTTGACCCCGTATACTCCGTACCGCCGCGCGTGTACTCCATGCCCTCTACGGTCTGATTGTTGAGGATCGCTGATTTAATATTCTCAGAATAATCCACATCCGCCGCGTTCGTCATGATCAATTCAGAGCTGGGATGATAAATGATGTTGTTGTTTTTATCATAAACTGTTACGTACCCTTCTTCTCCTATACTGATCGCCGCCATATCCACGCCCAGCGCATTCAGGGTTACGTCAAGGCCAAGCACTGCGATCTGGCTGCTGCCGGAGTAGATCGGAGCGGCTATGGTAACAACTGTCTCTCCTGTCGCGGCGTCAGTATACGCCTCTGTGACAGTTGTAGACTTCTGCGCGACCGCACCTTCATACCATGCACGGCTCTGTATGTCAAAGGTTGATGAATCCATATAAGTTCCGTTGGACTGCAGGAGCGCCCCTGTTCCAAGATTGGCTACCCACGCATAGGCAACACCGCTTTCTCCGTCCACAATCCTTCTTAATGCGTCAAACAGATCGTTCCTCTGCTGGGTTTCGTTAAAATCCGCTCCCCAGTCGGAAGCCCCCTGCACGATCTCTCTTGACCTTGCAAACGAATCCGCAACGCCCATGTAACGTTCAAAATAACCGTCTATACTTTCGGCAGCGCGCTTGGCCTCTGCCGTGAGATAGTCGGTCTCCACAGTCCGAACCGTGTCTGACATATTATTAACGAGCTGTATTCCGATAAGTACAAGCACAACAATAAGCGGAAGCAGCGTCCCCAGCAGCAATTTGGGCAGGACTCCAAACGTCACCTTTTTCTTTCCCTGTGTTTTACTAACATTTCCATCTTTTTTCATGTAGGTATCCCCCTGTTCTAATTTTTTGTAGATTGGCTTACACAACAAGGAGTTTTTTTGTATAATTTGCCTTAAATATAAGAATGTAAGCCGTAATATTTGTAGATTTTGCCCCCCTAGGTATTTTTTATTATACAATTCGTCAGCATTTTTGTCAAATACTTAACAAAATAAATCTACTTTTAGGCATTTTGCACAATACCGTAAAAATAAGCCGGAAATCAGGTGCTTACAAAGCTCCAATTCCCGGCGGTTCCCAACTCCACAAATTACATGTCATCGACTATTTTTGTCTATTTTTTCCTGTATGCGTTTTTGTACCAAGGCTGCGATCTCTGTCGTCTTCATATCCTTGTACTCTTCATATAACAACGGTTCCATAAAATGCACCTGAACGGTCACTGGTTTTATGGTGTTCGTGTCAAAGGGTTTAAAAGAATCTATCAGCGCGACAGGGACAATCGGGCACTGCGCTTTTGCGGCTGACTTAAAGCTTCCGCCCTTAAAGCTCCCGACCTGATTTCCGTTCTTTGATCTCGTCCCTTCCGCAAAAATCAGATAGTTTCTTCCTTTTTTTACCTCCTTCGCCACATCTACAATAACCTGCATCGCCTGACGCACATCCTCCCTGTCGATCAGAAAGGCTCTCATACAGGCAAAGACCTGTTTTAAAAACGGGATCTCTCCTACCTCCTTCTTCGCCACTACAGAGAACGGGCGGGGACACGCCTCGATAACCGCCAGAACGTCGTAGAGTCCCTGATGGTTCGGGAAAAAGATAAACCCGTCTTTCTCAGGAAGGTTCTCTATGCCATGGACGTCTATATGGACATTTCCGCCCCGGTTCGCGCGCAGGTCAATCCATGTAAGAAATTCATACATATTTTCTTCTGAATATTTATCCACATGTGCGGCCCTGTAACAGAGGCGTATCCATCCATACGGTACCATGAGGATATTGCGCAGCACCATCATCAAAATACGCTTCATGCCATATCCCCCTCTGTATCCATATATTCCCTGACCGCAGTCTCATACAGGTTGTTCCCTTCACTGTCAATGACAACAATAGCCGGAAAATCCTCTACTGTAAGCCTGCGGATCGCTTCTGTCCCGAGATCGTCATACGCGATCACTTCTGATGACGTGATACATTTAGAAAGCAGTGCGCCCGCCCCGCCCACTGCCGCAAAATAAACCGCTCCATTTCTCACAATGGCGTCGATCACCCCCGGTGACCTCTTTCCTTTTCCGATCATAGCGCCCATGCCCAGTTCTAAAAGGCGCGGCGTATATTTGTCCATCCGGCTTGCAGTGGTCGGCCCCGCAGAGCCGATAGGCCTCCCTTCCCTTGCAGGAGAGGGCCCCATATAATAAATCATCTGTCCCTTGATATCAACCGGCAGAGCGCCGCCGCACCGGAGAGTCTCATCCATTCTTTTATGAGCGGCGTCCCTCGCCGTATAGATCGTCCCGCTGATATATACATAGTCCCCGGCTTTCAAAGATCTTGCCGTTTCTTTATCTATCGGCGCCGTGACATGCTTATCCATCGTCATTTCCTCGTCTTTCTGTAAAATTTCTGCGTCCATTTGACCTAAATCACCCGTGTCACATGGCGGTTCACGTGGCAGCAGATGTTGACCGCCACAGGAAGACCCGCAATGTGCGTGGGGTAGGTGTTAATATTTACTGCCAGTGCAGTCGTCGTACCGCCCAGTCCGCCCGGCCCGATGCCAAGCCGGTTGATTTTCTGCAGAAGCTCCTCCTCCATATCTCTGATATGGGGGATCTCCGAGCGGCTTCCAAGCTCCCTCACCAGAGCTTCTTTTGCCAGAGCGGCGCACTTTTCAAAGGTTCCCCCGATGCCGACGCCCACAACCATGGGCGGGCAGGCATTGGGGCCTGCGTCCTTCACCGCCGTAAGAACCGCATTTTTAACTCCCTCAGTTCCTTCCGCCGGTTTCAGCATGAAGATGCGGCTCATATTCTCACTCCCGAACCCCTTCGGGGCAACCGTAATCTTCACCTTATCTCCCGGAACAATACGGGTGTGGATAACAGCAGGCGTATTATCCTTTGTGTTTTCGCGCAGCAGCGGATCTCCGACCACAGATTTTCTCAAGAAGCCTTCTGTGTAGCCTTTCCGCACACCTTCGTTTACCGCATCCTCAAGGCCCGCCCCTTCCAGATGGACATCCTGCCCTACCTCAAGGAATACGACCGCCATTCCCGTATCCTGACAGATCGGGATCATATCCTCAGCCGCGATCTTTAGATTCTCCTGAAGCTGCCCTAATATCTGTCTGCCCAGAGGCGATTTTTCTTTTTCCGCCGCACATTCCATGGCGTCCTTCATGTCCCCGGACAGGAAATGGTTCGCCTCGATGCACATCTCTTTAATATTTTCTGTAAGTTCCTCTACATTAACTGTACGTATCATAATTCGATCTCGATCTTTCTGTTCGTCCTTGTGTACTGATGATATTTCACCCCGGCGGCATCCATCATTTTCTTAGAAGCCAGAACACTGGTCGTATCCGCATATTTGTCACAGTCATAGATGACCTCCCTGATTCCCGCCTGAATAATCGCCTTGGCGCACTCGTTGCACGGGAAGAGCGAAACATAGAGCTTCGCCCCCGCGAGGCTGCCGCCGCTGTAATTGAGGATCGCGTTCAGTTCGCTGTGCGTGGAGTAGACATACTTTGTCTCCAGCGGATCTTCCCCGTCTCTGGCCCACGGAAACTCATCATCCGAGCACCCCATAGGGAACCCATTGTATCCCATTGATAAGATCTTGTTGTCCTGACTTACGATACAGCAGCCGACCTGTGTGTTGGGGTCTTTGGAGCGCATCCCCGACAGCATTGCCACTCCCATAAAATATTCATCCCACGATAAATAATCTTTTCTCTTCTCTGTCACAGCTTCCGTCCCCCTTCACTATTTTGTACCGAAGATGCGGTCTCCCGCGTCGCCCAGTCCGGGCACAATGTAACCGTGGTCATTGAGCCTTTCATCCAATGCCCCGATATAAATATCTACGTCCGGGTGCTCCTCCTGCATCCGCTTCACGCCCTCCGGAGCGGCAATGATACACAGGAAACGGATATTTTTCACACCTTTTTCCTTCAGCATGCGGATAGCCGCCACACTCGACCCGCCGGTGGCAAGCATAGGATCTACGACAAACACCTGTCTCTCGCTGCAGTCCGCAGGAAGCTTACAGTAATACTCCACCGGATCCAGCGTCTCCGGGTCACGGTAAAGTCCGATGTGCCCTACTTTCGCCGCCGGGATGAGCGAGAGCATACCGTCCACCATCCCCACGCCCGCGCGCAGGATCGGCACGATCGCCAGCTTCTTGCCGGCAAGCTGTTTTCCTGTCATCTCCGCGATGGGCGTCTTGATCTTTACATCCTGAAGCTCCAGATCACGGGTCGCTTCATAGCACATAAGCTGCGCGATCTCCCCGATCATCTCGCGAAATTCTTTCGTCCCCACATTCTCCTGTCTGATATAGCTGATCTTGTGAGCGATCAGCGGGTGCTCCATAACGATTACTTTTCCTGTCATTGTTCTTCCTCCACCAGTGAATCTAATTTTTCCGCAAGTTTCTTAATCAGTCCGCGCAGAATCTCAAAACACTCTCCATATGCGGTCAGCGGCTTTCCGTAAGGATCGGGAATCTCCGTATCCGATCCCACAAACTCGCTCAGGGTAAATATATTTTCCGTCTGCCCGTACTCTGCTATAAGCTTGTTCTTCTGGCTTTCATCGATCGTGAGGATCAGACTGTCCTCCTGAAGATTCTCCTTCTCGAACCCCCGTGAAACATGTCCCTCCAAGGTCATCTGTGCGCTCTTCATGATCGCTTCCGCCTTCTGGTTCGCAGGTTCGGGAAAGAGAACTACGATTCCCCTTGAATCAATCACGTACTCCTGCTTCAATTCGTAGTGCCGCAATATCTCCGCCGCCATGGGCGCCCGCGCGGTATCCGCCCCGCAGACAAAAGTGATCCGCCGGTATCTCTGCTGCTTCACCACCGCTGATGCCGCAATACGCAGATGCCCCGCCGCTTTTTCCAAACGGTTCATGATCGCCTTGCCCATGCCCTGCACTGCAAAGGATTCACTGTATATCGTATCTACATCCTCTTCATCGAACTCTCTGAGTACCCGGTACAGATTCCGGGCAATGGTTTTTTCATTCTCACGCGTTCCGATATTTTTGACATTGCCGTATTTATAGAAGGGAAGCGTCTCTTCCGTAGCTATGATCCCGACTCTGCGTCCTTCCCTGTGAGCCGCGTAAGCCAACTGCCGGATCGCCAGAATCTCTTCCCGCAGATCTCCCTCCGCAATAACAAGCTTCGCTCTGGGCGCATAATGCCGGTACTTCATCCCCGGCGCCTTGGGCGCTTTCTCGCTCTCATCGCCTAAAAGCGTCTCATCCACGCTCACCTCTCCGATGACTTCCTCAAGCATTTCCGCAGTAATCGCTCCGGGTCTTAAGATCATCGGCGGACTGACCGTCATATCCAATATCGTTGACTCCAGTCCGATATCCACCGCCCCGCCGTCAAGGATCATATCGATCTTTCCGCCAAGATCCTCCGCCACATGCTCCGCTGTAGTAGGACTGGGGCGCCCGGAGGTATTTGCACTGGGCGCTGACACGAATCCCCCCGCAGCTCGGATCAGTTCTCTTGCCACCGGGTCTTCGGGCATTCTTACCGCCACTGTATCAAGTCCCCCTGTCGTCCCATAGGGAACAACCTCGCCTTTATCAAAGATCATGGTCAGGGGACCCGGCCAGAAATGCGACGCAAGGATATCCGTTTCTCCCGGGATATTTACCGCAATTTTCCTCAAATCCTCATAGTCCGCTATATGCACGATAAGGGGGTTATCCGATGGACGCCCCTTTGCCGCATAGGTTTTAAGCGCGGCCTCCTCCTTAAGAGCGTCGGCCCCCAGTCCGTACACTGTCTCTGTAGGGAACGCGACCAGACCGCCTTCTCTCAGCACCTTCCCCGCTTCCTGTATGACCGCATTGTCTATTCGATTTTTGTCTATTTTTCGTATCTTCGTCTCCATAGGACACATTATATCATCATTGGCAATAAAAAAAAACTCTTTTATCCGCCTGTCTTCCTACTCATTTATATATTGAAGAATCCCCTTTACAATAGCTCCTGCCAGTTCCCGCTGATACTCCTCGCTGACCAGCCTCTGGGCCTCTTCATAGTTGCTCAGGAAACCACATTCCGCGATGACCGTAGGCACTTCTGTTTTCTTCAATATATAATATGTATTATTTGCTTTTGCCTCTTTTGTATTCTCCGGGTCGATCTCCCGCAAAGTCTCCTGAATAATAGCCGCGGCGCGCGCCCCTTCTTTCGACTGATTATGATAAAATACCTGTGCTCCATGCACACTCTCCTCATGGTAGCTGTTCTGATGGATGCTCACGGCAAGAACCGGCTTTTCTTTGTTCATGATATCAACCCGCGCTTTCAGGTCGCTGACCTGATCCTCGCCGATACGTTCCTCCGTATCCCGCGTCATAACTACCTCCACTCCCTCTTCTTCAAGCAATTCCTTTATAGTCAAAGAAATCTGTAAATTTATATCTTTTTCTTTCGCTCCGTTCACCCCTTCTTTTCCTCCGTCCATCCCGCCGTGCCCCGGATCTAGGACGATCAGCCGTCCATTTTCCACCGAATACGCACTCCCCAAGGTTTCCTCCCCCAGCGCAAACCCGCCCTTCAAGATCCTGCTGCCCGCCTGACATAGGACAATCAGGGCCAGCAGGGCGGCGATGGAAGCTGCGAATCCCAGTTTTTTGACCATAAAAAACACCCTCCTTTCACATATATCAATATATATGCGAGAGAAGGATGTCTCTTTCTGGACTATCTGTGATTTACAGGATTCTGTCCTGCCTTATCAATTAACATACTGCAAAATCAGATCCCATACCCCGGATGCTTCCATACCAAGGCACCATTCCGCCACACCGGCAAGCTTGTTCTCTTTTATCACTTTCAGTTTCTCTTCAAGCGACTGGCTGTCCTCAAGCCATATCTTGTAAGTTCCGCCATCGCCCTCCCATTGAGCGTAATTCTGCTTTGCCTCTGAATCCCATTCCGCCTGCGCTCCGGCATCCGCTACTACATTCGCCGCTTCTTCCATACCGTAAGCCGCACTTGTGAACTTATTCGGATAGGAAGCCGCTTCTGTCCCTTCCTCCTCCGCCAGCTCATCGGCTGTCTTGGGCGTTTCATGCCACAGACGGGTGTAGAACGGAATCCCCGCGACCAGCTTTTCCGCCGGAACAGACTCCAGCGCGTCCGCAATACCATTTTCCAAATAGCTGATAGATGCCACTGAACCCGCTTCATAGGAGCTGTCCGTGTGCTCGTCATATGCCATGATGAACACATAATCCGCCACAATGCCCTGCTCTTCAAGATCATAGTGCCGATTGTACGGCTGGGGCACATAGTTGTCAACCGAGAATACAAGTCCATTTTGTCTGCATTTGACGGACAACTCTCTTACAAACTGAATATAATGTTCTCCGCAGTCCGATGAGATAAGCTCGAAGTCAAGGTTAATGCCATCCACTCCGGACTGCAAAGCCTCTGCAATCACTTGATTGATCACCTTTGTCCTTTTCGACGTGTAGCTGAGCACCTCATAAGTCTCCGCGTAGGAATTGATGCCGCCGTGGAAATCCCGGAGCACAGCCCACACCTCAAGATTGGACTGATGCGCATAGTTGACATAGCTTGAGTCTGCGATAGACGACACATTCCCTTCCGTATCGGAAAGGCTGAACCATGTGGGAGCGATCGTTGTCAGTCCCTTTGTGCCCGCAATCATCTCCAGCACATAGCTGTTGGCAGTCGTATTGGTCACATTATGCCATGCCATGTTGATCGTATAATCTTTCTTAATATTGCTGTATACCGGCTCTTCAAATTCGCGGGAGGTCGTCTCAGTACCGATATCTTTCAGGGCGCTTGTCTTAATATAACCCACAAATCCATCCTCTGTACCGACTTTCATCCAGTCACTTTCATCCTCAAGGACAGTGACCTTATCGGATTTCTTTACTTCTGTGAGGATCGGACTTTTCACCCCGCCCTGATACCGCACTTCTGTATCCCGCTTCACTGCTGCGGTTCTGGTCTCTCCCCAGTCGGAGGTGACGACAGCTCTCACCGGCTGCCCGTCATATACCTCATAGTCCATATTTGTATACGCCTGAATGAAAGGCAGCGCGATATATGCTGTTCTGCCCTCCGTCTTCAGGATCACATAGTCTTCGCTCTTTTTCTCCGTTATATCCGTATATTCCTTGCTGCCCACTGCAACAGAGACACTTCCGCCCGGCAGGGTGTATAACAGGACATTTTCATTGGCATCCCAGTAGAATCTGCTGTTGATTCTCTCACGCACAACAGAATACTCGATGTAATACTGCCCGTCATATATCTTTCCCGGAGCCGGGTCCGCCGATTCGGCGCCTTCCGCGAGAGCGTCGCTCTTTCTTACCACTTCGTTATTTACAACCACGGCGATGTCATTGTCCGTATCTACTTCATAATATTGTCCCAAATCGGCCTTCTCATCTGATGAACCGTACTTCTTCCAGATCACGAACCCGCCAATCGCCACGATAACCAATACTATAAGAATCAAAACGCGGATCACCACGTTGCGCTGCCTTCGCCTCGCCCTGCTGCTCTTTCTGCCCGGTCTTCTTCTATTGCCGGGACTACTGCCCGCCGGTCTCTGGGCGCCTCTGTCCGGACGCCGCCTGAGGGCGCCGCCTGCTGCGGTCCTCCTCTGGGGTGCGCCTTTTCTTTCTCTTTCGTCCATGCCGTACCTCCTCACAGGAATCTATATATAAGCCATGGCAGGCTTCGCTCTGCCGTGGTTTGCGAACATTATACCATGTCCTTCGGACATGCTACTCCCCGCAGGATGCACACGGTTTGCAAAGGATTGCCGCCCTTTGGTCGGCTGCAAACCGGCGCAAGTATAATGTCTGCCGACATTATACCACACTTTTTCCATTGTTCATTAACATTTTTCCTGTTTAGGCATATTTTAGACAGCTTTTACACTGCAGGCTTTTTTCTTTTCACAAAAATACAATACACAGCTATAACTCTTGTCCGGCAGGTAAAGGGGTGATCCCTGCCCGGTCATGTTCATTGATATCCGTAAACCTGAGCGCTTCTATGCTCCCGTCGCGGCTTATGACATAATCCCGCATATACGTTCCTTCCTCTTTTATCATATGGGCTGTCACGATCTGGAGCGCACTTGCATGATATCCGTCAAGCGATATATCAATTCCTCTTTTCTCATATTTCTCCAACTCTGTAAACATATCCCTGTAGCCTCTTTCGTCTATTTTCATCTGACGTATACTCCTTTCCTCCGCAGACCATGATAAATAGTGCAGTCCGTCTTCATTTCCATATGGAAGTATATGTGACATACTCTCGGTATCCGGACGGAACAAAAGACAGCGGGACCTGCGGCGGTCTTTCTTTTATGTTAGTTCTCTCCTTTCACGTTTTATTTACTTATCAGGTGATACCATCTTTTGTAAGTGCCATTATAGAAACAGAATTTCGTAATTTCAATGTGTTTTTTGTTGAAAACCCCTGTGGATTCGTTGATAAAGTTTTCCACATAATTTCTTCT
>DWYT01000034.1 GCA_019118545.1 Candidatus Mediterraneibacter merdavium | reverse complement strand
TTTCAAAACCTTTGTAGTCTGTTCTTCCAGAATAGACATCTGATGTATGGCAAAGACTTACCATAAAAAATATAATCTCTCTGCTTTTTTGAATGGAAAATAAAAGCATTGAGATCTCCTTCGTGATGTGTTTCAGACCCTCGACGCGGCGGCTGCTCCGCTAAGAAACCAACTGTTAGAAATATAATGCTTTGAGTGTATGATAGCATAGATGATAAGGAAATACCAGAAAAACTATTGACACTTTCCCGGGAATATGGTATTTTAAAAAAGTTCTTGGGAACACTTTGGGGGATTAGCTCAGTTGGGAGAGCGCCTGCCTTGCAAGCAGGAGGTCACGAGTTCGACTCTCGTATTCTCCACGTAAAGCTTAAGCACTGCAAAAGATAAAGAAGGGAGCCATCTGCTCATGCTTGCATGGAGGCAGATGGCTCCCTTCTTTATCTTTTATAGGGCGGAGCCCGTGAGCGAAAAAGTCGGAGACTTTTGAGCTCGCAGTGCATAATGAGGGGAGGCGCAGCCCGTGAGCGAAAAAGTCGGAGACTTTTGAGCTCGCAGTGCATAATGAGAGGAGGCGCAAGCCGTGAGTGAAAAAAGCCAGTTTTTGGAGCGGTTCTTCTGCTCCTTTTCTATTGCTCCTTCCCTTATAACACGGTATAATTGGTACTAAGTATACAGGCGGGCGGGGGCGTCTGCATTTTATGGAGAAGGACAGAATATTAAGGCAGGAAGGTACAGAAGATGAATAGACGTTCCCGGGAAGAAACGAAAAGCGGGCAGGGTATAAAAATTAGGCTGACGGCTGCCGCCGTACTGCTGCTTATAAGCGCCGTATTTATGATAACGGCGGCTAAGGCGCCGGACTTTGCGGAGTGGTACTCCGGGACTGTATATCCGCTGATCGTGACCACTGCGGGAAGGCTGTGGGGAATATTCCCCTTCCCAGTGTCAGAGGTTATCCTGTATATAATGATGGCGGCATTTACCGTGTCGCTTGTGGTACTTGCGGTAAGAACAGTGCGTTCGCGCAGCGCAGAGTTTCTGGTATCATGGATTTCCGCAGTTGTTTTTGCGGCAGGGATACTTGCATTTCTTTACACCTTATGCTGCGGGATTAATTATCAGAGAAGATCTTTTTCTGAGGAAGCCGGAATTGTGACATATGTATACAGTGTGGAAGAATTAGAGGAGATCTGTCTTTGGCTCACAGAAGAGGTGAATTCTATCGCCGGGACGGTAGAGAGGGACGCAGATGGAGTGATGAAGCTGAGCGCTCCAGAGGGCGCAGGAGCTGTGGGGGCCATGCAGTCACTGGCAGAACAGTTTGCGGAGCTTGATGGATATTATCCAACGCCGAAAGAAATAATGGTGTCAGAGATCTTGTCTTATCAAGGCCTGACGGGAATCTATTCGCCCTTTACAGTGGAGGCGAATTACAACGGAGATATGACGGCATACAATATCCCTTTTACCGCCTGTCACGAGCTTTCGCACCTGCGGGGGTTCATGCAGGAGGAAGAGGCGAATTTTATCGGATTTCTCGCCTGTACCGGATCAGAGCGGGCGGATTTCAGATACAGCGGTTACCTGTCGGGATGGGTATACTGCATGAATACCCTGTACCGCAGCGACTATGAGAGCTGGAGCGTGATACGTCCGCTTCTGGATGAGAAAGCGGAGGCTGACCTTGCGGCGAACAATGTGTTTTGGGAGAAATACAAAGGGACGCTCTCAGAGATGGCGGACAAGGTAAATGATACATATCTGAAAGTAAACGGCCAGACAGACGGGGTGCAGAGCTATAACAGGATGGTTGATCTGATCGTAGCGTATTTTTATAAAAATAGCTGAACGAATGCCAACGGATGGGAGTTATCTGTCCCACCGACGAGCATAAATAACAAGGATGGAGGAAAAGAGTATGAGAACACAGGCAAGGAAGTTGGCGGCAGCAGGCCTGACAGCGGCAATGACCGTGACGATGCTGGCGGCATGCGGAACAAAAGCGACACCGGAGAATCTTTTAAGGGACATGAGTAAAAGGGCGGAAGAGACGGAGTCCATAACGGCAAACATAAAGATGGAGCTGGATGTTGCCGCAAGCGGCGAAAGTGTGAGAATGGGCGTGGACTTTGACATGGAAACCATCACTGAACCGGAGATGTCCAGCGCAAAAGGCTCAGTCAGTCTTGGATCAGGGGATATGGATATTACAATGGAAATGGAGACGTATTCGGAGAAGAAGGATGATGAGTATGTTATCTACACTATGATGGATGATATGTGGTCAGTGGAGACGGCCGATTCTGCGGAAATGACAGCGGATATGGGGATTGTCTCTGAAGATTTTCAGAAATTTTCCGATAGGTTTGAATTAAAGGACGAATTAGTCGAGGTAAATGGAAAGGACTGCTTTGAACTTACAGGCGAGCTGGACGGAGAGCTTTTAGCGCAGATGATGGATGAGGATATGATGAGTTCTTTTACCGGTTTCGGGGCGGATGAGAGTGATCTGGCAGATATGATTCTGCCCTGTACCATTGATATTTATAAGGACAGCATCCTGCCTGCCCGCATCTATTTTGATATGGGAGACAGTCTCTTTCCGCTGTTGGAAGGTCTGGGGATGGAAAAGGCGGAATGTTCTGTGGAAATGACCTTCTTAGAGTATGACAGCGTAAAGGAGATTGTGATCCCGCAGGAAGCGCTCGAAGCGGAGGAAACATCAGGAGATGACTGGTGGTATTCAGACGATGACAATGATACGGATTCCGCCGCTGTACCCATTGAACCTGCCAGCCAAAGCGCTGATCTGGGCAGTACATGGTCAGACTATACTGTGCAGATCAACGACACGGTCATCACTCTTCCGTGTACACTTGAGGATATTGAGAAAACAGGGTTGACACTGGATACGGATTATACAGAAAGAGACTACCTTGTCGATGCAGGTGATTACGAGCTGGCGTGGTTTGTGGATGGAAATGGAAATGAGATCATCGTTCACATGGTCAACGACTCCGACGGACAAAAAGAGCTGCAGGACTGTCTTGCCGGGGGGATTAATGTAGACAGTTACAGTGTGGAACAGGGCGGCATTACCGTGCTTTTCCCGGGCGGCGTACAGATTGGCTCCGACCCGCAGGAGGCTGTGAACGCCTACGGAGAGCCGGACGACCTCTATGAGGACGCGGAATACGGGAATTCGTATTACTGGCAGGAGGGCAGCGGACTGTCCGGCTGGTGCGAGATCGATACTGACCCGGAGAGCGGACTGGTAGATAGTCTGTATCTGATATGTTATGAGTAAAAGCAGATGAAAAAAGAGGGAGGCGAGGAGATGTTTTGCAGATTTTGCGGAAGCAAAATACCCGAAGGCGGGAGATTCTGCGCAGCGTGTGGGAAATCAGTGCTAAGTGAGGAGACGGAGTTTTCACGGACACAGTCTGGTCAGTCTCAGGGTATATCTGGCACATATCCTATGAAATGGTTTAAGTTCGTGATATACGTCCAGTTATTTCTAAATATAGTAGTTCTGCTGATTAATGCCGTAAGGTGTACCACAGGGATGCTTTATGGGGACGACGTGTATATGGTCTATTTGATCTTCCGAGGACTTAAGCTCGTGGATACGGCATACGGTGTGGTGTGTCTTATACTTGCGGTGGCGGCCCTTATTGTCCGTCAGAAGCTGGCGCATTATAAAGCGAAAGCGCCTGCCATGTATATTGGATATTTCATTGTGACTCTCATGGCCGGACTGCTGTACACCCTTGCTTCGCTGGTTGTGATAAGCGGCGTTTCGCAGGGTATGCTGTCGAGCAGTATAGCGGAGTATGCTCCGGAGATGGTAGGGCAGATGGTAGGCGCCGTTGTCTTTGTTCCGCTGAATTATATCTATTTTAAGAAACGGAAAGAGCTTTTTGTTAACTAACGGCGCTCCTCGAACAGTAACATATGTTCTTTTAGACGCAGTTCTTTTCTTAAGAAAAAATTTACTCGTCCCGGAAAATGTGTTAGAATATCCTTAGTTCTGCCGTGCGGCAGGAGCAATTAGGACTATTCAAGAAGGAGGATTTACATGATCAGATTATATGACAACGGCGTCTATCTGTTAAACGGCGCTGAAATCGTAGAAGATACAGGGAACGTGCAGGTTCCCGTGTCAAAGGAAGAAGCGGCGAAGAATACGATGGCATACGGCATCTTAAAGGAACACAACACTTCCGGCAACATGGACAACCTGCAGATCAAGTTTGACAAGCTGACATCCCATGACATTACATTCGTAGGCATCATCCAGACGGCGAGAGCGTCAGGCTTAAAGAAGTTTCCCATTCCCTACGTGCTGACAAACTGCCACAACAGCCTGTGCGCGGTGGGCGGTACGATCAATGAGGACGACCATATGTTTGGACTGACCTGCGCGAAGAAATACGGCGGTGTCTATGTTCCGCCTCATCAGGCGGTCATCCATCAGTTTGCCCGTGAGATGCTCGCAGGCGGCGGCAAGATGATCCTTGGCTCTGACAGTCATACCCGCTACGGCGCTCTGGGAACCATGGCGATGGGCGAGGGCGGGCCGGAGCTTGTAAAGCAGCTCCTTAATAAGACCTATGATATCAAGATGCCGGGCGTGATCGCCATCTACCTTGAGGGAGAGCCGATGAAGGGCGTGGGACCGCAGGACGTTGCGCTTGCGATCATCGGAGCGGTATTTAAAAATGGCTATGTAAACAATAAAGTGATGGAATTTGTCGGACCGGGCGTGAAGAAGTTAAGCGCGGACTTCCGTATCGGAGTCGATGTTATGACGACAGAGACGACCTGCCTGTCCTCTATCTGGACGACAGATGAGAAGATTCAGGAATTCTACGAGATCCACGGAAGAAGCGGGGACTATAAAGAACTGAATCCGGGCGCATGTACTTACTATGACGGATGTGTGTATGTGAACTTAAGCGAGATCAGACCCATGATCGCCATGCCGTTCCATCCGAGCAACGTCTACACCATTGATGAGCTGAACGCCAACTTGCAGGATATCCTTCATGATGTAGAGCAGAAGGCGCTTGTCAGCTTGGACGGCGCGGTGGATTATTCTCTTCAGGACAAGGTACGCGACGGTAAGCTCTACGTGGAGCAGGGAATCATCGCAGGCTGCGCGGGCGGCGGATTTGAAAATATCTGCGAGGCGGCAGACATCATCAAGGGGCACAACATCGGTGCGGACGCGTTTACTTTCAGTGTCTATCCGGCAAGTACGCCGATCTACATGGAACTGGTGAAAAACGGCGTTGTGGCTGACCTGATGGAGGCAGGAACCGTTGTAAAAACCGCCTTCTGCGGGCCGTGCTTCGGCGCGGGTGACACTCCGGCGAACAATGCGTTCTCCATCCGCCACACGACGAGAAACTTCCCGAACCGCGAAGGAAGTAAGCTTCAGAGCGGACAGATTTCATCCGTGGCGCTCATGGATGCGCGTTCCATCGCGGCGACAGCGGCGAACAAGGGATTCCTTACTCCCGCGACTGCAATGGATGTGCAGTACAAGGGCCAGAAATATCATTTTGACGGAAATATTTACGCGAACCGTGTATTTGACAGCAAGGGTGTGGCTGATCCGGACGTGGAGATCCAGTTCGGGCCGAACATCAAGGACTGGCCGGAGATGTCAGCGCTGCCGGAAAATCTGATTGTGAAGGTTGTATCCGAGATCCATGACCCGGTCACGACGACGGACGAGCTGATCCCGTCGGGCGAGACTTCTTCTTACCGTTCGAACCCGCTGGGACTTGCGGAGTTCGCGCTTTCAAGGAAAGACCCGGCATATGTAGGGCGCGCAAAAGAAGTACAGAAGGCACAGAAAGCCATCGAGTCGGGCACATGTCCTCTTGATGCTTTAGAGGAACTTCGTCCGGTGATGGATACGATCCAGAAGACATATCCGGATGTAGGAAAAGGAAATATCGGCGTGGGAAGCACCATCTTTGCCGTGAAGCCGGGAGACGGTTCCGCCCGCGAGCAGGCGGCGTCCTGCCAGAAAGTATTGGGTGGCTGGGCGAACATCGCCATCGAGTACGCGACAAAGCGCTACCGCTCCAATCTCATCAACTGGGGTATGCTCCCGTTCCTTACAGACGCGGATCATGAGGCTCTTCCGTTTGCGAACGGAGACTATATCTTCGTGCCGGATGTGAGAAAGGCTGTAGAGGAAAAAGCAGATACAGTGAAGGCGTATGTAGTGGGAGACGGATTAAAGGAAATCAGCCTAAGGCTAGGCGACCTGACAGACGCTGAGAGACAGATCATCCTAGACGGGTGCCTGATCAATTACTACAAAGCGACGATGTAAAGACTAGACTGCCGCGCGGAGAAATCTGCGCGGTGGTTTCGCAGTATACGAAACTGTGTGCCGGGCAGATTCCCGAGAAATAGATTTTCAAGAGTCAGAGATTATATGAATCAGGTGATTATATGAGACTGTTGCTGGATCTGACAAAAGAATACGGACTTGTCTTGGACGGGGGAGGGGCCAGAGGAGCCTACCAGATCGGGGCGTGGAAAGCGCTTAAAGAAGCCGGGGTGCGTGTGAATGCCGTTGCCGGGACTTCTGTGGGAGCGCTCAACGGCGCGCTTATCTGTATGGATGATGTGGAGAAGGCGGAAAAGGTCTGGAGCGAGATTGCGTTCTCCCGTGTGATGGATATCGACGACACATGGATGGAGAAGCTCTTTCAGGGGGAACAGACGCTGGGCAGTATTATATCCGAGGCGCTCCGTCTGCTTACGGAGGGCGGCGTGGATATTGCGCCTCTTCGCAAGCTTATCCACGAGACAGTGGATGAGGAGAAGGTGCGCTCATCGGGGAAGGAATTTTGTATCAAAACATTTTCCGTGACAGACAGAAAGGAGCTGGACCTTAGCATCTCGGATATTCCTGAGGGCAGATTAGAAGAATTTCTGCTGGCAAGCTCCTACCTCGTCGGATTCAAGAATGAGAAGATGGAGGACGGGAAGCGCTATATCGACGGAGGCATCATAGACAATGTGCCGTTAAAAGCGCTTGTGAACCGCGGGTATACAGACATCATCGAGATCCGCATCTACGGGCCGGGAAGGGAGCCAAGGGTGAAATTTCCCGAGGACGGGGAACACTACCTGATCGGCCCCCGGGTGAAGCTGGGGAGTATACTGGAGTTTGACAGCGGGAGAAGCCGCCAGAATATGAAGATCGGCTACTATGACGCGAAACGGATGCTCTATGGTCTGGAGGGAATTATTTATTATATTGATCAGGAGCATTTTGACGACTGGTACGGGCGCAGGATGAGAGAGCTTACAGATGTAGAGCGCGCGGAGCTTATATTGATCCTTAAGCTCCTGCCGGGATACACAGATAAGGAACTGTATATGGCGATGCTGGAGGCGTGTGCAAAGTTTGTCAGAATTCCCAAATACAGTATTTATACAGTAGATGAACTGAGAGAGCTTGTCTGTGAGCGATATGAACGGCTTGCAGGGAGAATCGATCTGCCGGGTTTCATGAATATATTTATTAAGACAGAGAGGGATAGAAAAATGAATTTAAAAGGACGTAACTTCCTGACACTAAAAGATTTTACTCCGGAGGAGATTACTTATCTTCTGGATCTTGCCGCTGACCTGAAAGAGAAGAAGAAAAAAGGCGAGCAGGTGGATCACTGGCGGGGGAAAAATGTGGCGCTGCTCTTTGAGAAAGACAGCACACGTACACGCTGTGCATTCGAGGTGGCTGCACATGACATGGGAATGGGAACAACCTATCTCGGCCCCACAGGATCTCAGATGGGAAAGAAGGAGAGCATTGAGGATACAGCGAGAGTGCTGGGACGCATGTATGACGGGATCGAGTACCGGGGGTTCGGTCAGGAGATCGTCGAGGAACTGGCGGAGAACGCGGGAGTTCCGGTGTGGAACGGTCTGACAAACGAGTATCATCCGACACAGATGCTGGCGGATATGCTGACCATCCGTGAGCATTTCGGGAAACTGAAAGGATTGAAGCTGGTCTACATGGGAGACGCCCGCTACAACATGGGAAATTCTCTGATGATCGTATGTGCGAAGCTGGGACTTCACTTTGTGGCATGCACAACAGAGGAGTATTTCCCGAATGAAGAGCTGGTAGAAGAGTGCCGCGGCTATGCGGAGGAATCTGGCGCGACGGTCACGCTCACCTCTGATGTGAAAGCAGGAACGAAAAATGCGGATATCATTTACACAGATGTATGGGTATCCATGGGTGAGCCGGATGATGTGTGGGAGAAACGAATTCGTGAACTTACTCCTTATAAAGTGACTAAAGATGTGATGAAAAATGCAGGGAAAGATGCAATCTTCCTGCACTGTCTTCCGGCATTCCACGATCTTAAGACAAAAATCGGAAAAGAGATGGGAGAGCGGTTCGGCATCGAAGACATGGAAGTGACGGATGAAGTGTTTGAGTCAGAACAGTCCAAAGTATTTGACGAGGCTGAGAACAGGATGCACACCATTAAGGCGGTCATGGCGGCGACACTGGAAGAGACAAGATGAAAGGCGACATGAGAGAGAATGGCGCCCCGGGCATGGACGGCTGTGAGATCTATGAGGACAGCATTAGAGAGGAAGATGTGACTGCTCTCCTCCACACAAAATGGGCCGGGAGAAATCTTATCTGCTATGAGGAGACGGATTCTACCAATCTTCGTATTAAGGAGCTTGGCAGAGAGGGAGCCTTGCATGGGACGCTGGCTGTGGCAGACCGGCAGACCGCAGGGCGCGGCAGACGGGGGCGTTCGTGGGAGTCCCCGGCAGGGTGCAGCATCTATATGTCCATCCTGCTCCGGCCGGATATAGAGCCGGATAAAGCGCCCATGCTTACGCTTGTGACAGCATGCGCTGTGGCGGAGGCGCTTGTGCAGTCGGATGGTCAGTTCAAAAGGCCGGAAGGCGCACATGCCTGCGGCGCTGAAAGCAATGAAGAAGATGCCGCCAGTCCGCAGGTGCAGATTAAATGGCCCAACGACATTATTATCAACGGAAAAAAGCTGGTGGGCATCCTTACAGAGATGAGCGTACAGAACGGTAAGATCGACTATGTGACAATAGGCGTGGGAATTAATGTAAACATAATAGTTTTCCCTGAGGAGATCAAAGAGACAGCCACATCTCTGTGCATTGAATATGGACATAAGGTGAAAAGAGAGCCGATTATCGCCGCAATTATGGAGCGGCTGGAAACGGACTATGAGATCTTTATGCGTACACAGGATTTGTCAGGATTGATGGATACATACAGTAAAATGCTCGTCAACAAAGACCGCGATGTGGTGATATTAGGCGAGAAAGAACAATACCGGGCACACGCGCTCGGCATCACGCCCACCGGAGAGCTTATCATCCGCAGAGAGGATGGCACAGAGGAAGAAATCTACGCAGGAGAAGTCTCCGTAAGAGGCGTGTACGGATATGTATAACAACAGCTCAGCCATACATATGTCCGCGCAGGCAGACCATGCTTGCATGGGACTGCAAGCGGACATATGTATGAGGAGAGCGCCAGCACATGAGTAAAAGAGCGGCGAAAGCCGCAGTAAGCACGAAGGTGCGTTTTTACGAATGGCGCGTGCTGAGCTGTGAAAAAAGCAGCCATACATATGTCCGCGCAGGCAGGCCATGCTTGCATGGGACTGCAAGCGGACAAATGTATGAGGAGAGCGCCAGCACATGAGTAAAAGAGCGGCGAAAGCCGCAGTAAGCACGAAGGTGCGTTTTTACGAATGGCGCGTGCTGAGCTGAGAAAAAACAGCCATGCAATGTCCGCGCAGGCAGACCATGCCTACATGGGACTGCAAGCAGAAAGGAGGAGTATCATGGATGAAAGAACCGTACTGTGCGCTGCCAGCGCATATGAGCAGAAATTTTATATAAACCCTGAGTTTGAAACCCTTCCGGAAAGCATCCGTCAGGAGTTGCAGATTATGTGTGTACTGTACACGGAGGATGTGGGCGGTGTACTGATGGTTGTGTTTGATGAGGACGGGAATCTGGAGCTGCAGGTCGATCATGAGGAGAACGACTTCACCTTCGACGAGATCGGAAGTGTATTGAAGATCAAGGAACTGCAGCAGACGAAGAGGGAACTGTTTGAGTCGTTAGAAATGTTTTATCGGGTGTTCTGTCTTGGAGAGGATATGGAAGAATAAGCGGCATTTCCGGTGCTGAAACCGGGAATACCGCTTATTCAAGCGCTTATCTTTTTATCTGGCTAAAGATTTCCAAATAATATAATGAAAATTGAGCCGATTGCACCTACGGCAATAAAGCACAAAGACAAACCAGCTTTCTTTTTCCGGGACTCAAATACTTTTTTTGTGGCATCTGTCATGCTGGAAGGAAATCTCTTCCGGCCAAGCAGATATAAAAGAAGTCCGCCGCTGCCATTATTACCGCCGAGTGAAAATATTCCCCAGAATTTCGGGTGCTTCAGTCCCCTGCTCTCCGCGTCAAGAACCACCATTTTATAAATCTGATACATTAAAGTAAATGCGCCTAGTAAGATCATAAAAGCCAAAACAACTGCCATCACCAACATTTTGATTACCTCCTAAATTTTTTTGATTATCTGATAGAATAAGTATGAAGTACCGATGATACCAAGGGAAGAACTTGTCATAATCAAATATTGATTTCTTATTATCAGTCCATTAAACAACATAAATAATATAAGCATCATCACGTTTATAATAATAGCAATAATAAGTTTTTGATTACTTTTCACGATATTTGTACTCTTTTCCAAATGCTCTATCATTTTCTCATCTCCTTTCAAAAGTTTGTCAAGGCTGATGTTATATAAGTTGCTCAGCTTAATAACACTGACTATGTCGGGAAAGGATTTTTCAGTTTCCCAATTTGATATTGTCTGACGTGTAACCTGAATTTCCTCGGCAACATTTTCCTGTGTTAATCCTGCCCGTAATCTCGCTTCTTTTAATTTCACACCTATTTCCATAACATCCGTCCTTTCGCAGTCACTATCTCATTTGCAGAGGTTGTTGTCTATCAAAAATGTTTTGAATATGCAAAATACCTGTGTCAAAATATTTTTACATACATTATACAGTAATAAAAGATGGATTTATATTACAATATATATAAAAATGTTTTCAAGCAAAAAAGAGTACGCATAAAGTTTGCGTACTCTCTTTGTTAATAAAGTCCTTATTTCTGAACGTCAATTTTTATCAGTTTTGCGTTCAGGCTTTCTATGAATCCTTTTGGAAGGGTACTGCCCGCCATGGCTGTCATAGCCTCCGGACTCATGGCCTTCATCATATCCCACATACCTACGCCGGGAGTGATCTTAAAGTTTGTGGCAAGATAGACTGCCTCGGATACAATGTCAAACGCCTCGGGGCATGCGGCAAGCTCTTCCATTTTGTAGCGGATATTGTACTTGCCCTCAGGGAACTCCATGGGAGCCTCCAGATCGAGGTCGCCGGAAAGTGTGAACCAGTTTGCCACGCCCTCCATGCGCTCTCCGAACTCAGGCAGCGTGTAGATTTCAGGTTCCTTGTCAACCTTTTCAAAAGAAGCGCTGTCCGTCACATCGCCCGCCTTTGCCACGACGATGTTCATTCCCTCTTTCAATGTAACGCTAAAAGTACAGATGTGATCCACAGGAGCCTGTTCTCCGACATGGTCTCCATTGACACAAAGTGCGACGGAGGACTGGTTGGAGTAAACTTTTACCTGAATCGTCTCGTCCTCGCGCTGTGCGTAGCGTTTGCTGCAGATGTGAACCATGGGTTCTTTGTTCCAGTATGCTTTGTAGATGTAGAAGCTGTCCTTGCGGGTCTTTCTGTCCATAGTGACAAGTCCCTTGTTGTTGCGCCCTGCAACGCCGCCCTCGTCGCGGGCAGCACAGCCGAAATCAAACATATTCCAGACATGGCTTGACCACAGGTACGGACGATCGTTGAGAACCTTCGCCAGATGCTCGTGATACAGCGCCTGATATTCTTCGGTGTAATCTTTGCACATCGGATCCTTGCTGTGGTATGTGATGATTCCCTCGCAGCCATACTCGGAAAGTCCGAGGCACAGATCAGGGTGCTTCTCGTGGAACATATCCAGCCACGGGCCGTTATCTTCCATCTTCTGTCCGTACCATCCGAAATAGTGGTTGTAGCTGATGATGTCCGTAATGTGGTGTAGAGGACTCTCCACAGGCGTCATGGACACATGGGCAATGGTCGTCAGACGGGTGGGGTCAAGTTCCTTAGCGAGGGCGTTGAGCTCTCTGTGGTTTTCAACCAGCTTGTCGGAGATACCGCCGATGAGGATCTCATTGGAAATTCCCCAGAAGCAGATGCTCGGGTGGTTGTAGTTCTGGATGATAAGTTCTTTTAACTGGCTGATGCAGTTCTCATGAGCTTCAGGATCTTTGTTGAATACGCTGATAAACGGGATTTCGGCCCACACAACGAATCCAAGCTCATCGCAGGCGTCATAGAAATCCTGCGAGTGCTGGTAATGAGCTAGGCGGATGGTGTTTGCTCCCAGCTCCTTGATGATGGCGGCGTCTTTGTAATGATCCTCCCGGGTCAGCGCATTTCCTTTATAAAGCTGATCCTGATGACGGCTCACGCCGCGAAGCGGAGTCTCTACATCATTTAAGATAAATCCCTTGTCCGGGTCACAGGAGAAGGAACGTACGCCTGCTTTCACAATGACTTCGTCGTATGTCTCATTTCGTCTCTGCAGCAGGGCGGTCACTGTGTACAGGTAAGGATCGTCCACGCTCCAGTTCGCAGCGTCCGGCACAAAGAGGGTGATCTTTGTCTGATCTGCGGGGCGGCAGCCATATGCGGCTTCTTTGCCGTCGCGGTCCGTGATCTGATAAAGGACAGTGAAATTCTCATCTGCGTCCACGACGAAGGACTCTATCTCAAAAGTTGCACCCCCGTCACAGGGTTTCGGCGTTACCATGACGCCCGGCCCACCGTAGTAGTCCAGATCAAAGTGAGCCTTTGCCACGCTGATAAGATTTACGCCGCGGTAGAGTCCGCCGTAGAATGTAAAGTCAGCGGACTGCGGGTATACGCTGTCCTTGTACTCATTGCTGCACTCGATGGCGAGAAGATTGTTTTTCTCCGTGCATACGTCTGTAATATCCGCGCGGAAAGTGGAATATCCGCCCTCGTGATAAACGACTTTCTGCCCGTTGACATAGACAGTCGCCTGCTGTCCCGCTGCGGGAATGTCTATGTAAATACGCCCGCCTTCAAGCGGCTGTGCCGGGGCGTCGAAAGTCTTTGCATACCAGCATGTCCCCCGATAGTAGCTGCCGTTTCCGTCGTGGCCGTCTACAGCGTTCCACGTGTGCGGGAGATTAACGGTCTGCCAGTCTTCGGGCAGCGCTGCGGGAAGTCCGGCATTCTCTTTGATGAATTTCCAGTTTTCGTTTAAGTTAATCACTTGTCGCATAATGCAACCTCCTAAATAATGAATCTGATCGACTGCGCTCATTGGTAAGAGATACACTCAACTATCCAAACTATACCACAGCCGTTAAAAATGAATGAGTAGTATTATAGGGGTTAATCGTACAATTTTCACAACAATACGAAACACACAGGAGCATCATACGATAAGATCCCTGTATTCCTTGGGAGTAATGCCTATCTGTTTTTTAAACAGTTTTGTAAAATAGTTGGCGTCAGGGATACCGCAGAACTGGGCGACAGAGGATATCTGCAGATCCGTGGAGTTAAGCAGAAACAAAGCCTTTTCGATCCGTTTTCTGTTCACATATTCCGTCAGTGTGCTTCCGGTTTCCTTCTTAAACAAAGTAGACAGATAGTTAGGGTTTACGTTCAGCAGTTCCGCCTGTGTCTTGAGTCCCAGATCTGCGGTCAGGTCAGAGTCTATCCTTGTCAATACTTCTTTTACTATAGTAGAGTAACCCTGCAGGGAATGGTTCTTTACGAGAAGACAGTACTTTCTTACCATCTCATGCGGCAACGCATCGGCCTCCTTTTCTGAGATGATTTGTTCAATCCGCAGAGCGAAACGGGAGGAAATGCTGTCAATATGCAGAGGGTGAACGTTTCCGTATTCTGCGGCTTTTCTAAGGATCGTGTTCAGGATGATGAGATAGTTCTTACGGTTTCTGACAGGATTGGATACGCGGCGCTCCATAAAGATTCCTACAGGCTGTCTGGAAATCAGCATTTCCGCCTTGTGGAGCTGTCCCAGCCTGACGGCCTGCATAAGCTCTGACTCAAACTGGTAACGTTTCTCCATTGTTTTCATTATAACGGATGCGTCTTCGGATTCCTTATAATCAGGTCTCTCTGCAAGCGGCTCCGCATAGAATGAGATAAAGTTGCGGCAGTCCTCAAGCGTGAAATTGTCTATGCCGTCCCAGATGACAGAACAGAAAGTATTGAGCATGGTAAGGATATAGCTGTCATCCGGAAATGTGCGGAGAATACGGTAAAATTTTTCCAGTTCCCTCATCTTCTCAGCGGGGAGATTAAAGACCTCAGCTATTTCCAGAAGACGGTTCTGTGTTACATTTTCCAGAAGATACGGTCCGA
>DWYT01000033.1 GCA_019118545.1 Candidatus Mediterraneibacter merdavium | reverse complement strand
TAACTCGGCTTCGCCTCAGACAATTCCACCGGAAGTCCTAATGGACGAATCCAGAACCTTAAGTTTTATTAATCCCTTTCGCAGTCACCCGCCCGGCATCGTCCTCATCTCCGAAAGTATCTCGAAATAGGGCCTGTTTTCTCGGATACTTAAGACGGAAGTTAGTAAATAAACATCTGGAAAGCAACACGGGCGCGGCGGAAGATGGCGGGCAAATAAGCGCTGTATTTCCAAGAGCTTAAGCCTTAAAGCCGTGCCGTCTGTGCTTGTGCCCATTTGATTCGGGGCATTTTTGATTTGCGATACGCAGGAAGCGGTCGATGAATTTGAAGAAGTGGTCAGCGGCGGGAAGGCGCAGCTTCTGTGACTTAGAGGAATCAGTTGGAGCGGCTTAGGGATAAGGGGATGTTGTTAAGCGGCACAATGGGGTTGTCTGAATGAAATGAGTTCCCCATTGTGCCGCTTCGCTCTTAAACAGCCCCGCAGCCCTTTAGTCCGCTCCCGGATTCCGGTCAGGAACAGAAACGCGCCTCCCCGCCGCTGACCGTATTTCAAAATCTTCTCCGCTTCCGGACATTTTTATAAAGAAATGGCGCTGAATTAAATGGCTGAATGATCACAGGATTGGATTTATTTTCCCGGACTTATGTAGTAAACTGTAGGAAGAATATTTGAGACGGGAGGACAGACCGATGGATTACCATTTTGCGAAAGAGGTATTTGAGAGATATCTGGACGGTTACGACAGGGAAAATGATAAGGTAAGATTAAAGATCGTGCATACATACGGAGTAGTGGCGCAGAGCGCTGAGATCGCGCGAAGAATGGGGTTGCCAGAGGAGGATACGGAGCTTGCAAGGATTATTGCCCTGCTCCACGACATCGGACGTTTTGAGCAGGTACGGCAGTTTGACAGCTTTATGCCGGATACGATGGATCACGCGTCCTATGGTGTGGAGATGCTTTTCGGGCAGGCACAGGGGTGCCCGCCGCATATGATAAGGCAGTTTCTAAAAGAGGATACATGTGATGAGATCATCCGCGCTGCCATCGCAAAGCACAGTGATTTCTTGCTTGAGGGGATCGAAGATGAACGGGCGCTTTTGCACGCGAAGATCATCCGCGACGCGGACAAGCTGGATAACTGCAGGGTAAAACTGGTGGATGATTTTGAGACGTTCATGGATGCCACGGCGGAGGAGACAGGAGCGTCTGTCATTTCTCCAAAAGTCCGCGAGGACGCGCTCTCGGAGAAAAGCATCCTGTCTGCGGACAGGGAGACGCCCATGGATTACTGGGTGTCTTATCTTGCTTACTTCTACGACCTGAACTTCCGCGAAAGTCTGGACATCGTGGCGGAGAAGGATTATGTGAGCCGCCTCATCCACAGGATATCCTATTCGGATCCCCGGACGCGGGAGACGATGGAAGAACTGGAAAAGAGACTTGTGGCGTATGTGAAAGGCGCTCATGCCGGAGAAAACTAAAAAAAGTTTAAGAAATTTTATCCCGCATATTAAAAACTTATGATTAATCTGTTCTTGTATTTTGTATCTGTGATGACATCAAAAAGATACATGGAAAGAGAGGACAGAAATATGTTGGGATTGATACAATATGAACTGCCGATGATCGCGTTTGAATTTATTTGTTCGGCAGTTCCCTTTTTGATCTTTTTATTGACGATAAGACTCTTAGGCAAGAAAAGGATGAGACATGCAGGCGTTGAGAAGCAGGCCCGGGGAGGTAGAGAGCGCGTCCGGGTAAGGGCAGCGTGGGTATATTTCTTCGTTTTTATGGTCTATGTGACAGGGGTATTCCATTACACAGGGGCAGGGACACTATGGGAACCGCTCAGATACGGGGGAGTGGATCTTAGTACGCAGGAATTAAACCTGATCCCGTTCTCCAGAGGGATCGATGTGACGGGGTATGCGCTCAATGTGGTGCTCTTCCTGCCGTTCGGCGTACTGGCGCCGTTTCTGTGGAAGAATATGGAAAAGTTCAGGAATGTGCTTGCAGGCGGGTTTATGTTTTCCCTTCTGATCGAGCTGAGCCAGCTTCTGAACAACAGAAGCACAGATGTGGACGATCTGGTCTTAAATACAGCCGGAGCGCTCATAGGGTACGCGATATATGGGATAGTCGCTTCCTTTCTCCCGGAGGCTGCAAAAGCTGCGGGAAGAATCAAAACGAATCCCGCGCTGGTCATTACGGTCATGTTCCTCGGAAGATTTCTCCTCTTTAATGAGATGTGGGTGGCGCTGGAATTGTTCCGATACTGAGTAATATGTCAAATGTATTCGCGCGGTGAGTCTCATAAGAGACTTTTCGTGGATTCTCTTACGACGAGTTCTGCATGGAGAAGAACCGTGCCGATGGAGACTCCGTTCATCAGGCTGTTCAGCGCGTAGTAACCGCTCTTTCCCAGCTCAATGCGGTCCTGACGCACAGTAGTGAGCGGGGGAGAGGTATAAGGGCAGATGGGGATATCGTCAAATCCGATGATGCTGATATCGCGCGGCACCTGATATCCTAACTGCTGGCACTGTGTGATCGCTGCGCTGGCGAAGGTGTCCTGACAGCAGATCACAGCGGTCATGCCCATGTCAAGAAAACGGGGCAGATGCTTTTCCATACATTCTGACAGATAGTAGGAGCATCCCGAATAGGAAGAGTCTGTTTTCAGTCCGTGGCGGTGCATCGCCTGAAAAAACGCCCTGTGGCGCACCTGCATGATATGGGAGCCGAGGGCGCTGCTCAGATAGCCGATTTTGCGGTGCCCCAGCTTCTTTAAATGTTCAACCGCGAGGTACATTCCCTCATCGTTGTCGATGCCCACATACGCGGTGTACGGATCTCCGATGATGTGGTTATCGTAGAGAACGACAGGTGTGCGGCATGTCTGGAAATCCCGCATCCACGGTTCGTTTAAGGAAAATCCGAGCGCAAAGGCTCCGCTGTAATCATTCTGGAGCATAAAGACATCGTAGGAGACGTCCCTCTGTATATTCACATCAACAGGCACGATATCCACTTCACATCCCGCAGGTTCCGCCATCTGCCGAAAACCCATCACAATATCATAGGCGAAATGATGCGGCTCCTGATATTCGATATTATCTTTCTGAATGAGGACACAAAGGCGTATAGAAGGCTTCTTGTAACGTCTGAGCTTTGTGTATCCCATTTCTACCGCCGTCTCGAGTATTTGTTTTTGTAATGTTTCGCTGATGTCGGAAGCTCCGTTTAACGCTTTCGATACAGTTCCTTTAGAAATTCCCAGTTTATCAGCGATATCCTGAATTGTCGTCATAGCTTTTCCCACCTGACTTCGTAAAGTTTTCCCTGAAAGTATTATATAAAAAATAGAGAGAGAAATCAACGGAAAGGAATTTTGTGTTTAGGAAAGTTTTGGAAACAAATATAAAAATAAAAATACACAAAAAATAAAGATAAAATTTATGCAAAACAGATAAAATTAAGATGGTTGAATAAAAATAATTGACGATAATGGCTTACGGAGCTATCATAACGGTAACGAAACAATTCGAAACAAATAAGAACGGAGGATGGAAAGAATGAGAAGAAGAGCAGTGTCTGCGCTGCTTGCCGGAGTGATGACCTTCACTCTTGCGGCGGCAGGGCTGACCGGATGCGGTGACAGCGCAGAGGCGGGGTCTGAAAAGGTTCGTCTGATGGTGTGGTCCCCGCAGAACGACCAGTCCAAAGACAATGGAGAATGGCTTCAGACGATGTGTGAGCAGTTTGCGGCGGAGCATCCTGAGTGGGATATCACATTTGTCTATGGCGTGGCGGATGAGGCGACTGCCGCCGGACAGGTGGCGCAGGACCCGGATGCCAGCGCGGACGTATTCATGTACGCAAACGATACGCTGACGACCATGACAGACGCCAACGCGCTGGCAAAGATCGGCGGCACATACCGCGAGACGGTTGAGTCGATCAATTCAGAGGAGCTGATGGATTCGCTGGTCATGGATGATGACCTTTACGGTGTGCCATTTACGACAAACACATGGTATATGTACTATGACAAAAGCGTGTTCAGCGAGGAGGATGTCAAAAACCTTGACACCATGCTGGAGAAAGGTGTGGTCTCCTTCCCCTTCGTGAACTCATGGTACCTGCCGTCCTTCTATCTCGGCAACGGATGTACCCTGTTCGGAGACGGAACGGATGAATCAGCGGGCGTGGACTTTGGCGGAGAGAATGCGGTCGCGGTGACGGATTACCTGATTGATCTGGAGCAGAACCCGAACTTCAAGATCGATGACCTTGGTTCCGGTATCGCGGGTCTGCGTGACGGAAGCATCAACGCCATGTTCACAGGGTCATGGGACGCGAACTCCATCAAAGAGATCTTAGGCGATAATATGGGTGTGGCGTCGCTTCCTTCCTATACGCTGGACGGTGAGGAGAAGCAGATGCTGGCATATGCCGGATCAAAAGCCTTCGGAGTCAACTCCAATACAGATTACCCGGTGCAGGCTGTCGCGCTGGCCGTTTACCTCGGTTCCTCTGAGGCACAGAAAGCACACTATGAGATGTGCGGAACGATCCCCTGCAGCACGGAGCTTCTGGAGGATCCGGCGATCAGTTCCGATGAAGTGGTTATCGCACAGAATGATACGTTTAACAATACATCCATCCTTCAGCCGTTCGTATCTAAGATGAACAACTGCTGGACTCCGGTGGAGAACATGGGCAAGGGTATCCGAAATGACAATATTACCCATGACAACTCCAAAGACCAGACCGAGCAGATGAACGATGCGATGAACAGTGATGGAATCTAAAATGAGGTGATGAGGATGGGAATTATTAAGAAAAGAGTCAACGATTTTCCGACGCCTTATACATGCACAAAGGCAATCAAAGAGGGCGGTATGGAGACAAAGCTCTCCATGGTGCTGATGGGCTTTGGGAATATCGTACACGGACAGAAGATAAAAGGACTGCTCTATCTGGCGGTCGAAGCGGCGTATATTGTATTTATGATTGTGAACGGAGCCGGTTTTGTCGGGATGCTGCCCTCGCTTGGGACAGTGGCTCAGGAAGAAATATGGGATGAGGCGAATCAGGTGTATATTTATACCAAGGGCGACCAGTCGATTTTGATCCTCCTCTACGGCGTGGCGACCCTGTTGGTGACATTCCTGATGATCTGTGCATGGCGCGGGGCTCTTAGGAGCGCGTACAAGGCGGAGTGCCTGTCGAAAGAGGGAAGACATGTAAATAACTTTGCAGAGGATTTAAAGTCCCTTCTTCATGAGAACCTGCACAGGCTTCTTATGACCCCGCCCATGTTCTTCATCGGAGCGTTTACAATCCTGCCTCTGATCTTCATGATCTGTATGGCATTTACCAATTACAGCAAGATTGACAACCATCTGATGCTGTTTGACTGGGTCGGACTGGACAACTTTAAAGCGCTGTTTGATTCCACGAGTATCTTGGGAAGCACCTTCTGGTCTGTCCTTGGATGGACGCTTGTGTGGGCGTTCTTCGCGACCTTCAGCAACTATATCTTCGGTATGATCATCTCCCTGATGATCAACCGCAAAGGAACAAGAGCCAAAGGCTTCTGGAGATTCTGTTTTGTCCTCTCCTGCGCGGTGCCGATGTTCGTATCCCTGCTGATCATGAGAACCATGCTCCAGCCGGAGGGCGCGGTGAACGTGCTCCTTCGCAACCTCGGCTTCATCGCCTCGGACGCGAGCCTTCCGTTCTTCACGGACCCCACATGGGCGAGAGTGACGGTTATCATCATCAACGTATGGGTCGGTGTTCCGTACACGCTGCTCCAGCTTACCGGAGTGCTGCAGAACATCCCGGCGGAGCTTTACGAGGCGGCTCAGGTGGACGGCGCGAACGCGTTCCAGAGCTTTACAAAGATTACGCTGCCGTACATGCTGTATGTGACTACACCGTACCTGATCACAACATTTACGGGAAATGTCAACAACTTCAATGTCATCTATCTGCTGTCGGGCGGAGATCCTGTCACGGATCTGTCGTCCACGGCGGGCAAGACGGATCTTCTGGTCACATGGCTTTACAAGCTGACCATTGATAAACAATATTACAATATCGGAGCTGTCATCGGTATCCTGACATTCGTGATCCTCGCGATCGGAGCATTGATTACATACCGCCGCAGTAAATCTTATAAAGAAGAGGGAGGATTCTAAACATGGCTGGAAAGAAAATACATTCTGCAAAAACAAAACGGTTCATAAACAATACGATCGTCCATGTGATCCTTGCGGTCCTTGCGGTGATATGGGTATTCCCCATCGTTTGGGTGGTCCTCACCAGCTTCCGCGGCGAGAAGGGTTCCTATGTGTCCACCTTCTTCCCGCAGTCCTTTACGCTAGACAACTACGCGAAGCTGTTCAATGACACGACGATCCTGAACTTTCCGCAGATGTTTGGAAACACGTTGTTCATCGCCATCTGCTCCTGTATACTGGCGACCTTCTATGTGCTGGCAGTGTCCTACTGCCTGTCAAGGCTCCGCTTTAAAATGAGAAAGCCGTACATGAACATGGCCATGATCCTCGGCCTGTTTCCGGGATTCATGTCCATGATCGCGGTGTACTTTATCTTAAAGGCGATTGGACTGACGGAAGGCAACCTGATCAAGCTGGCGCTTATCCTTGTATATTCGGGAGGCGCGGCGCTGGGATTCCAGATCGCCAAGGGATTCTTTGACACAGTGCCCTTCGCGGTAGACGAGGCGGCTCTTCTTGACGGATGTACAAGATGGCAGATCTTTACAAAGATCACGCTTCCCTTAAGTAAACCGATCGTCATCTACACAGTGCTGACAGCGTTCATGTCCCCGTGGCTGGACTTCATCTTCGCGAAGGTAATCTGCCGTGCGAACTCCGACCAGTACACGATTGCCATCGGACTGTGGAGGATGCTGGAAAAAGAGTACATTGACAACTGGTATACAAGCTTTGCCGCAGGCGCGGTGCTCATCTCGATCCCCATCGCGGCGCTCTTCCTGTATATGCAGAGATACTATGTAGACGGATTATCCGGAGCGGTCAAAGGATAAACGAGCGGACAGATAAACCGACGGACAGAAAGCGTACATACTGTTCGCTCCAACGCTTACGCGGCTGCGACTAGTCCACGGATCTGTAAGCCTGTGAGATATTCACCGATAGCAGTAAACATCTCACAGGCTAACATCTCCGGGACGGATTCTGCGCCGCTTCCGCTTAACTTCCGCTCACAGCATGAACGTTCCTGTCCTCGTATTTATCCTGTCGGGAGGAAAGCTTGACGCGGGGGGCGGAGCGGATATGGGGTGGGAGATAGTTTTTGGTAAAATAAAACAGAATATTTGAACCTGACAATAATACATTTGAGAGAGGCAGATTTTATGAAGACGGCATTAGAGTGGAAAAGGTATTATTCAAGTCCTGAGTTTAAGGACAGATATTTATATAATGGGAATGATCTAGGGGTGAGCTGTTCGGACAGCGGGACTTCTTTTAAGCTGTGGAGTCCTTCGGCCGACAGTGTCACCCTGAATCTGTATCATGGGGGAAGCGGACAGAATCTTTATAAAAGTATCCCCATGAGGAAAGAAGAAAAGGGTGTGTGGAGCTGGCGGGCAGAGGAAAATATGCACGGCGTCTACTATGATTTTACGGTGGAGACGGAAGGAGAGAAGGTTTGCTCCGCTGATCCTTATGCCAAAGCCTGCGGCGTCAACGGCAGACGCAGCATGGCAGTGGACTTAAGGCGGACGGACCCGGAAGGATGGGAAAATGACCGTGCGCCTGAGAAGGGGACGGAGCAGTTCATCTATGAACTCCATGTCAAAGAATTTTCGTGGGACGCCTCAGGCGGTTTCCCGGAAGAATACAGGGGGAAATATAAGGCGTTTACATGCAGGGACACAACCCTTTATAATGATGGTATCCATGCGACAGGTCTTTCTTATCTCAGGGATCTCGGGGTAACGCATGTGCAGATCATGCCTGCATATGACTACGGATCAGTGGATGAGGCGGGAAAGGACACGGAGTTCAACTGGGGATATGACCCGGTGAACTACAACGTTCCCGAAGGATCTTATTCCACGGACCCGGAGCACGGGGAAGTGCGCATCCGGGAGATGAAGGAGATGATACATTCTCTTCACGAACAGGGTTTCCGTGTGATCATGGATGTAGTGTACAATCATACCTATGTACTGGACTCATGGTTCCAGCGCACGGCTCCGTGGTATTTCTACAGGGTGTTTGACAACGGCAGGATATCCAACGGCTCCGCCTGCGGAAACGACGTGGCGAGCGAGCGGGAGATGTGCGCGAAATACATTCTGGAATCTGTCCTTTACTGGACGGAGGAATATCATGTGGACGGCTTCCGTTTCGACCTGATGGGACTTCTTGACGTGGAACTGATGAACCGGATACGCAGGGCGCTGGATGAGCGTTACGGAAAAGGAGAGAAGCTGATGTTCGGGGAGCCGTGGGCCGCGGATGCGACTGCCATGGAAGGAGACGCGGTCCCGGCGCTGAAGGCGAATATCGGACTTCTGGACGAGAATATCGGGATGTTCTGCGACGACACGAGAGACGCGGTGAAGGGTTCGGCGTTAAAGATACACAAACCGGGATTTATCAACGGCGCAGAGGATAAAGAGGACGATATCATCAATGGGGTGAGCGCTTGGACGGTCTCCGGGGTAAAAGCTCCTTCCCAGATCATCACCTATGTATCCGCCCATGATAACCAGACGCTGTGGGATAAACTCACAGAGACGCTGCCTGAGGCGGACGAGGAGGAGAGGATGCGCTTGAACCGCATGGCGGCGGCGCTGTACATGACTTGTCAGGGGACGCTCTTTTTCCTGTCAGGGGAAGAGTTCGCAAGGACAAAGGACGGGATGGAGGACTCCTTTAACGCCCCCATCGCCCTGAACCGTCTTGACTGGGAAAAGGCGTGGGAGAACCGTGAGCTTGTAGAGTATTACAAGGGTCTTATCGCTCTTCGCAGACAGCTCCCGGGACTGTGCGACAAGTCCGCGAAAGCATCGGAGCGCATCCATGATGCAGTGAAAGAGGAAAACGCGGTCAGCTTCCTTGTAGATAACCGCACAAAGGACGGCCGGGAACGCTGGCAGACCTTGAAAGTGGTGTACAACAGCAGCAGGACTCCCCGCACGGTTGATCTGGAGGGAGACGGCTGGAGCATTTTATGCGACGGCACAGACAGCCGTCTGTGGGAGAAGGAACATCCGGTCAGAGGAAAACTGTACATCGCGCCCCAGAGCGTCCTTGTCATGGGGCGGACGGAAGAAGATATGGGGCAGAGTGACGAAGAAAGTGTATGGAGGAAACAGGCGGTATGAGCAGAAGATGGGTCTACGGAAAACAGGATTGGAAGACATATGAAAGAGGGCAGGAGAACTGTTATCTGATGACCAATGGTCTGGGAGGGTTTTCTTCCATGACTATGACCGGGTCTGCGGCGCGAAATGACCACGCTTTTCTGATGGCGTGTGTCAAAGCGCCCAACAACCGTTACAACATGGTGCACCGTCTTGCCGAGGCTGTAGAACTAAGGGGGAAAAAGTATGTGATCTCTTCACAGGAGTTTGCGGACGGGAGCAGGGAAGAGGGATACCGCTATCTGACAGAGTTCTCTTATGAGGATACCCCGGTCTGGCTCTTTCATGTAAACGGCGTGGAGATCAGAAAGGAGGCGGCGTTAAAGCAGGGGGAGAATACGGTCGCCCTCTGCTACCGGATCGCCAACCGCACCCGGGAGGACGTAAGATTCCTTGTGACGCCCTTCTATCAGTTCACGCCCAAAGGGAGCGAACCGGAGGAAGGACAGAAATTTTCCCTGAACATCGCCGAAAACGGAACAAAAGGCGGTGTGTCCTGCCGTATTGAGAGCAGCGGGCGTTCTCTTTTCCTGAGCACAGACGGACAGATTGAGGAAATACCGGAAATGTCTGAGACGTATTACTATTCCTATGACGCCTGCGACGGCAGGAAAGAGACTGGTCTTGCGAAAGCCTGCCACCGGATTGAGATTCGTGTAAAGAGCGGGTGCGAGGGCGCGCTGAATGTCATATACACCATGGAAGAACATGAGTACGGCCTGCATCCGGGAAACGAGGCGGATGCGGATGGTGATGAGAAAGGTACAGATGGAAATGGTGCAGACATACAGAGCATGGCCCAGACGATTATAGAGGGACAGAAGGATTACCGGAAAGGGTTGGAGCACCTGTCGGGATTTCAGGATGAGAATGCCCGGACACTCGCCAAAAGCGCGGATCAGTTTCTCTCTCTTAGAGAATCCACAGGGGGAATGACCATCCTCGCAGGGTATCCCTTTTTTGAGGACTGGGGAAGGGATACCATGATCGCCCTGCCGGGCGTATGTATCTCCGCGCGAAGATACGGGGACGCAAAGTCCATACTGCGCACATTCGCGCAGTATGAGAAAAACGGACTCATGCCGAACCTGTTCCCGGAGGGGAAGAACGATCCCATGTATAACACCGTGGACGCGGCGCTTTTGTTCATTAACTGCGTGTGGCTGTACTATAAGGCGGCGGGGGACGCCGCATTTGTGAAAGAGATGTACCCTGTCATGGAGCGCATCATCCAAGCGTATAAAGGAGGTACGGACTATGCCATCGGCATGGACGGCGACGGACTGATCTTTGCGGGCAGCGGTCTTGATCAGGTGACGTGGATGGATGTGCGGGTGGGTGAGATTCTCCCCACCCCCCGCCACGGGAAACCAGTGGAGATCAACGCGTACTGGTACAACGCGCTTAAGATCATGGGAGAATTCACGCGCCTTCTGCGTCTGCCCGGGAACGGGTATGACAGTCTGGCGGAGAAGGTGAGGGCATCTTTTAGAGCGAAGTTCTGGCGGGAAGAGGCGCATTGCCTGAGGGATGTCCTCTCCGGCACGAAAGCCGACAACCAGATCCGATGCAATCAGATATGGGCCATATCCATGCCCTTTACCATGCTGGATGAGGAGCAGGAACGGCAGGTGGTGGACACGGTTTTTGAAAAGCTGTACACACCGTACGGACTGCGCACACTTTCCATGGAGGATGAAGAGTTTCATCCCTTCTACGGCGGGAAAGTGATGGAGCGCGACCTTGCCTATCATCAGGGCACGGTCTGGATGTTTCCTCTGGGGGCGTATTATCTGGCGTACCTGAAGGTCAATGCTTACAGCGGCGGGGCGAAGCAGTGTGTGAAACGGCAGCTTGAGGTGATGGAAAGCGCCATGCGGGAAGGCTGTATCGGCCAGCTCCCTGAAATCTATGACGGGGAAAATCCCGTCTCATCGAAAGGGTGTTTTGCGCAGGCGTGGAGCGTGGGCGAGATATTTAGAGTGTACGAGGCGCTTGAGAGAAGACTGTAAGGGCAGGGCAGAGCGGACAGGCAAGCCCGTCAGCCGAAGACAGGGAAGATGCAACAGGCAGGCGCAGAGCGAGCAACCACGGCAGACACAGTAAGAAAGGAGAGCAGTCATGGAGTTTACAGGGGTATATCACAAGACATCAGAGCAGATGAGTTATGCTCTCAATGACAAGGAACTGGTCGTCAACTTAAAGACCGGGTACGATGTAAAGCAGGTGTTTATCATCCATGGGGATCCGTATGACGCGGGGATTCTCGGCGGAAATGAAAAGTGGAGCGGCACGAGGGAGGAGATCGTTTACAAAAAGCGGCTCCCCCATCAGATCTGGTGGACGACCACCCTTGTGCCGCCGTACAAGCGGTGCAAATATTATTTTGAGCTGCACACGGACGATGAAGTGTGGTATTATTTTGAGGACGGGTTCCTTACGGAGGAGCAAGTCAATATGGAAGGCCGGCTTTTGCAGTATTTTATCGTGCCGTGGATGAACCCGGCGGATGTGAACCGCACCCCGGAATGGGTCAATGATACGGTGTGGTATCAGATATTCCCGGACCGGTTCTGCAACGGGTGCCCGGAAAATGACGGGGGAGACGTACTGCCGTGGCAGACCGGACCTGTGACGAACGCGGAGAAATACGGCGGCGACCTGCAGGGGATCCGGCAGAAGCTTCCCTATCTTGAAGAGCTGGGGATCACGGGCATTTATCTGAACCCCATCATGGAGGCGGAGACGAACCACAAGTACGACACAAAGGATTACACGAAGATCGATCCGTCTTTTGGGGATGATGAGACGATGCGGCGTCTCGTCTCAGAGGCCCATGGGCACGGGATCCGCGTGATGGTGGACGCGGTGTTCAACCACTGCGGGCGCAGATTCGCGCCGTGGCTGGACGTGCAGGAGAAAGGGCCGCGCTCAGAGTACGCGGACTGGTTCATGGTCAATGACTGGACGGACATACGAAAGCATGAAAGCACAAGAGACGGAAGATTTTATTCCTTTGCTTTCGCGGACTGGATGCCAAAGCTCAACACGAACAATGAGGAAGTGATCCGTTATTTCTGCGGCGTGTGTGAGGACTGGGTTCGTAAATACGATATTGACGGCATCCGTTTTGACGTGGGAAACGAGGTGTCCCACTATTTCCTGAAACGGATGCGGCACCATTTAAAAAAGATCAAGCCGGACATCTATCTCCTCGGGGAGATCTGGCATGACGCCAGCCAGTGGCTTTCAGGGGATGAGTATGATTCGGTCATGAATTATCCCCTCATGAGCGGTATCCATGATTACTTTCTGGATGGCTCCATGGACAGGGACGAATTTGAGTACATGGTAAACCGCTGTTACACGATGTACATGCAGCAGTGCAACAATGTGCTTTTTAATCTTCTTGATTCCCACGACACGGAGCGGCTGATGAACCGTTTTCATGATCTGGATATGTTCTATCAGCAGTTGGCAGTGCTCTTCACCCTTCCGGGAAGTCCGTGCATCTATTACGGGACGGAGATCGCCATGGAGGGTGGCTTTGACCCGGACTGCCGCAGATGTATGCCGTGGGAGCAGATCGAGGCGGGGAAATATCAGGAACGCATCAGTCAGATGCAGGCATTGATCCGTCTGCGGAAGACGGAAGAAGCGTTCAAAAGCCTGCATTTTCATTTCCCCAATGAGTATGACAACAGGCGGTGCGTACAATATATTAAGCTGGACAAAGAGCAGAATAAGACCGAGGTTCTAATAAACTGCTCGGAGGAGCCGATACAGGCCGGTATAAAAGGTGAAGTGCTTTTTGGACGCAGGTTCGAGGGCGGGATGCTTTTACCCAAGGGAACATTGATAAGGAGGATCGTATAGGCAATGGCAGAGAACAGAGCAAAAGAACAGCAGAAATCATGGTGGAAGAATGCGGTCGTCTACCAGATATATCCCAAGAGCTTTCAGGATTCCGACGGGGACGGCGTGGGAGACATCAGGGGGATCATCGGCAGGCTCGATTATCTGGAGGAGCTTGGCATTGACGCGGTGTGGATTTCGCCGATGTACCGCTCCCCTCAGAATGACAATGGATACGACATCTCGGATTATCAGGATATCGATCCCATGTTCGGCACTCTGGCGGACATGGATGAGTTGATCACTGAGGCAAGAAAACGCGGTATCCGTATCATTATGGATCTGGTGCTGAACCACACGTCCGACGAACACCAGTGGTTCGAGGAGGCAAAGAAGGGGAAGGACAATCCCTATCATGATTACTATGTGTGGCGTGACGGAGAGGAAGGAACATATCCCAACGAGATGAAGGCAGTTTTCGGCGGGCCTGCGTGGGAGTGGGTGCCGGAATTAAAGCAGTATTATTTTCACCAGTTCGCCCCGGAGCAGCCGGATCTGAACTGGGAGAACCCGAAAGTGCGCCGGGAGATCTACGACATGATCCTCTGGTGGATGGAGCGGGGAGTGGGCGGTTTCCGTCTGGATGTGATCGACCAGATTGCCAAGGAGCCGGATAAAGGGATCACTAACAATGGCCCCCGTCTCCATGAATTTTTACGGGAGCTGAGCAAAGAGACCTTCCAGAAAGGGAATCTGATTACAGTCGGAGAGGCGTGGGGCGCGACCCCGGAGATCGCGAAGAAATACAGCAATCCCGACGGCAGTGAATTCTCCATGGTATTCCAGTTCGAGCACATTCTGTTAGACCAGCAGGAGGGGAAAGAAAAATGGGATCTTGCGCCCCTTCCTTTTGTGAAGCTGAAAAAGTGTCTCGCGAGATGGCAGGAGGAGCTGTTTGAAAAGGGTTGGAACAGCCTGTTCTGGAATAATCACGACCTGCCCCGCATCGTGTCCCGCTGGGGTGACGACGGGGAGTATCGGACAGAATCGGCGAAGATGCTGGCGGCCGTCCTTCACGGGATGCAGGGAACGCCCTACATCTATCAGGGTGAGGAACTGGGGATGACCAATGTGAAGTTCGCGGATATTTCTGATTACCGGGATGTGGAGACGACGAATATGTATTATGAGCGGCTTGAGGCAGGATATGAGCAGGAGGATGTGATGCGCTCCCTCTACGCGAAGAGCCGCGACAACGCCCGCACACCTATGCAGTGGGACGCGGGGGAAAACGCCGGATTCACAACGGGCACACCTTGGATCGCGGTCAATCCCAACTACACGCAGATCAATGCCGAGGCGGAAAGAAGGAACCCTGACTCTGTGTATCAGTTCTACCGTAAGCTGATCCGTCTTCGCAAAGAGAATCCGATATTTGTAAACGGAAAATTCGAGCTGCTCTTTCCCGAGGATGAGGAACTTTTTGCGTACACGCGCACAGACGGAGAGACAAAGATGCTCGTATGCGCGAACTTTACGGGAAAGAACGTAAAATGCCCGCTCCTTGGGAAATGGAAGGACGCGGAAGTGCTGATCCACAATTACGAAAAAGAGATCGGAGAAGAACTAAAGCCTTACGAGGCCGTTATCCTTGTACAACACCAATGAAGGAGGATATCCGATGAGAGAGAACGGATACGGCGTACAGACCGTACAGCTTGTGATCGGCGAGGTGGAAAAGGCAGTGGTCGGAAAGAGGGATATCCTGACGAAGATCATGACCGCGATACTGGCGGGCGGCCATGTCCTGATCGAGGATATCCCCGGGACAGGGAAAACAACGATGGCGCTTGCGTTTTCCAAAGCTATGGGATTAAAAGTAAACCGTGTGCAGTTCACCCCGGATGTGCTTCCGGCGGATCTGACGGGTTTTACGATCTATCAGAAAGAGACAGGGCGTTTTGTCTATCAACCCGGCGCAGTCATTTGCAATCTGCTCCTTGCCGACGAGATCAACCGCACTTCACCCAAGACCCAGTCCGCCCTTTTGGAAGTGATGGAGGAGCATCAGGTGACAGTGGACGGGACGACCCACCGGACAGGGGAGCCGTTTATTGTCATTGCCACGGAAAATCCTGCCGGTTCGGCGGGAACACAGCTTCTTCCCGAGTCCCAGCTTGACCGGTTTATGATCTGTGTCAGTATGGGATATCCCACAGTGGAGGAAGAGATGGAGATCCTTTACCGGGGAGGGACATACGGAAGAGCATACGAGGATACCGTTCCTGTGCTGGACGCGGATACACTCCTTGCGATGAGGATGGAAGTATCGGAAGTCTTTGTACATGAAAGAGTATGCCGTTATATCGCGGAGCTGGCGAAGGCCACGAGGGAAAATGAGTGGACGGAGCTTGGCATCAGTCCCAGAGGAACCCTTGCCCTGACCGCCATGTCGAAAGCATGCGCGTGGATGAAGGGGAGAATGTATGTGATCCCATCGGATGTACAGGAGGTGTTCCCCTGTGTGGCGGGCCACAGGCTCCTTCTGAATATGAAAGCAAAGGTCGGGCATATCCGTGTGCAGGAGCTGATCCGGCAGGTATTGGAGGATGTTCCGGGACCGGAGCTGAGGTCAAAGCGGTGATAGGAAGGTTCAAAGCAGAGAGGAGCGAAAGGAGCGGGCATGGTACGCAGGCTGGTAGGATATCTCGCTGTCGTGGCATTGACGGTATATCTGTATTTTATGTACAATGAGACTGTAATATCAGGACTCCTTGTATTTCTTTTACTGTATCTTCCGGTGTCAGCCGTGTATCTGATGGCTGTCAGGCGTAAGGTTACGGCCGATATGGGCAGGGTTCCGGCGATGGGAGAGAAGGGAAAGCAGATCCGGGCCGGACTGACTTTGAAAAATCAGCTTCGCTTCATGCCGATCCGCTGCGAGATCCGCGTCACTTTGAGGAACCGCTATGATAAAAGGGGGACAGCCACACGCTTCACAGGTGTTGTGCCCGCGGCCGGGGAGGAGACGCTGTGGTGTTTTTTTCAGGCCGGGGAGTGCGGCAATATAAACGTCTGTCTGGAACGGATGCGTATCTGCGATCTCCTTGGGATTTTTTATGTGGAGCGGAAAGAAAAAAAGCTTGCGTCAGTCAGGGTAATGCCGGATTTTGAACCCATGCCGGTTGAGATCAGCAGAAGGACAAGAGAGTTCCAGTCTGACGCGGAAATATATGCGCAGGACAGAGGAGGGGACGACCCGTCTGAGCTCTATCAGGTGAGGGAGTACAGGGCGCAGGATCTGTTAAAGGATATCCATTGGAAGCTGAGCGCGAAAGAAGAGACGCTCATGGTCAGGGAGAGAGGATTTCCCCTTGGGTGCGCTGTCCTTATCTGGTTTGATGTCAGGGAAGGAAAGACCACGGGCACAGGTTTTTCGGCGATGATTGATAAGGCGGCATCTCTTTCTGTCACACTGGTGGCAGAAAAATGCGTCCACATGGCAGCTTGGTATGAGGAAGACAACGAAAGGATCAGGACATGCCGGGTGTGGGATGAAAAGAGTGCTTATGATATGATCTGGGAACTGCTGGAGCTGAAACCGTGCAGGGACTTAGAAAAAAGGGAGGCATGCCGCAAAGATACATTTCGGGGACTGGAGTTTTGCAGTATCGTGACCATAGACGGAATCGGGCGTATATGGAAGGATGGAGAGATACCAGAGCTTCTCCGTCTGTAAAAAGGGGAGACCTATAATGTCAGGAAAGAAGAACAGTATACGGATCTGTAGGGAAAAGACCAGTGAAAAAAGACAGAGAGGAACGCATGGATGGGAAATGCTTCTCTCTGCCTTTTTTACGGCCTGTACCGCCTGCGCTTGGTGGGCAGGGATGCTCTCTGTATTCCCGCTGGGACTGTCCTCTGTATGGCTGTATGCGGGGATTGCTGTATTCTCACTGGCAGTTGCGTTTATCGTGTACCGTATGAAGAAACGGAGTGTGCTGTTTCTTTTCTTTGCCGCAGGAATTTACCTGTGGTTTTCACGCGAGTCGGTTTTCACGGTGTTCTCCCATGGCGGAGGGGGAGAAAGAACCGCCGGGTTGGCGGCGGCAGTGATGAGTCTTCCTCTTTTATATCTGTGGGCATATGTGCTCCGGGCCGGCAGAGGAAGGCTTGCGGCGGGGGTTCTGATGGCGGCGCCATTTATCGCAGCGGCATGCGCCGGTTATTTCCCGTCTATGTCTGCCTCGTGGCTGCTGTTTTTTGCAGGTGTTATGTACTATGCTTTCTTCGCGCTGGGACGGACAGGACAGGCTTTTTCATCTGCCCGTCCGGCGGGGAGGACTGTTCTTCTTCGGGCCGTTCTGCCTGTTGCCGCCGTGGGATGTGTATTTGCTGTGATCATTGGGATATCAATGTTTGCGGGGAGGTATCTGGATAAGGGGAGGGAAGTGGAAGGCAGCTTCTATCAGTCGGCGAGAGCGTGGCTCTATTCAGAAGTGGTCGAAGGGACAGAGCGTCTGATCGGCAGAGGAGGAAGCCGGGGAGAAGAAAAAAGAGAGGGCGAAGACGAATCGGAAGAGGAGAATGGCTTAGAACAGGAGCAGGCAGACAATGGGGAGGAAGCGGATTTGGATAACCCGGAGATGGCTCCTGCGGCGGACGGCGGGGAACAGGGGGGAGAGAATTTCGGGGAGGCGGCTCTGGAGACAGGCAGTGCGATGCGTGACCTGAAGGCAGTCTCGGCTTTTGTCCCGGATGATGAGGCGGCGGAACAGAGGGGGATTATCCTGCCTGAAAGACCGACGGAGACGGTATATTTCCCGCTCAGATATGGTGTTTCGTATCATGATGATTCATGGACAGAGGAAGAGGTTTTATATAAATACGTGGACAGTTTGCAGGGGGATGAAACGGGCGCCGCTCTCTCATCTGCGGAAAAGCAGGCATACACAGAATACCCGCACCGGCTGGAACGGCTGGAAAAACTCTGCGGGGACTGGGATAAAACGTCTTTGCAGACAGTGGCGGAGCAGATCGACAAGACCCTATCTTCCATGGCGGAGTATGATATAAATCCGGGCCCTACACCGCAAGATCAATATTTTCCAGAGTATTTCCTTTTTGAAAACAAGAGAGGGTTCTGTGTCCACTTCGCGACCACGGCGGTTCTTCTTTACCGGATGTGCGGATATCCGGCGAGATACGCCGAAGGCTATGCCATCCCGCCCTCCGCGTTCGAACGCACGGGGAACGGAACCTATAACGCGGTGATAGACGGGAGCATGGGGCATGCGTGGTGTCAGGTCTTTGATGAAGAAAAAGGCGAATGGATGGACATGGAACACACCCCGCCGTCGTCAGGCATCATCCCGAAAGGAAACGGAGGCATCTTAGACAGTACACGGGGATGGGAGGGCAGAATCAGCAATATTATAAAAAGGGCGGCTTTGGCCGGGAGTATTTCGTGCGGTGCAGTATTGCTTCTTTTAGGTATTATCGTGTCACAGGCATATATCAGGAGAAAAAAACTGCAGGCAGAAATGCAATATTGCACAGAGGACTTTGGCCTCCTTGCCATGTATGATGTCATCCTTCGGACTGCGCGGCTTGATAAGGGTGTCTTTAAAAGCATAAAGGACAGGAAAGGATTGTCGGAAAGCACTTTGGAGATCTTAAAGAGCAGTTATCCAATGACTGATCCAAAAGAGTGGGACAGCTTTTATATGCAGGTGATGCGTGTGATGTTTGCCTGCCCGGCAGATACAGGAATAGATAGAGAAGAATGGGAAAGAGCAGACCGGTTCTTTCAGAGGTTTACAGAGACGGCAAAAAGAAACATGAACAAGGGGAAGAGACTCTTGTACCGCTATGTGTATTGTCTGGATATTCTTCCCAGCAGCAAAGACATTAAAATAAAATAGGAAAAGGAGAACAGTAAAATGATACGGAAACTGACAGCAGACGACAGAGAGCTTTATATCGGGATGGCGCAGGAGTTCTATCACTCTGATGCCGTGCTTGCCCCGATTCCGCGTTCTTACATTGAAAAAACTGTGGATGAGGCGCTGCGTTCGGATGCTTATGCTGAGATCTATCTTTTTGAATATGAAGGGAAAGCCGCAGGCTATGGACTGACGGCGAAGACATTTTCGCAGGAAGCAGGCGGAGCTGTCTGGTGGGTCGAAGAGGTATATATCAGGGAAGAATTCCGCTCTAAAGGACTGGGGAGAGAGTTTTTTGCCCGTCTGGAGGAGATAAAAGGGGAGGCGGTCACACGTCTGCGTCTGGAGGTGGAGGCAGATAATACCAGAGCGGTTTCCTTATATGAACGCTTGGGATACAAAGTTCTGGAATATGTGCAGATGATCAAAGACTATTGAAGTATACATGTATACAATTCGAAACAAATTCTTTTAATACACCGTTGCAAGATACTGTCGAACGATGCTATAATCCGGTTTTTGACACTAAAAAAAGAAAAAAAGCTCTACACCCCTTGATTTTACTGGGCCGTAGAGCTTTTTCAAATATTGGCTCTTGCACGTTACGCCGACGGTTTTTTTGTATCCGCACAAATTTTTTTCATCTT
>DWYT01000006.1 GCA_019118545.1 Candidatus Mediterraneibacter merdavium | reverse complement strand
CAGTCTCTTAAGAAGAGCCTCTCTCTCCTCCTCATATCCCGGTTTTCCAAGCAGTGCGAACATATTTCTCTTATAGCTCTCAACGCCCGGCTGGTTAAACGGATTCACGCCGAGTAAGTATCCGCTCACGCCGCAGGCAAATTCAAAGAAGTAGAACAACTGGCCGAGATAATACTCGTTCTGCTCCGGGATATCCACACGCAGATTCGGGACATTTCCATCTGTATGAGCAAGGATCGTACCGTTCATGGCGCTTTTATTGATGAAATCTACAGTTTTCCCTGACAGATAGTTCAGTCCGTCCAGATCTACAGGCTCTTCATTGATGATGATCTCCCCTCTTGACTTCTCAACGTTGAGAACCGTCTCAAAAAGGATTCTGTTGCCGTCCTGAATAAACTGTCCCATGGAGTGCAGATCTGTAGTCAGGTCTACGGATGCCGGGAAGATACCCTTCTGGTCTTTTCCCTCGCTCTCGCCATAGAGCTGCTTCCACCACTCAGATACATAGTGAAGGCTTGGTTCATAGTTCGCCAGTACCTCAACTGTCTTTCCCTTGCGCAGAAGGATATTTCTGACCGCCGCATACTTCATGGCGTCGTTGTCTTCAAAATCATTTTCCAGAGCCGCTTTTCTTCCTGCCGCAGCTCCCTCCATCAGCTTGTCAATGTCCGCGCCGCTCACTGCGATCGGCAGAAGACCTACCGCGGTGAGAACAGAGAAGCGTCCGCCCACGTCGTCCGGTACGACAAAGGACTCATAGCCTTCCTCTGTAGCAAGATTTTTAAGTGCCCCTCTCGCCTTGTCTGTTGTCGCGTAAATCCTCTTTGCGGCCTCTTCCTTGCCGTATTTTTTCTCCAACAGCTCTTTAAATACACGGAAAGCAATCGCAGGCTCTGTGGTTGTCCCTGACTTGGAAATCATGTTGATGGAAAAATCACGATCCCCGATCACATCAATCAGATCCTTGACATAGGTGCTGCTGATGCTGTTTCCGACATAGTAGATCTCAGGAGACTTGCGGATCTCTTTTGATACCATGTTGGCGAAAGAATGTCCGAGGAATTCAATCGCTGCTCTTGCGCCAAGGTAGGAGCCGCCGATACCGATCACGAGAAGCACCTCAGAATCCTGACGGATCTTTTCCGCCGCCTTTTTAATGCGGTCAAACTCTTCCTTATCATAATCCACCGGAAGATCGATCCATCCGAGGAAATCATTCCCCGCCCCGGTCTTTGCCACCAGCTTGTCCTTTGCCTGAGCCGCAAGCTCGCTCATATACTGCATCTCGTGCTCCTGTACGAACCCGCACGCCTTTGAATAGTCAAATGTCACTTTGCTCATTGTTATCCTTCCTCTCTGATATTCTTTGATACCATTTATTCCATGATATCTTTATCATGTTCCGAATATCTGAGTATTACTCCCGTTTCAGATATTCCCATGAATATTCTACCAAATCTATATCTCTTATTCAAGCAAAAGCGTCTGCAGATTCCCCGGCGGCCGTATCAGTTTTGCCATTTAATTCGGCGGCATTTGCGCTTTCTACAGTAGGAAGCGTCCAAGGAATTTGGAAGAAGCAGTCAGCGGCAGGGGAGAGGCTCCGCTGCCGCTGACTGCATTTTTAAACCTCCTATGCTTCTAAACGTTATTACAAAGAAATGCCGTAATTAAATGGCTAAACTGATGCAGACAACCGCCTTATTACAGTCCGCACCCCATACTATGCAAGAAATTCTTCTAATATCTGGCGGATTGCCTCCTCTTTCAGCGCAGTCCGCTCCTCCTCGGATACATTCTCCGAAGCGGCGCTGTGAACCGGCTGCCTTGCGGCGTCTCCCTTCTTCACAGTTCTTGGCTCTCCCTCAATATTGATAGAAAGCTCCTCGGAAATCCTCTGGTCTTCCCTCTCAGAAGTCCTTACGCCTGCACCGCTGACCGCTCCGCTTCCTGCGCTGTCCGATGCTCTGACGCCTGCTCTGTCTGATACACTGCCTGCGGGAGCGAATACGCTGTCATCCCCGGCTCCGGCCTGATCCCGGAACGCGGACGTCTCCATTGCTCCTTCCCTCTGGCGGCGCAGTCCGGCTCCTGCCTCCTCCCCTGAGCGTCCCTGACGTCTCTTTAAAAGTGCAGCTCTTCCTGTTCGTCCCTGTGTTGTTTCACCGGCGCTGTCTGTCCTGCGTCCCTGCCCCTCCACTGCAGGCTGTGCAACATTCTTTCCGCCATTTTCTGATGATATCACATCGATAAACTCACGTTCCCGCTCTCTCTGGCTCTGCTTTTTCAAGCGGAATGCGCATATATTTTCCAGATAGTCCGCCATATACATCTTCACGGCGTTAACCTTGTACGGCTCGTCAGACAGGCGGATGATAACCGATAAAAGCACCATTTCTCCAACACCTGCCGCAAGGTACTGGTATACCGTCTCTGTCATTCCAAAAGAGTTGTATTCAAGCCATGCTCCTATTGTCGCCAATATGCCGGCGAACCAGACAGACAGCACCTCGATCTGCCGCCATGTATGAATACGAAATAAAAAACCTCTGTATTCATATATGTATTTTTCCACAAACGCATCAATGTTCTCCACGGAATCATGGATCATACACGCGTGTTCGTATTTTGCCCTCACGAGCTTTATCAGTCTATGCGTACTTTTCGGCATATTTCCCGCCGCTTTTACCAGTCTGCGCAAGGTGACATGGTTGATGAGCTTTGCCAGAATCCCAAGCACCCCGATACCCGCCATCAAATAGACGATGATCCCCGTATCTGCTGCTAATCCCTCTAACATAGTGAACCCTCCTGTTTGTTTTTTTGTTTGTGGACATTATAGAACATCCGCCGGAGGTTGTCCGCAAAAACCGTTCTACATATTTCTACATTTAGGGCAGCCATTTCATCCAGCTCTTCTCTTGCGCCCTTTTTGATTCTTAGCTTTATATGAACTTAAAAATATTCCCGCTAAGCGTCAGAAAAGACTGCTCCCTTAGAAATTCTAACTGCTTCTCAGCTTCTTGCGAAATGTCGCATCCGGGCACATCTTTGCAGATCATGGCACACAAAAATTTGTGTTTTCTCTTCTGCTCTGCTATAATTCTTGTTGATCAAAGGAGGGCAACAGCTATGGATTATAAACCGACCGGGGTCTGTTCACAGCAGATCCATTTTGACATCGTAGATAACAAGGTGACAAACGTGGCTTTCCGTGGAGGATGCAATGGGAATCTTCAGGGCATCTCCCGGCTGATTGAGGGTATGGATGTAAACGAAGCCATCTCCCGCATCGAAGGAATCAAGTGTGGATTTAAGGCAACATCCTGTCCGGATCAGCTCGCCCGGGCGTTAAAAGAGGCAGTCGGGAAATAACCCGCTGCCTCCTTCATATTTATGAAATTCTCTTTAAGATTTCCGAATGTTTAGAAACTACCTGCTTCACAACCCCCATATCTGATTTGAGCATGTCCAGATCTTCGACCCCCTCCTGATATCTCTTATATGTAGAAGTATAACATTCCTCGATATTCTGGAGACGGACAGTAACGTCATTCTCAAGAATAATATTCGTCACATGTACCTTGTCTTCAACCTTGTCCATCCTGTTGCTTAACACATGGATATCTTCCTTCATCGTCCGGACATTTTCATCCAGCACCCGCACTTTGTCATCCAGCGTGTCCATTCTCTCCCCAAGTACCTGCACTTTCCCGTCTAACACACGGACATTCTCCTCCAGTACATCCATCCGCTCGCCAAGCACCTGTACCTTTCCGTCTAACACACGGACATTCTCCTCCAGTACATCCATCCGCTCACCAAGCACCTGTACCTTTCCGTCTAACACACGGACATGTTCGTCCAATACATCTATTCGCTCACCGAGCACTTGTACCTTTCCGTCTAGCGCATCTACCCTTTCGCCAAGTACCTGTACCTTCCCATCCAGTGACTCCACTTTTTTATCGAGTGCATCAATTTTTTCATTTAAAGGTTCTATTTTTTTATCTAATTTTTCATCTAATATATTACCAAGAACTAATAAATCTTCTTTCGTTAATGTCATGGCATTCACCTTTCTTTCAATCTTCGCCTTTGTGTTTCTCTACTTTACCATTCTTTTCACTGTGTGTCTATTGTCATTTCCTACAATCTATGGCCTGCTTTTTTTGTTACAACTGCATCAGGGTCTTGTTATAGCATATAATTTTTTTCTGATACTTTTACATGAATATTGGGGAGGTATAAATCTTCTGATCTTTTAAAATTGTATTAGAAATATATCTTGATAGGTTAAAGAACAATGGTATAATGATAAGGATATAAAAAATCTCCTTTCAGCTCTGAGAGCAGCCGCCGTATGTACCGCCATGATTGTGGTGTTTCTCGGAACAGGTTTCTCAAATTATTAAATTTAATTTTTTTATGGTTTCCGTGGCGCTGCTCCGGCGGCTGCTCTCAAAGCTGAAAGGAGAGTACTATTAAATTGTATGCTCGTTACGGGACTAATATTCCATTTGTAAAGGAAGCCGTTTCCTCAAACGGATACGAAT
>DWYT01000032.1 GCA_019118545.1 Candidatus Mediterraneibacter merdavium | reverse complement strand
TATAGCTATTCTTTTGAATACGCACATATTGCATACTCCATTCGATGTTTCGATATTTCAGGTACTGATTGATGGCAGCAATATGGCTGTTCACAGTGCTGGTCCCGTAGCGCTCCTTTATCTGTTCCCGGTACTTTGACAGCCATTCTTTTGAAAGGGTATATCCTTTCTCCTGCATCATGCTCCGCACATTTCTTACATAGATATTCTGAGTAGCTACTCCTTTTTCGCATTCCACCAGATACTTTCTGAATTTTTCCAGTTCGTTCATAAATACGCTCCTTTCTTCTATAGTGTAACAATAGCTGACAATTTGGCTGTCCCGGAATCTGCCAAAACATCCCTTAGATTAAAAAAAGACCCAAAACACAAGTTTCCTTGTATCTTAGGTCTTCTGCAGGGTATAAAAATTGTTCGTAAATACCCCTCCTTTCTCTTTTGTATTCTTTTATATTATTTCCGGGAATGGCTAAAAGTAGCAGGAATTTTTTCCTGCGACATAACCGCTTGACCATGCCCACTGCAAATTATATCCCCCGCACATTCCGTCCACGTCCAATATTTCTCCGGCAAAATACAGTCCTTGAACATAGATGGATTCCAGTGTGTTTTCGTCTACTTCCTTCGTATCCACGCCCCCGCAGCATACCTGTGCCTGTTCATATGAATTTGCAGATATGACGCGAACTTTAAAATGCTTAATGAGTCCCACGAGTTTTTTGATCTCTGCCTTTGTCATTTCTCCCGTCCTCTTGTCCCGGGGAATACAGGACTGCCGGATCCACAGTTCTGACAGTTTCTTGTGGAACAATCCGATCAGAAACATTTCCACTGGTTTTTCTGGGCGTGTTTTTGCCCGCGCGTTTAGGAATGACTCCATCTGCTCCGCAGTAAAATCCGGCATACAATCAAGAACTGCTGTTACGTCTTTTTTCTCATAAAGAAGGCGAGAAGCGTACCGGCTCACCTGAAACACTGGTATACCCGAGATCCCGTAGTCCGTAAGCTGGATCTCTCCTTTATCCTCTGCGATGCGGTCTCCACCTGACCAGATGGATATCCGGCCGTTTACCCGCACTCCGGCGATGGATTTGAAGAAATTCCCCTCGCATCGCAGCTGTACCAGAGCAGGAAGCACTGGAACCAGATGATGTCCAAGCCGTTTGGCCAGATCATACCCAGACCCGTCGGATCCTGTGACTGGCGCGGCCTTTGACCCAGCGCAGATGATCACCCGATCAGAATGTACGTCCCCGCTGTCCGTACGAATAGTAAACCCTTTCTTTCCGAACAGAATCTCCGTGATATTTACCCCTATTCTAACATCCACATTCAAACGGGTAATCTCCATTCTTAAGGCGTCCAGAATAGCGGACGCCTGATCGGAATTCGGATAAATATATCCGTTCCGATTCTTGGAATAGACTCCCAGCTGCAAGAAGAAGGAGATAACCGCCTGCGCATCAAACTGACTGATGATCCCCCACGGGAACAGAGGATTGTCTGAATGATAACAAATTGGTTCCTGATGGACATTCGTAAAATTACATCTTCCGTTTCCAGTAGATAAGATCTTCTTCCCAATGCGGTCTTTATGTTCCAGTAAGATAACACGGGCTCCCTGCGACGCCGCTGTGACAGCCGCCATCATGCCCGACGCTCCTCCTCCGACTACTGCGATCGTTCTCATGTGCCCCTCCTTTCTGCATTTTACAGAATCTATCTTGTCTGTCTATATATCCTTTGCAGACAGCCTCCGTCTATAACAATGCGCGCACCCGGTTCACGCCGATCACCCCGGCGTCGATCATGCTCTGCAAAGACTTCAGGATGCCTAGCTTTGCGTGGTTCCATGTAAGCCCGCCCTGAAAATACACTGCATAGGGCGGCTTGACCGGCCCGTCTGCGGATAGCTCGATGGACGAGCCCTGCACAAAAGCACCCGCAGCCATAATGACATCACTGTCGTACCCCGGCATCGCCCATGGTTCGGGACTTACATAGCTGTCTACTGGAGCTGCGGCCTGTATCCCCTTACAGAAGGCGATCACGCCTTCTGAGCTGCCCAGTGTGACTGCCTGTATAATATCGTGTCTTGTCTCGCTTTTATCCGGTACTACAGGATATCCCAGCTCCTGATATATGTTGGCTGCGAATACGGCTCCTTTTAGCGCTCCGCATACAACGGTCGGCGCCATGAAAAATCCCTGATAAAAGGACTGCATCACGCCGAGAGACGCGCCTACTTCTCTGCCCAGTCCCGGGGAAGTCAGCCTGCACGCGCAGTTCTCGATAAGTTCTTCTTTTCCCGCAATATATCCGCCGATGGGGGCAAGACCGCCGCCCGGATTCTTGATCAGGGAACCGACAATCATATCCGCCCCCACATCGCTTGGCTCGATCCTTTCTACGAACTCCCCGTAACAGTTATCCACCATACAGATGACGTCCGGGCGCCGTTCCTTGATAAATGCGATCAGTTCTCCGATCTTTTCCACCGAATAACTAGGACGGGTCTGATATCCTTTGGATCGTTGGATTGTGACTAGCTTCGTGCGTTCGTTCAGGGCTTTTTCAATCGCCGGATAGTCGAAATATCCGTCCTCCAGAAGCTCTGTCTGACGGTAAGTGACGCCATATTCGGCAAGGGAGCCTCTGGACGGCCGTATCCCGATAACTTCCTCCAGTGTATCGTACGGTTTTCCCACAGGAGATAACAGTTCGTCTCCCGGCCGGAGATTCGCCGAGAGAGCCAGCGCAAGAGCGTGTGTTCCGCAGGTGATCTGGGGACGCACAAGGGCGGCCTCCGTATGAAACGCCGAGGCGTATACCTTTTCCAGCGTGTCCCGTCCATCATCGTTATAGCCGTATCCACTTATATAGTGAAAACAGCCCTCGTTCACACGGTTCTCTTGCATGGCGTGAATAACTTTGAGCTGATTGTACTCCGCTGTCTCGTCAAATTCCTGAAAACGCTCTTTTAAGCTTTTCTCTGTTTTCTGCCCGTACTTCCAGACTTCCTCTGAGATGCCAAGCTTCTTGTACATATTTTTTGATTCTGTGTAATTCATTCTTCTGTTCCCTTTTATTTATTTCTATTTCTCAATCTCTGGGCCTGTTTCCTGAAATGTTATTTTGTTATCTTCCTCCGCAGAGCTACTCAGACAATACCTCGCTCCGCCAGTTCTTCCATCATAAACTCCATGACGGCATCCTCGCTGCCAAGGACAGACTTATCAGCCCATATGACGTCTTTCTCCCGCTTAAACCATGTGAGCTGGCGCTTTGCGAAATGCCGAGTATCCCGCTTGATAATGCGAACCGCCTCGTCAAAACTGTACTCTCCTTCTAGATAAGCAAAGAGTTCCTTGTACCCCAGCCCCTGCATGGCCGTGGAATCCCGCCGCACGCCGCGGTCCTTTAAGAAACGCACCTCGCCGGGAAGCCCCTCTTCCATCATCTGATCCACCCGGCGGTCAATCCGCTCGTAAAGGCGGCTGCGTTCATCTGTGAGCACGAAATATGCGTAATTATAAGGGGATTTCTTTGCCCGTTCTCTCTCGTTGTGTTCAGAGATTTTCCCACCCGTCTGGCGGTGGAACTCCAGTGCGCGTATTATCCGTTTGATATTATTGGGATGAATGTCAAGAGCCGCCTTAGGATCCGCGTCTTTAAGAAGCTGATGCAGATATTCTCCGCCTTTCTTTCGTGCCGTCTCCTCCAATTCCTCCCGGTACGCCGTATCTCCGTCATTTTCCGTAAAGTCGATGTCATAGAGAAGTGCCTGAATGTAGAATCCGGTTCCTCCTACGACCAGCGGGATCTTTCCTCTCTCCCATATCTCTTCTGCGGCGCTCTTCGCTATCTGCTGGAACCGCACCACATTAAAATCTTCTTCCGGCTCCAGAGCGTCGATCAGATGATGAGGGATCCCCTCCATCTCCTCCGGGCAGATCTTTGCAGAACCGATATCCATATGACGGTATACTTGCATACAATCTGCCGAAATAATTTCGGCATCTATTGTTTTCGCCAGACGGATTGAGAGCGAAGTTTTTCCCACCGCTGTCGGCCCGGCTAAAATAATCAACGGTCTTTTCATCTATACGATCCTCTTAAATTTCTTTTCAAGCTCTCTCTTCGTCATGGCGATGATTGTCGGCCTGCCGTGAGGACAGTGATATGGATTGTCGAGAGTCAGAAGTTCTCTGATCAATTCATCCACCTCCTGAGAGGAAAGACGACTGTTACCCTTTACCGCGGCCTTGCAGGACATGGATGCCACCTTCTCGTCAATCATCTCTGGCGTCATGGATGTATTAAGTCCGTCTGCCAAATCGTCTAGCATCTCTGTCAAGAGTTCTTTTTTCGCGATCCCAAACAGGTTGTCCGGCACGGCGCGAACAGCGTATTCTTCTGGACCGAAAGGCTCGATCTCGAAACCGATACTGGTAAACCGATCCATATTTTCTTCCAGAAGCCTTGCCTCCTGCATGGTAAGCGTCAGAATGATGGGAGGGCTTAAATACTGGGAGGTAAACTCCCTTGTGCTCATTCCCTTCAGCGTCCGCTCATAGAGCACTCTTTCATGGGCAGCATGCTGGTCGATAATATAAAGACTGTCTTGAAACTGAACAAGCCAGTACGTATCAAACACCTGTCCGATCAGTTTGTACTGGGCGCGCACATCCCGTTTTAAAAAGTTTTCTTCAAAAAGATCCAGTTGCCTGCTCTTTTCCCGCGCCGCCTCAGGGATCTTCTCAAGAGCGTCATGAGCTTCTTCAGCCGCCTTAGGAGCTTTTCCGGTATCTTCCGGCATCTCTGCCGCATATTTTACAGTTTCCCTAATCTTCCTCTCTTGCTTTTCAGGGCGGTATACTCCTTGTCTATCCGATACTTCCGCAGACGACATCCGTTCATGGTATGCGGTGACCCTTTCTTTCATCTTACGGATGAAATAATCTTCATCCTGTCTTTCCGGAGTATTTGCGGTATCTGTCTGTGTACCGGCATCCGTCCCCACGCCGCCGTCTCTTGGCTTCAGCAGGAAAGGGCTCTCCTTTTTCTCCTCTTTTGCTTCTTTTTTCCGTACCTCAGTCACAGGCTCCGGCACGGATGCTTGCTGGATCAGCTCCGGTTCTAGCAGCCGTCTATGGACTCCTTCATATACAGCGCCGTAAACTTCCTGTTGTCTCTGGAAGCGAAGTTCCATTTTCGTCGGGTGCACATTCACGTCGATAGTCTCCCCGTCCACGTGGAAATGCAGTACTGCAAAGGGGAACTTATGCTGCATTGTAAAATCTTTATACGCGTCCTCTAATGCTTTGGATATCATGGCGCTCTTTACATACCTGCCGTTTACGAAAAGATTTTCAAAATTGCGGTTCCCCCGTGTGATCACTGGCTTGCCCAGATACCCAGTGATCCGCAGTCCACCCGTTTCATAATCCATCTCAAGAAGGTTCGCCGCGATATCGCGCCCGTATACATTATAGATTACATCCTTTAACTTCCCGTTTCCTGAAGTGCGCAGCTTCTCCTGATTATTGTTCTTAAAAAGAAACGCCACTTCCGGGTGAGACAGCGCAAGGTGGATAAGCAAATCCTGCACATGTCCCGCCTCGGTGACAGGAGTCTTTAAAAACTTTCTCCTCGCGGGTACATTGTAGAAGAGCTGATGAACGAGAAATGTCGTTCCGTTAGGAGAGCCCGTCTCCTCGAGGGATACTTCCTTTCCTCCCTCGATCACATATTTTGTACCGGCTTCGGCGTCCTCCTCTTTTGTAATAAGTTCTGTCTTCGTGACAGCGGCAATACTAGAGAGAGCTTCCCCCCGGAATCCAAGCGAACTGATACGCAGGAGGTCCTCCACATTCCGGATCTTGCTTGTGGAGTGGCGCAGGAAAGCGCTTCTCACCTCATCATGGGCAATCCCGCATCCGTTGTCCGTGACGCGGATAAAATCAATCCCTCCGTCTTTGATCTCTACGGTTACAGAAGACGCCCCCGCGTCGATGGCGTTCTCCACCAGTTCTTTTACGATGGATGATGGGCGTTCAATCACTTCTCCTGCCGCGATCTTATCGATTGTTACCTGATCCAGTACTTGAATGTGAGGCATATCCTTCTCCTTTTCTTTTTGTGTGTCTCTTTTTCTCTATGCACCTGTCCGATCTATAGATCCGTCCGGCATTTACCAGCGGTTCTTCAGCTTATTTTGCAGCCTATATATGGTGTTCAGGGCATCGATGGGCGTCATATTACCCACATCAAGACTTTTCAGTTCTTCCAGTACATCATCGTCTTTTACTGTATCAAAGAGCGACATCTGAGCAATATCCACCTCATCGTATTTTTTCACCTTCCCACTTCTCTTCACCGGCTTTTCTTTCCCGGCGATCTCGCTCACTCTGGCGGTGATATCTTCATCACTTAACTCTTCGACAATCTCCTTTGCGCGCTCAATGACAAGATCCGGCACCCCCGCCAGTTTTGCCACCTGAATACCATAACTTTTATCCGCGCCGCCTTTGACAATCTTGCGCAGGAAGACGATATCGTCCCCTTTTTCCTTGACGGCAATACAATAATTGTTCACATTGCTGATCTTGCCTTCCAGCTCCGTCAGTTCATGATAATGGGTAGCGAACAAGGTCTTTGCCCCGAGCAAACGTGTATCGCTGATGTATTCCACTACCGCCCACGCGATGGAAAGTCCATCGAATGTGCTGGTTCCCCTTCCGATCTCATCTAAGATAAGAAGGCTCTTTGATGTGGCGTTCCGCAAGATATTCGCCACCTCTGTCATCTCCACCATGAAGGTACTCTGTCCAGACGCAAGGTCATCCGATGCCCCGACTCTCGTAAAGATCCTGTCGGACAAACCGATGTCCGCGCTCTTGGCAGGCACAAAGGAACCGACTTGAGCCATCAGGGCGATTAGGGCCGTCTGCCTCATGTACGTAGACTTTCCCGCCATGTTGGGACCGGTGATGATAGAGATCCTGTGTTTTTTATCATCCAGATGGGTGTCGTTGGAGATAAACATATCGTTGGGAATCATCTGTTCCACAACAGGATGCCGGCCTTCCTTAATATCAATGATGCCTTTCTCGTTGATCTTCGGGCGGACATAATTATTCCGCTCCGCCACAAGAGCAAGGGAGGCAAAGGCGTCCAGAGCAGCCACCGCTTTCGCTGTCTTCTGGATCCGCTCCACTTCTGCTGCGATGGTATCCCGCACATGAGAGTAGATCTCATACTCCAGCGCGTATAACTTATCCTCCGCGCCAAGGATCATATCTTCCAGTTCCTTTAATTCCGGCGTGATGTAACGCTCGGCGTTGGCAAGCGTCTGCTTGCGCGTATAGTAATCAGGCACCATCTCTTTGTAGGAGTTCGTCACCTCCAGATAATACCCGAATACTTTGTTGTATTTGATACGGAGATTTTTGATGCCTGTCTTTTCCCGTTCATCGCTTTCCAGTTTTGCCAGCCAGTCTTTGCCGTCTGATTTCGCCCTGCGGAGTTTATCCACTTCTTCATTGTAGCCGTCCCGGATGATATTGCCCTCCTTCATGGCAATCGGAGGGTCTTCCCTGATCGCATCTTGGACGAGGGTACAGAGATCCTCAAGGGTGTCCATGTCGTTAAAAATATTTTTCAGAAGCTCACACTGCATTTCCCCAAGAATATACCGAATAGGTGGTAGCATCTCAAGGGAGCTCCTAAACGCTGTCAGATCCCGGGGATTAGCGGAACCATAGGCAATCTTCGTAATCAGCCTCTCCAGATCATACACCGGGGAGAGATACTCCCGGATCTCCTCCCTTGATATGGCCTGTTCTTTTAATTTCTCTACAGCGTCCAAACGTTTTATGATCTCCGTCTTGTCGATTAGAGGCTGCTCCACATATTTTCTCAGCGTCCTTGCGCCCATGGCAGTCTTTGTCTTATCCAGCACCCACAGAAGCGAACCTCTCTTCTGCTTCTCCCGCAGCGTCTCGCACAGCTCCAGATTCCGCCTTGTGGAGCTGTCCAGCATCATATATTTTCCGGACGCGTAAGGCGTGATATGCGTGAGATTTGACATGGAATTCTTCTGCGTCTCCAGAAGATACTGCAGAAGCGCCCCCGCGCTGATCACGCCGCAGTCATAATCCGCAAGTCCCAGTCCGGCGAAGGAAGAGACTTTGAAATGCTCCAGCAGCTTGCGGCGGCAGACCTCATCATCAAAATACCATGAATCCAGCGAATAGATAGTGATGCCCAGCCGCTCCTTCATGCCGTCCAGATCCATGCCGCTCATGTAAAACGCCTCATTGCAGATGATCTCGGACGGTGAAAAGCGGTAGATCTCATCCATCAGCCTTGCGCTGTCCGGGATCTCGGTCACAAAATAGTCGCCTGTGGAAATGTCAGCCACAGAGACCCCGTAGCGGTCGGCAATATACACGATACACATAATATAATTGTTCCGCGTCTCGTCCAGCGCCTGTGTATCCAGATTCGTCCCCGGGGTTACAATGCGCACCACATCGCGCTTCACGATACCTTTGGCTGTCTTCGGGTCCTCCACCTGCTCGCAGATCGCCACTTTATATCCCTTGGATACCAGCCGGTTGAGATAATTCTCCGCAGCATGATAAGGGACACCGCACATGGGTGCCCTCTCCTCCTGCCCGCAGTTCTTTCCGGTCAGTGTGATCTCCAGCTCTCTCGACGCAGTCAGCGCGTCCTCAAAGAACATCTCGTAGAAATCGCCTAATCTATAAAAGAGAATACAGTCCTGATACTGAGACTTCGTCTCCATGTACTGCTTCATCATTGGTGTTAATTCTGCCACAATATTACTCCTTTGTCATATATAAATGCCAGTGCAGGCTGTAGATATGCCGCACACTGATAAAATTTTCTGCGGATGTATTATAGCATTTTTGAGAAATCTGTTCAAGCGAGGAAGATGGGAATGGAATTTTCAGACAATACATGCTACACTGTCTATATCACACATTCAGGAGGGTCAGAAATGTTAAAATTACCGGCTTTACCGCCCCATATGCGGCAGGCATCAGAAAAACAGAAGGGACAGAACTGGTTTTTTGAGCTTCTGATATTTTTTCTCGTATTTCTTGTAGCAAGCACAACCTCCAGTTTTATCATGATACCGGGGATTGTCATCGCGATCCTTACGGACAGCTCCATTATGGAACTGATGACAGACGTGTCGCTGTCCACCGGACAGTTTGACCAGATCGTAGGTGCTGTCGAGTCATCTGTTCCTGTTGTTTTAAGCATGCTTTTTTCAAACGCAGGCATGATCGTGATCGTGATCCTTTTCTGCGTGATCCTTCAAAAGCGAAAAACCGCCTCCATGGGCGTTGTAAAGAAAAAAGCGGGCATACACTATCTTGCCGGACTCGGAGTCGGATTTATCCAATTCACAGCCGTGGTGCTCCTCAATATTCTGACCGGCTCCATGAAGCTGACAGGGATATCATCCAACTTTTCCTTTGTCCTTTTTCTTCTCTTCGCCCTCGGATTCGTCATACAGGGTATGGGAGAAGAAGTGCTCTGCCGCGGATATTTGCTCGTATCTGTGGCAAGACGCAATCCGGTCAGCGCCGCTATCTTTTTAAACTCGCTCGTGTTCGCCCTTCTTCATCTGTCGAATCCCGGCGTCTCCCTTCTTGCAGTCCTCAACCTTTTGTTGGACGGCGTGTTCTTGTCCCTGTACTTCCTCCGTACCGGAAACATCTGGGGTGTCGGCGCCATCCATACCATGTGGAATTTCGCGCAGGGCAACATTTTCGGTATGGAAGTCAGCGGCATGGAGCTGTCGTGTACACTCTTTGAATCCTCCATTGCTCCGGACAAGACGTTTTGGAACGGCGGAGTTTTCGGAGCAGAAGGCGGGATCTCCTGTACGATCGTATGCGTTGCCGCTATCCTGATCCTGCTTCTCCGGAAAAAGAAGAAAGAGGATGTTACAGTACATGAAAATGTGGAGATTCCTCCCCATACACGAAATGAAGCAGATATGCGCTTAAGATAATACCTACCGCACATAAACCGGAAAATATAACAGCAAAGGGCAGACAGATCTGCCCCATGAGATTAAAGGGTTGGTCTGTGTAATCCCACACATTCCAACCCATTATTTTATTGACGAAAATACCTGTGATAAACTCTCCCGCAGTCACAAACACCGCGCACCATGCCACCTGTTTCCACAAAGGAGCATCCCATCCGGTCCATATGCCCTGCTGTGCGAAGAACACAAAGCAGACTCCGCCCAGAAGGAACATGGACCAGTGAGAAAATCCCCGGAATATCATCTCAAAGGTATAGTACAGGGTTCCGCCGAAGGTTCCCAGAAATAAGTATTCGCTCAGTCGTTTCATGATAAGTATTTGCTCCGTTCCCGTGATCGTGTCTGTGCATCATCAGTCTGCCCATGCAGCACGTTTCCGCACATAGATATTCTGAACGATTTCTTATCATTTTATGAGTGGAAATTTTTACTCAGCCACGTCTCTGATGCTGAAGCTGAATCTTCCCATCTTGTCTTTGCCAAGGCACACTGCTTTCACAACATCTCCCATTTTGAGCACATCCTCTACCTTGTCGACTCTCTTCTTAGCGATTTTGGAGATGTGTACCAGACCCTCCTTGCCCGGTGCGAACTCAAGGAAGGCGCCGAACTCTTTGATGCTCACGACCTTGCCCTCGAACACCTGACCGGCCTCGAAGTCTGTGACAATGGTATGGATCAGCTTGGCAGCCTGATCCATTCCCTCTTTCTCTGTGCCGCAGATGGATACGAAACCATCATCCTCGATGTCGATCTGAACTCCGGTCTGCTCGATGATCGCGTTGATCGTCTTGCCTCTCTGGCCCACCACGTCTCCAATCTTCTGCGGATCAATCTGCATCTGGATGATCTTCGGAGCGTAAGGACCGACCTCCGGCCTCGGCTCTGCGATCGCCTTATTCATGACCTCGTCTATAATATACGTTCTCGCCTTCTTTGTGGCCGCGATCGCTTCCTCAATGATCGGCCTTGTCAGTCCGTGGATCTTAATATCCATCTGGATTGCTGTGATACCCTTATGCGTACCTGCCACCTTAAAGTCCATGTCTCCGAAAAAGTCCTCAAGTCCCTGAATATCTGTCAGCACAAGGTAGTCGTCGTCTGTATCGCCTGTCACAAGGCCTGCGGAAATACCTGCCACAGCCGCCTTGATCGGCACACCTGCTGTCATAAGGGACATGCTGGACGCGCAGACGCTGGCCTGTGAAGTGGAACCATTTGATTCAAATGTCTCAGACACTGTACGGATCGCATACGGGAACTCAGACTCACTGGGAAGCACCGGAAGAAGCGCTCTCTCAGCCAGAGCTCCATGTCCGATCTCACGGCGTCCCGGTCCTCTTGACGGCCTTGTCTCTCCTACGGAGTAGGACGGGAAATTATAGTGGTGCATATATCTCTTGGATGTCTCCGCCTCATCAAGTCCGTCTAGCCTCTGCGCCTCAGAAAGCGGTGCCAGTGTGGTCACGGTACAGATCTGCGTCTGTCCCCTTGTAAACATCGCGGAACCGTGCACTCTCGGGATCAGGTCGACCTCTGCAGCGAGCGGTCTGATCTGATCGATGGCACGTCCGTCCGGGCGTTTGTGATCCTTTAAGATCATCTTTCTTACCGTCTTCTTCTGATACTGGTATACCGCCTCGCCTAATACTGCCAGCCATTCCTCGTTATCAGCAAATGCTTCCTCTAACTTCGCCGTGATCTGGCGGATATTTTCTTCTCTTGTCTGCTTGTCGTCCGTGAAAACAGCCTCTTCCATGGCCTCCGGCGGAACGATCTCTCTGATCGCCGCAAAAAGCTCCTCCGGCACAGCGCAGCTCTCGTACTCGTGCTTTTGCTTGCCGCACTCAGCCACAATGGTCTCAAAAAAGGCGATAACCTTCTGGTTCAGCTCATGGGCGGCAAAGATCGCCTCGATCATCTTGTCCTCCGGGACTTCGTTCGCGCCCGCCTCGATCATGATGACTTTCTCCTTTGTAGAAGCGACTGTCAGCGCCATCTCGGAAGCCTCTCTCTGGACTGCCGTGGGGTTAAATATAAATTCTCCGTCAATCAGTCCTACCTGTGTCGTAGAGATGGGGCCGTCAAACGGAATATCAGAAATGCTTGTCGCGATAGACGCGCCCAGCATGGCCGTAAGCTCCGGACTGCAGTCCTGATCCACGGACATAACGAGATTCTCAAGCGTCACGTCATTTCTGTAATCCTTCGGGAAAAGCGGACGCATCGGGCGGTCGATGACACGGTCTGTCAGGATCGCGTTCTCAGACGCCTTTCCTTCCCTCTTATTAAATCCGCCGGGGATCTTTCCAACCGCGTAAAGTCTCTCATTGTACTCCACACTGAGCGGGAAGAAATCAATTCCGTCTCTTGGTTTTTCAGATGCTGTTGCCGTACAGAGCACGGTTGTGTCGCCATAGTGCATCAATACGCCGCCGTTTGCCTGCTTTGCGACTCTGTCCACATCTACGCGCAGAGTTCTGCCTGCAAGTTCCATTTCATACTTCTTGTACATGTTTTTCTCCTTTATTATCTTTACTTTTCTCTCACGGACTTATGTCTCCGAAACTACTGAAAAACATACCATATTGCAGGCTGATACACTTTTCAGTGGTCTCGGTTACTTAAACCAGTCCGCAATCTTAAATATTATATCACAGGAAGTTCCGTTAATCAAACACTTTAAAAAGACTTCGCGCACAAAATCCGGCCGAACATTTTTATTTTTCAATGCTGATTGACGGCCGAAAAAAACGAGACAGAACCATGTCTGCCTCGTCCCTTTCTTCTCCGACTGAAAACCGGATTATTTTCTAAGCCCAAGTCTCTCAATCAGTGAACGGTATCTTTCGATGTCCACTTTCTTAAGGTACGCAAGAAGCCCTCTTCTCTGACCTACCATCTTAAGAAGCCCTCTTCTTGAGTGATGGTCTTTGGGGTTTGTCTTGAAGTGCTCTGTAAGCTCATTGATCCTTGCTGTAAGGATAGCGATCTGCACCTCCGGTGAACCTGTGTCACCCTCTGTCCTTCCATACTCTTTAATGATTGCCTGTTTCTTTTCTTTTGCGATCATGCTTTGTTTCCTCCTTGAAAATACTTTGTCTAACCGCCGGATATTAAGTAACGGTCGGAGTGATCCGCTTACCGAACATCGGCTGATCTTGTAACCTCGGATAGTATAGCACAACGCATTTAAAATGTAAAGCGCTATTTTCCCGCGAAAAACTCCTCTCCATACTGCATATCCCTCATAACCCGGTCTTTCAATTCTTCGACAGTGGCGAACTTTACCTCGGGACGTTCAAAATCACAGAATACGGCCGTAGCTTCTTTTCCGTAGGCGTCGCCTTCGTAGCCGTAAGCATACACCTCGAAAAGCCGTCTGCGCTCGTCGGTCACCGTGGGTTTGACGCCCGCGTTGCCGACGCCATTGTACCACTGCCCGTCAATTCTGACCCGGCAGGCATACACACCGTATCTTGGCAGGATCTTATATTTCTCTGGTTCGATATTCATAGTGGGGAACCCCAGTGTGCGTCCGAGCTGCCGCCCGTGCCGCACGATCCCTGTGAACGCGTAGGGATAACCCAGCAGTTCCTCGGCGAGTTTTACATCCCCCTGCGCTAGGGCGTCGCGGATATACGTACTGCTGATGACCATATCGCCGTACCGTTCTTTCTCAATCACATCTACTGTGTAGCCATATTCTTCTGAAAACCGCTTAAGCATCTCCACATTGCCCCGTTTCCCGTGGCCGAAGGCAAAGTCCTTTCCCACAACAACGTGGGCGCAGCGCAGCGTTTTACAGAGAATCTCCCTGATAAAGTCTTCTGCGCTGATCTGCCGGAATTTCTCCGTGAACGGGCAGTTGATCAGCCAGTCGATCCTGCCCTCCAGACGTTCCTTCCGCTCCCGGTTCGTCATAATGGACTCCCGGTGCATATCAAAGGCGCAGAGCACAGTCTCACAGTCCTCTGAGGCATATCCCCTGATCTTGTCCACAAGCTTCTGGTGGCCGCGGTGCAGTCCGTCGAACTTGCCGAGAGTGACCGCTGTTTTCTTTTTTCCGGTGTAAGCTTCTATCCCGGTGATGTATTTCATGCCTTTTACCTGTCCTGCAGCTCCTCACGGTCAAAAAACATCTTTTCCGGGCGGAACTGTCCTTTTCCTTTTTCGTATTTATAGATACCGATGAACCTGCCGCCTGTGTCGTACATGCGGACCAACTCTCCGTCCCCGGCGCTCTGTGTGACGCTCTTGCGGGGGACGGGATTGCCATTGTAGAGAAGCGGCGCCCACCTGTCTGATACGGTGACCGCCGTATATTCGGAGAACACCGCGTCAGTCGGGATGAGGATTTCTAAGAGCTGTCCTTTTTTTACATATTCTTCCGCTTCATTCAGCTTTAAGCTGTCAGCTATTCCAAACTGCCCCACTCTCGTGCGCAGGAGAGATTCCATGCAGCCGCCTGTTCCAAGCTTTTCTCCGATGTCATGACAGAGGGTGCGGATGTATGTTCCCTTCGAACACTCTACCTCCATGCGTACCCGAGGCAGGCAGATCTCTTTGATACGGATGGCGTGGATCGTGACCTTGCGGCTCTTCCTCTCCACAGTCTTCCCCTCCCGGGCCAGCTCATACAGTTTCCTGCCGTTTACTTTCAGCGCGGAATACATGGGCGGTATCTGGTCATACTCCCCGGCAAAACCTTCTATACACGAGATAATCTGTGCTTCGTCCGCCATTTTTATGAGGTCGCCCTCGTATTCTTTTAAGACTTTTCCTGAAATATCCTGTGTGTCCGTCGTCTTTCCAAGCAGAAGGACCGCCTCATAAGTCTTATCCTTGTCTGTGAGCATATCGCAGACTTTCGTAGCGCGTCCCAGACAGACAGGAAGCACCCCCTCCGCATCCGGGTCGAGAGTGCCTGTGTGTCCGATCTTCTTCTGTCCCACGATGCCGCGCAGACGCGCGACCACATCATGGGACGTATAACCTTTTTCTTTATATATGTTCAAAATACCGTTGATCATACTGTTACATCCTATTTTTCTCCGTGATCGAGCTGGAGAGCGATCCGGGCGGTAATGTTGTTGATCACGTCGTGGCTTGAACCCTTCATTGTAACTCCCGCCGCGCGCACATGGCCGCCCCCGCCGAAATGTTTGGCGATCACGCTGACGTCTACCTTGTTCTTTGAGCGCAGGCTGACTTTATATTTCTGTGGTTCGACTTCATGAAGGAAGATTGCCACCTCCACATCCTTTGTCTGGCGGAGCTGACTGACGATCCCCTCTAAGTCTGCTGGCTGCGCCTGAAAGAATTCCATGGAGCGCTGCCTGATCACAGAGACGATACATCTCTTATCCATGATAAGCATACTTTCTAAAAGCGCCCTTCCTAAGATCTGGTTCTGGACGTAAGTCTTTTCGTAATAAGTCTTGTCTATGATCTCGCTGCCGTTGATCCCCTTGCGCATCAGCTCTGCCGCGATCTCCATCGTCTCCGGGGATGTACAGGAATACTGGAACACGCCTGTGTCGTGCACGATCCCCATATAAAGAGCCTCGGCCGCCTCTTTGCTGATCTTCTCTTTATCAAGCAGGGTAAACACAAGCTCTGAGGTAGAGCTTGCGTCCGGTACAATATGGTTCTGGCCGGCAAACGCTTCGTTGCTGACGTGATGATCGATACATACTGTTTCCTTCGCCGCTTCGAATAAGGGGGCGGAGAAGCCTAACCGCTCCTTGTCGCCGCAGTCCAGACAGAAGAAGACGTCGTACACCTCTCCCTCCGGGATCTGGCTTTTCACTTCGTCTGTCCCTTTGATCATCCGGTACGCCCCGGGAATCTCCTCGAGATAAACGTCCGTACGGATGTGCGGGTACTGTTCCTTAAGATACAGGTATAGTCCCAGACATGACCCTATGCAGTCGCCGTCCGGGCGTACATGGCCGCTGATGGCGGCACGTGTTTTTCCCTCTAAAATATTTGCTAAAATAATACTCATTCTACACCTCAGCTTTACTATCTGAATCTCCTGTCACTTCATCGATCTTTCTGCTGATATTTACCCCGTATTCGATAGACTGGTCCATGATAAAACGTATCTCCGGGGTGTTGCGCAGATTGATGCTGCGGGCAAGCTCGCGGCGGATATAACCCTCCGCGCTCTGCAACCCTCTGATGGTATCCTGCTGTGCCTTCTCATCTCCCAACACGCTGATATAAGCCTTGCATGTTTTTAAGTCCGGAGCCACCTCCACAGCCACCACGGAAGTCATTGGCGCTACTCTCGGATCTTTGATCCCGCCGCGCAGGATATTGCTCAGTTCTCTTTGAACCTCTGCATTTACTCGTGTGTTTTTAATACTGTTTTTTCTCATTGCCGCTCCTTCTTTCTGGAAGACGTCTGTGCCAAGGTGCGGCTGTGCGCTTTTTTGCACAGCCGTCCCGCCATGTTATTTTCTCTCAGTCTCGACCATCTTGTATGCCTCGACCTCGTCGCCTTCCTTGATGTCATTATAGTTTTCAAATACAAAACCGCACTCATAGCCGGCTCTTACTTCTTTTACATCGTCCTTGAAACGCTTCAGCGATGCCAGCGGCCCGTCGAATACGACGATGCCGTCGCGGACCAGACGGACGGAACAGTTTCTCTCGAAAATACCGTCCTTGACATAAGCGCCCGCGATGGTACCCACGCCGGACGCCTTGAAGGTCTGGCGCACCTCCGCGTGTCCGAGGATCTTCTCCTCGAATACCGGATCGAGCATTCCCTTCATCGCCGCTTCCACATCTTCGATGGCGTTGTAGATGACTCTGTACAGCCTTAAATCAACGCCCTCTCTGTCCGCGATATCCTTTGCCGTGGCGTCAGGACGCACATTGAAGCCGATGATGATGGCATTGGACGCTGACGCGAGGATCACGTCGGATTCGTTGATCGCGCCAACACCGCCGTGGATCACCTTTACGACGACCTCTTCATTAGACAGCTTTAAGAGGCTCTGCTTGATAGCTTCTACAGATCCCTGCACATCCGCTTTTACAACGATGTTGAGCTCTTTTAAGTTTCCTTCCTGAATCTGGTTGAACAGATCGTCAAGGGACATTCTGGATTTCGTCTCATCCAGAAGTTTTACTTTATTCTGTGCGATGAATGTCTCAGCAAAGCTTCTCGCCTCTTTCTCGGTCTCGCATCCCACGAACACTTCTCCCGCGTTCGGGACGTCGCCTAGGCCAAGGATTTCTACAGGCTGGGACGGGCCCGCCTCTTTCACTCGTCTTCCCTTGTCGTCCATCATCGCGCGGACGCGCCCGTGAGCGCTTCCCGCCGCGATGGCGTCTCCTACGTGAAGTGTTCCCTTCTGCACAAGAACCGTCGCCACAGAACCTTTTCCTTTGTCAAGCTCCGCCTCGATCACAAGTCCTCTCGCAGAGCGGTCCGGATTCGCTTTCAGCTCCATGACCTCCGCAGTCAGAAGGATCATCTCAAGAAGCTCCGGGATTCCCTCCTTCGTGTGTGCAGATACCGGGACAAAGATGGTGCTTCCGCCCCAGTCCTCGGGAATGAGTTCATATTCTGTCAACTCCTGCTTTACGCGCTCGATGTTCGCACTCGGCTTATCGATCTTGTTGATCGCCACGATGATCTCAATGCCAGCCGCTTTTGCGTGGTTGATGGCCTCTACGGTCTGGGGCATCACGCCGTCGTCCGCCGCCACGACTAAGATCGCGATATCCGTGGAGCTTGCGCCGCGCATACGCATCGCTGTGAACGCCTCATGTCCCGGCGTGTCAAGGAAGGTGATCTTCTCCCCGTTGGCCTCCACCACATAAGCGCCGATATGCTGGGTGATGCCGCCCGCCTCACGGTCGATCACATTCGAGTGACGGATCGCGTCAAGAAGCGAGGTTTTTCCATGATCGACATGACCCATGACGCAGACGACCGGAGGACGCTTCATCATCAGGTTCTCATCTTCCTCATCCTCTTTCAAAAGCTCCTCGATCACATCGACTACTTCTTCTTTCTCGCAGAGCACTTCAAACTCCATTGCGATCTCTTCTGCCGTGTCGAAATCAATCTCCTGATTCACTGTGACAATCTTGCCCTGCATGAAGAGCTTCTTGACGATAACAGAGGGGACGATCTTCATCTTATCCGCAAGCTCTTTGATCGTCAGGACTTCCGGAATGACGATCTGCTTGATCTTCTCTTCCTTCTTCTCCTCCTGTCTCTGCTGCGGCTTCTTCACCTCTGCCACCGGTTTCTGCTTTCTGCCCTTCTTGCCCTTGCCTTCGAATGCCTCGTCTCTGTATTCTTTCTTCTTATTATCTCTCTCTTTATCTTTCGCCTTATTTCTCTGGCTCTTCTGCTGCTCTACGATAGAAGTGCCTACATCGTCCCTGCGGGAATCTCTTCTGTCCCCGCGCGGTCCCTGACCGTTTGGCCTCTGGTCGCGCCCGCCTCTCTCGGGGCGTCCCTGTCTGGAATCTCCGAAAGAGCGTCCGCCCTGCGGTCTGTCGGAACGTGCCGGGCGGTCTCCCATCTGACGTCCTTCCCCTGATGGACGGTTCCCGTAAGGTCTGTCAGAACGCCCCCCACGGTCTCCCGACGGTCTGTCTGAGCGGGCCGGACGGTCTCCCGTCGGACGGCCTTCTCCTGAAAAGCGGTTCCCCGACGGTCTGTCGGAACGTGCCGGACGGTCTCCTGATGCCCTCTCTCCACGCGCCGGGCGATCCCCCTGCGGTCTCTCTGCGCGTACCGGGCGCTCTCCTGTCGGACGGCCCTCTCCTGACGGGCGGTTTCCTGCCGCTCTGTCGGAACGTGCCGGGCGCTCTCCTGACGCTCTCTCCGCACGTACCGGACGATCTCCCTGCGGCCTCTCTGTGCGTACCGGGCGTTCTCCTGCCGGACGGCCTTCCCCTGACGGGCGCTCTCCCATCTGACGCTCACCTGCGGGACGTGCCCCCTGCGCCGGGCGCTCTCCCTGCTGTCCCGGGCGGGCCGGACGCTGCGCCGGACGGTTTCCCTGAATGCGGCTGCTGTTCTTCGAATTCTGCGGGCGGATGACAAATGCCAGATTTTTCTTCTTTGGGGCAGCATCTTCTGCCTTGGCAGACTCAGCGTCTTTTTCTGCCTTTACCGCCGCCGGGGCAGCCTCATCCGCCTTGGCGGGAGCTGCTTTTTCTGCGTCGGCTTTGCCGGACGCTGCGCCGCCCTTTTCTCTGCGGATCTCATCCGCCACACTGTCCTCCAGTGAACTCATGTGGTTCTTTACCTCCACCTTTTTCTCTTTCAGAAGTTCCAGAAGCTCTTTATTTTCTATCCCAAGCTCTTTTGCAAGCTCATGTACCCTCATTTTCGTCATATCAACTACCTCCTTTATGCAATATCCTCTCGGTTTTTAAGCTCTTTTAGAATCCCGTCCGCAAATCCTTCGTCCAATATAGCCAGAGATGCACGGAATTCTTTTCCCATTGCATGCCCTAAGGTATCTTTATCTCCGTAAAAACAAATTGGAACT
>DWYT01000005.1 GCA_019118545.1 Candidatus Mediterraneibacter merdavium | reverse complement strand
TATTCAATTACTTTTTCTTCCTCGATCTTCTCTCCTGCAAGCAATTCATTCAAAGTGATACCTAATTCCTTACTCAGCGGTTCCAGCAGGGAGAGGTCGGGCATATAATTCCCATTCTCCCAACGGGAAATCGTTTTATTGCTAACGCCTAATCTCTCTCCAAGCTGTTCTTGTGTAAGTCCTTTTGCTTTGCGGTTCAGCGCAATGAATGCCCCTATCTTTTTACTATCCATATATCCCGCTCCTTTCAAGCCAGATCTTACAGATCATACTGCAAAATGAACACCCCACAAACAGCGAATCGTCTGAATTTGCTTCCAGATGACCGGAAATCGAGTCGTCCCCACCCGTAAAACGAGTGGCTCGGGACGCGGGCTCTAAGCCCGCCCTACTTGGCCGCGCCTCAAGACGCTGGCTTTCTCTTTCGGCTATGGGAAGTCTGCTTACGCTTTCTTCCCATAGCTCCGTTCAAGCCACATTGCCTTTGACTCGTCGCTGCCCCTTAAGGGGCGTTTGTACTACTCAGCCTTACCCCTTAAAAGGGTCTTCATGTGATATTTACACATCCACTTCGTATGTGCAAGCGAATTTGTTTGCTTTGCCATAAAAACACCTTTCTTTCTTTAATAGTGGCCTGAACACCCCTATTATAATCGAAAGGTGCTTTTTTGTATAACTGACGTCGCGCACCCGTATAGCGGGTGGTTCCTATTTCGCACGTTTCCGTTTCTCTGTTGAGAAACTCCAACGTTCTCAACAGGGTCTATCCGACCCACAATGAAAGAGGATGCCAAAAACATCCTCTTCTTAAAACATATATTATAATGCTGCGAAACTTATGCGTAAATAAGCCTTCCTTTAGGTTCCGGAATTTCCTGCCCTCTTTCTTTTGCAACCTCCAGCCACTCTCTTATGACGACTTCCGCATTAGCAATCGCATCTCCTACAGTTTCCCCATCAGCCATACAACCCGGAAGTTCCGGTACTTCTACAACGAACGCACCGTCCTCTTCTGACCAATATACAATTCGTTCATATTTATACATTTCACACTACCTCCTATAAACCCAATCTATATTTTATTATATAGTTTCTGATTTGTTTTATCTGATATGGCTTAGCCATATTTTTGTTCGGTTGGATATTGATTATCTCAGGATTCTCATTAAAAGTATATATATGATGATCACCTTTTATCCTATACTCAAACCCCAGTGCCTCGAGCAGTTTTTGCAGATCTCTGAATTTTATATTGCGATCCTGTGTTCCGCTCATAATTGATTGCAATATTTTCTCATTCGTTGGCATTATCAGATATTCCTTTTTCTCTCTTCTTTTATTGTTATGGTAGTTTATCCCCCATAAAAAGTCAAGGATAATAACACGCTGTCCAATATACATCATCATTATATATTTTAATTGTGAAAACACCTGCAAAATGCTACAATTCAGATAGAAAAATCTCTGCTTTCCGTTTCTGTAGGAAATAATCAAGCAAAATAAAAAAGGAGGTTATTATGATTTATCAATATCACGATATCATATTACATTATGAAATACTGGGATATGGCAAACCAATAGTTATCCTGCATGGTCTTGGATGCGATCTTGAAATGATGTAATCATGTTTAGAGCCTATTTTTACAAATAATGTAACTTATAAACGAATTTATATAGACCTTCCCGGCATGGGGAAGTCAAAAGCCTCACACGAGTATGCCTCCTCTGACAAAATCCTGAATGTGCTTATGAGCTTCATCAATAATACTCTGGATGAGCCCTATCTGCTCATAGGTGAGTCCTACGGCGGTTATCTGGCAAGAGGCATTTTGAGTCGTAACGCAGAAAAAATTGACGGTGTTATGTTCCTATGTCCGGTTATCATCCCCGACAAGGACATACGCCGTCTCCCCCGAGAAATCATAAAATTCCCGGATACTTCATTTTTAGAAAAATTAAGTCAGGCAGAACGAAATAATTTCAGTGAATATGCTGTTATTGCAGATGAAAAAACATTTACAAGATACTGTAATGAAATACTCCCCGGCATAGAAACAGCAGATACCGGATTTATAGATAAATTAGAACAAAATTATTCTTTTTCTTTTGATGTGGATGATAAAATCAGAAACTTACATTTTAAAAATGCCGCATTATTCATTTGTGGTAAACAAGATGATTGCGTAGGTTATGATGACGCATGGGAACTGATCAACGATTATCCGCGCGCAACTTTCTCAGTATTAGATATGGCAGGGCATAATCTGCAAATTGAACAAGTAGATCTATTTGACAGTCTCGTCAAAAACTGGCTGTCACGGACAAATATCGATCCCACAAAAGCAGAAAATAAATTTAGATGCGAAAAGAGCAGAAAGGAGTCATTATGATCCTTACAGAAATCATCATCATTTTCTTTGTCACTGTTATGTCCTTTGTCCTGATCTCCGGGCGTGGGAGCTGGTTTGTTGCCGGATACAACACACTGCCCGAAAAGGAACAGGCGGGCTACAACAAAAAAAGACTGTGCAAGACCGTCGGCTGGGGCCTGCTGGTCATAGATATCGTGGTCATAATCCTATTCGCTTTTAAAGACAGAATCCCCGATGCTTTCCACGTTATCGCAGGTGCCATTATCTTTATCGACGTTGTTGCGATGCTCATCCTCTCAGAGACCTTCTGCAGGAAGTCTGATGCTGACTGAATTACTGTAGGAAAAGAAAAATCCGCCGCAGAATAAGTGTTCCGAGTGAACCGTAGAGCAACGCGTGTGTTTAGGCTGTGTTCTTTACAGCCTTATGCACACCTGCGTTGCGGCCCGCGCGCAAGCATGTTCACGAGGAATACTTATTCCGCGGCGGATAATTTTATCCACGCATATAATCTCAGGCAGCACCCACTACCCTTTTGCGAACATCATCTCGATCTTCGTGCCTTTCCCCGGCTCGCTCTCTACGTTTACCTTTGCTCCGTGCAAAAGCGCCCCGTGCTTGACGATGGACAGTCCCAGTCCCGTGCCGCCCCGCTCTTTGGAATGGCTTTTATCGACACGGTAGAACCTCTCGAAGATACGCTCCTGATGCTCTTTCGGGATGCCAATGCCGTTGTCGGATACGCTGACTTTCGGTCCGTCCAGTGTATTGCCAACCCACACGGTCACACGCCCGCCTTCGTTGTTATATTTGACCGCGTTCTCACACACATTGTAGATCATCTCATCCAAAATCTGACGGATGCCGTTATAATATACCGGCTCGCCGCTCAGTTCCATGCGCACATCCTTCTGGGAAGCCTGTGGTGAAAGGCGGCTGATGATCTCCCGTGTCAAATCATACAGATTCACATCCTCTTTCTCCAGCTCAACGGATTCTTCATCTAACTTGGACAGTTTGATAATATCCTCCACCAGAGTGATAAGACGGCGCGCTTCTTTGTAGATGCGTTCTGAAAACAAAGGCATATCGTCGGGGCGCACCATCCCGTTTTTCATGATCTCCGCATAACCGGAGATTGAAGTAAGCGGCGTTTTCAGCTCATGGGACACATTTGCGGAAAACTCTTTTCTCATGTTGGAGACCGCTTCTTTTTCCTTATTCTGCTTATCGATAGCCACAAGAAGGGGATTCAATTCTTCGTAAACCTCATTCTCCAGAGGCTGTTCCAGATCCAGCGCGTTAATAGGCTTGATAAGACGCGCGGTCTGCCACCTTGCCAGCAGCAGGGCAAAAAGCACCATAAGCACGGCCAGCGTCCCCATCACAGGAAAAAGCGCCATAGCGGTACTCACTAAACTGTCTGCCACCTTTGACACCCTCAGTACGCTTCCGTCCTCCAGCAGAAGCGCATAATAATACATATCTTTCCCGACGGTAGCAGAACGGCGCACATCCTCCCCGCTTCCTTTTGCCAGAGCATCCTTTACTTCCTTGCGTCCGGCATGGTTTTCTGTTGTGCTCTCTGTGCCATCCGGCCTGCGGGAGTCATAAAGAACCGATCCGTCCACATCAATCTGTGTCACTCTTGTCTCCACTTCCACCATGTCCATCTGTTCCAGATACTCCGTGCCGGAAATATTAATGGCAGTGCGGATGTATTTTGCCTCCTGCGTAAGCTCTGCCTGAAGGAGCGACAGATTCCGGTTATAGAGGATCACGGAAAGAATCGCATAAGAAAGCACGAGGGTCACCGCAAGGATAACCATCATGCTCTTTTGTATCTTCCACCTTATACTAGTACGGTTCTTTTTCATGCGTTCCCTCCAACACGGTAACCCACGCCTCTCACAGTTCGGATGATCTCGCCTTTCCCGCCTAATTTCTGGCGCAGGGTACGGATGTGCACATCCACGGTCCTTGTCTCTCCGTCAAAGTCATACCCCCATATATCGGCGAGAAGCTGGTCTCTCGTCAGGACGATGCCCTGATTGCGCATCAGCTTTTCCAGCAGTTCAAACTCTTTGAGGGTCAGGGCAACAGCCTTTCCCTCAACTGTAACCTCGTGTTTTTTGACATTGACATGGACGCCGGACAGTTCCATATCGGTCTGTTCTTCTGCTCTGCCGCTTCTTCTTAAAACCGCCTTGATACGGGAGACCAGCTCCATCATGCCGAAAGGCTTTGTCACATAGTCGTCCGCCCCGGAGTCAAGTCCTACAACCTTGTCATATTCCGAACCTTTTGCCGTCACCATAATCACCGGAATATTCTTCGTCTTCGAGGATGATTTTAACCTTTTTAACAGTTCCAGTCCGTCCTCGCCCGGGAGCATAATGTCAAGCAGGATCAGCTCTGGCGTCTCAAATGCCAGAGCCTCCATAAATGCCGGGCCGTCTGCGAATCCTCTCGCCTTAAGTCCGGTCGTTTCCAATGTATAGATCACAAGTTCCCGTATGTTGTCGTCATCCTCAACGCAAAATACCATCTGCCCTGTACTCCTTTTATATCACTGCGAGCGGCCTCATCTTACTCGCTTCTATATGGCCGCAAGCACCCTTTCCTGCATCCGCTTTTATATCGCGCTGTCCTTGTGTACGCCTGTGATGGAAAACTCTACCCACTCGGCGATGTTCGTCGCGTGATCTCCGATACGCTCCAGATATTTTGTCACCATGATAAGGTCAAAAATGCGCTCTCCATTCCTGCCCTTTTCTTCCTTGATAAACTCAATCATCTCGTCACGTACTTCTTCAAAGTATTTATCTACTCCGTCGTCCGCCTTCATAACGCTGCGCGCAAGTTCCAGATCCCTGTTTACATATGCGTCCACGCTGTGGCGCACCATACGGCTTACTTCAGAAGCCATCGTTCCAATTACATGGAGCTCCTCAGCCGCATTGCAGCCTGAGGAAATAATAATCTCCGCAATGTCCGCCGTCTGGTCTCCGATACGCTCCATATCTGTGATCATCTTAAGGGCCGCGGATATTCTTCTTAAATCCTTTGCCACAGGCTGCTGTTGAAGAAGAAGTTTTAAGCAAAACCTCTCGATGTCCTTTTCACACTGGTCAATCTCCTCGTCCTCAGAGATAACCAGCTTTGCCTCCTCGATACTGCCGTGCTTGAGCGCGTCTGTCGCTTTCGAGATCGCCGCCTCACAGAGTTCTCCCATATGTGTAAGCTGTTCATCCAAAAAATGAAGCTGTTCATCGAATTTATTACGCATAATTTAACCAAACCTCCCTGTAATGTAATCCTCTGTTCTCTTATCTGCCGGAATGGAGAACAATTTCTCTGTATCGTTGTATTCCACGACCTCGCCAAGAAGGAAGAACGCAGTGTTGTCAGACACACGGACTGCCTGCTGCATATTGTGCGTAACCATGACAATAGTATAGTCTTTTTTCAGTTCCATCGCAAGGTCTTCTATCTTAGATGTCGAGATCGGGTCAAGGGCGGACGTAGGTTCATCCATCAAAAGAACTTCCGGCTCCACAGCCAACGCTCTCGCAATGCAGAGTCTTTGCTGCTGTCCGCCGGACATGCCGAGAGCGCTCTTTTTTAAACGATCCTTACACTCATCCCAGATTGCCGCGTTACGGAGAGATTTTTCTACGATATCATCCAGCTTTGCCTTGGAGCGGATACCATGTGTTCTCGGTCCGAAGGCAATGTTGTCATAAATACTCATTGGGAACGGATTTGGCTTCTGGAATACCATTCCCACACGTTTTCTCAACATGTTTACATCCATGCCCTTGAAAATATTCTGTCCGTCCAGTTCGATGGAGCCTTCGATACGGCATCCCTCTACCAGATCGTTCATGCGGTTGATGGATTTTAAGAGCGTGGACTTTCCGCAGCCGGAGGGTCCGATAAACGCGGTGATCTTATTTGCCTCTATCTCAAGATTTACATTTTTAAGAGCTTTGAAATCCCCATAATATAAATCAAGGTTTTTAATACTGATCTTTCCCATTTCTTTTACCTTTCTATGCCTTCGTAAGTTTCTTTGCGATCACGCTTGACAGCGCGTTGATCCCGACTACAAGGACGAGCAGGATAACCGCCGTCGCATATGCCTGATCCATGTACAGACCTTCACTGGATAAGTTATACATATGGACAGCCAAAGTACGTCCCGATCCCATCACACTCGAGGGAATCTGCGCCACAGTCCCGGCCGTATAAATCAGAGCCGCCGTCTCGCCTACAATACGTCCGATGGCGAGGATGACGCCTGCCAGCACTCCCGGGATGGCGGACGGAAGGACGATGCGGAACACGGTGCGCAGTTTCCCGGCCCCCAGTCCGAAGCTGCCCTCCCGGTAGGAATCAGGAACTGCTTTTAAGGCCTCTTCCGTTGTCCTCATAATCAGCGGAAGGATCATGATGGACAGGGTAAATGCGCCTGCCAGAAGGGAAAATCCCCATCCCAGCGTATTGACGAAGAACAGCATACCAAACAGTCCGTATACGATGGACGGAATACCGGAGAGCGTCTCCGTCGTCAGGCGGATGACTTCTACGAATTTATTTCCTCTGCCCGCATACTCTACAAGGAAGATCGCGGAAAAGATGCCGAAGGGAACCGCGATCAGCAGGGAGAGCAGAGTCATTATGATGGTGTTCACAAACGCCGGCATAACCGAAGCGTTTTCCGAGGAATACTCCCACGCGAACAGCGACGGCTTTAAGTGTGGAACACCATTCATCAGGATATATGCGATAAGAAAAAGCAGCACTGCAAAGGTAATGACTGCCCCCAGCATGACCAGAATCATCATGATAAAAGAACCCGGATGCTTTAAGTAAGTCTTCAGCTTATCGCCGGTTGTTGTTTTATTACTCATGATCTGTCCTCCTCTTAAGCAGTGCGACGCTGAAATTGATGATCAGGATGAATACGAACAGGACCACGCCTGTCGCAATCAGTGCCTCCCTGTGAAGTCCTGTGGCGTAACCCATCTCGATTACTATATTCCCCGTCAGCGTCCGGACGCCCTGAAGGATGCTCGACGCGAACCGCGGCTGGTTTCCGGCGATCATGATAACCGCCATAGTCTCTCCGATGGCGCGTCCGATACCGAGGACGATCCCCGCGATCACGCCGGACTTTGCCGCCGGAATGATAATGCGGAAGATACTTCTCTCCTTTGTCGCCCCCAGAGCCAGCGCCCCTTCGTAATAATGAGACGGCACTGCTCTCATGGCGCTCTCCGTCGTACCAATGATCGTCGGCAGGATCATCATTCCCAAGATCAGAGATGTGGTCAGGATGCTGTTTCCGTCCCCCGCTTTCTCTACCACTCCCGCCGCGCGCAGATTCTGTCCAAGCTGGCGCACAATGGGCACGACGACCACAAGACCGAAGAAGCCGTATACAACGGACGGGATACCCGCCAGAAGTTCTGTCGCCGCCTTAAGCGGTCTGTATATCTGCTTTGGGCAATACATGGCCATGAAAACGGATGTAAGAATACCGATGGGCACACCAATGATGATGGCTCCCGCCGTCACATAGAGGCTGCCCACGATCATGGTCGATATTCCGTACAGGTTGTTTCCCGGACGCCAGATATCTCCGGTGATAAATTTTACAAATCCGATCTCTCTCATCGCGGGGATGCCGTTGGCAAACAGGAAGATGCAGATGAGAGCCACCGCTAATATGGAAGCACATGCCGCGATGAAAAACACGATGTGCATGATCTTCTCAGTCATTGCTTTTGATTTCATTTTTTCCTCCTAATGAGCCGGGAAGATATGCTTCATCTGCCCGGCTCATAAATTCAAAGCGATTTGTGAAACGCTGTGCTAGATCGCGTCCCACGCAGTAACATCGCCTACATAGATGGACTTCACCTGATCTACCGTCATGTCGTCTGTCGTATTGTTCAGGTTTACGATCACTGCGATACCGTCTGTCGCGATCACTGTGCCCGTAAGCTCGGCTGCCTCATCCTCTTTCAGGTCTCTTGACGCCATGCCGATGTCATAGCTTCCCTCGATGGCGTTTGTCATACCAGTCGTAGAATCGGATGTCTGAAGCTCGATCTTCGCGTTCGGGTTCACTGCTGTATACGCCTCGATCAGCTTCTCCATGACCGGAGATACGGAAGATGATCCGCCGACTACCGCGCTTCCTTCCGGCTGTGTCCCCTCGAACGCCGCAACGTCTGCCACCGGGATGTATCCTTCTTCTGCTACAACCTCCTGACCCTCTGTGCTCAAAATGAAGTTCATGAAGTCGGTAGCCACTGCATTGTCAAGATCTTTTTTCACTGCTACGTTAAACGGTCTGGATACTTTGTAGGAACCGTTCTCAATGTTCTCTGCCGTCGCCTCTGCTCCGTCGATTTTGAGGGCCTTTACCTTTGTCTCATCGAGGGAACCAAGAGAGATGTAACCGATCGCGTACTCATTCTCCGCAACTGTTGTCATCATAACGGATGTATTATTTGTGATCTGCGCGTCCAGTGTCGTCATATCAACATCTTCACCGTCAACCTCCTCTACAACTCCGAACAGCTCTGTGAAAGCGCCTCTTGTACCCGAACCATCCTCACGGGATACAACTGTGATCTCGTTTGTAGCATCCCACGCGGAAGATGAACCTGCGTCTGCTCCATCTCCGCCTGTCGTTGTGTTATTGCTGCTGCCGCATCCGACTGCCACAGCCGCAATCATACTTGCCATAGATAATACCGCCATAAACTTTTTCATTTTCATGATTAATAGTCTCCTTTTTCAAATTAAGGTTATTATGCCCGGCTAACTTTGCCGCCATGCTAACGAATCACTTTTTCCGTCAACGGTATTCATCTTAAAAAAGAAATGTAAAATGTAAAATCAGAGTTATGTTAAATCTGTGTAAAATAATTAAAGTTTAACTGTATTATAAACAAGACTACTTTTTCACATCATGAAATCGAAAAATTTGAAGGAAAAAAGGAGCAGAAAACAGCTTAGCAGACAAAGCGCTCCGAAAAATTGAGACAAGGGGGTTTTACGCCCTAAAATAAGGATTAGAAAAAGGACGAGACATTCCTGCAGAGAGTTCTGGCTATGAAAAAGCCCGAATTGTCTGGGATTGTCTCTTCCCTGCGTGTCAGGGGGCTAAAAATCGGTATTAACCGACAACCTCATGACTGTACACTTCCCTCAGCTCTTTTTTGTTTAGCTGTATTTCTACTCACATGCCTCTTGCGAGGCATGACCGCTTTAGATTACTGGAATGCTCTTCCAGCATCATTTCTACTCACATGCCTCTTGCGAGGCATGACAATCGTGTTGTCCTCACTGAATAACGTACTGCCTATTTCTACTCACATGCCTCTTGCGAGGCATGACATATCCGTGCTGTTGTTTGGGGACGGAAAACAGAATTTCTACTCACATGCCTCTTGCGAGGCATGACGTCCGCGCGCGATCCGCCTCATTGTATTCTCTGCATTTCTACTCACATGCCTCTTGCGAGGCATGACGCTGGATATAATACAACTAAATTACGGCGTGAAATTTCTACTCACATGCCTCTTGCGAGGCATGACCAGGGACTGCCTGCTCTGTCCCTGTGTCAGCAAATTTCTACTCACATGCCTCTTGCGAGGCATGACTCCTGCGCAATCCGGCAGAGCAGGTCGCTTGTCCATTTCTACTCACATGCCTCTTGCGAGGCATGACAATCATGGAGCTGGCTGCAGGTATCGTCAGGGAAAATTTCTACTCACATGCCTCTTGCGAGGCATGACGGTAAAAAGAAATGAAAAGAACAGAATTATTGAATTTCTACTCACATGCCTCTTGCGAGGCATGACCAATATTCTGCCGG
>DWYT01000031.1 GCA_019118545.1 Candidatus Mediterraneibacter merdavium | reverse complement strand
AGCTTCTCCGATATACCCATCATATCATACAGATTTTTCGCACCGTCCCACTCTTTTTCATCATAATAAAACACAAGAGTGATGACCGGGAATATCCTGTCGTCTTTTCGAAATCCTGACAGAAATTCTTCTTTGGACAAAACAACGTTTTCTGACTTTTCTTTCTGTTCTTTCCACAGCTTTCGTATTTGTTCTGCGTAGCTCAGACTGTCATAGACCATATTTTTGACAGGCATCGCATAATGAACCTTATCCTGCACTTCTGCCGCCAGAAGGACAAGATCGATTCCGCCTTCCCAGTGCATAATGATGTCCCTGTACCTTTGGATGGTTTTATCTTTTTCTTCCTTATCCCGCAAAATGATATCTGCTTCGCCCTTCACCTCTGTCAGTTCTTCTGCCGTTATCACCTGCGTTCCGGCGAATAATATCCCGTTAAACAAATCCGCAAATCGACTTTTATCACTCAGCCAGTTTTTTACCGCTGTGTCTGCTCTTCCCATAACCTTCCTCCCTGTATCTTCATATTTTCCCCGTCTGTCCATATTCTGACCGCCCCGTTTTCCTGTGTGGAATACACTCTGCTCCCCGCCGCCTCAAGGCGCTTTAATGTCTCCTCGTGGGGATGTCCATACCGGTTGTCCACCCCGGCGGATATAAGGGTCACAGACGGCTTTACGGTCTCAAGAAACGGCTCCAGACTTGAATTTTTTGATCCATGATGGGCGGCTTTCAGCACATCATATTTACGCAGACGGCCGCTTTCCACTAACGCATCCTCACCCTTTCCTTCCACATCCCCGGTCAGGAGCATGTCAAAATTCCCGTATGTAAGGGAAAGGACAAGCGACGCTTCATTCCCCGGACTGATCCCTGCCCCTTTCTCCGGCCCAAGACAGGTAATGCCTTCTTCAAGCGCATCCCCGGCGCTCATCGTCACAACCCTTGTGCCGTTCTTCTCCGCTGTGCGCGTTAAGCCTAAAAGCTTCTCCTCACAGTATTCCTCCGGCGGCAGCACAAGGGTTTTGATATGTACGCCCAGTTTCTGCCCTTCTAACAGCTCCACGATCCCGCTGATATGATCCTCGTCCCCATGGGTAACAAATACATAGTTCAAAGTATCCGCCGCGTTTGAAAGGAGATAAGGCTCTATCCGGTATGTTCCCACAGACGACACATCACTGCTCCCGCCATCTACAAGATACTCTCCCGACTCTCCCCGGATGTGGATGCTGTCGCCCTGCCCCACATCCAGAACCGTCACCTGCACCCCGTCTCCCGCGTGGTATCCCATGCGGCAGAAAACTGCCATAAAGACAGCGAAAATGAGGAGACAGCCGCCGGGAACCCGCAGAAATAGTCTCACAGAGTCCTTCCTCTCGTCTTCGGTGCCCCGCTCTTCTCTCTGCTCCTGCCTTTGTTTTAAAAAACAAAATATGATACATAACAGACCAAGTACAGCATAGTACGCAATCAGCCACGCCAATCCCGGCCTCCCTGAGACAAACCTGCTGCCCGGAAGTGCTGACGCGGCAGAGCAGACGCTGTCATATCCCCACAGTACTGCCTTACACAATTTGAGCACCACGCTCCCCGGCAGTTCCCATACAACTGCGGCCGCCGACCCGATCACCCCCGCTCCCATGGCCACAGGCATCAGGGGGATCACGAGGAGATTTAAAAGCACGGAATAAGGCGGCACTTCAAAATAGAAATAAAGGACAGGCCCGAGCAGCATCACATTGACCGCCAGACTCACCGCAAGGCTCCCCAAAATGCTTTTTAGTATCCGGCTTTTCGTCCCTGCGCTGCCGGTCATTTCCTCAAAGACCGGACCGAGCAGGATAATCCCGAGTATGGCTCCAAAGGAAAGCAAAAATCCCGCGTCTGTCAGGTATAATGGCTGACGGGCGCACAATATGGCGGCAGAGATCGACAGGCTGGTCGGCAGGTCGTAGTCCCTTCCTGTCACGTCCGCTCCGATGCGCACGAGGAACATAATAAGCGCGCGCAGACTGGAGACTCCCGCGCCGATCATCAGGGTATACAGGATAAGCACAGCGCCGCCCATACACCCGGCAAGGATGAATCCTAACCCTGTCTTTCTTAAAAGGCTGTATATTCCCATGCCGATAAACGACATATGAAGTCCGGAGATGGCCAAGAGGTGCCCGATCCCGTTCTTTTGATACAGCTTCTTCATCTCATCGTCTAACCCGCTCTTTTCGCCCAGAAGGACAGCACTCATGGTTCCGCCGTAATATTCTCCGAGATGCTTAATGAGAAGCTCCTTCCATGACGAGCGCACCCGCGACAGGAACTCCCGCACACGGTATGTCTCATCGGACAAAAGCTTCATATCATCCGCCCACACAAGCATATGGATGTCCTGTCTTGCATAGTAGGCTCTCTGGTCGAAATTCCCCGGGTTGCGCGCCTCGTCGAATAGCGAAGCTTCCCCGGATATCTGCACCTGATTGCCAAGCCTCACCCCGACACCGGACTCCTTTAAATGATCTTCCTTCTTTTCTTTTTCTGTTTGATCCGGTCTGACATAGACCATAAGATTTGGTTCCCTGAACTTTTGACATGACAAAGATACGGCAGCATCTTTTAAAAAGAACGCCGTTACCTTTTCCTTTTCCTCAATCCCGGATACCGTCCCTTTCACAGTAACAGCACATCCGGTATCCAGAACCTTCTCAAGCGCAGACACTTCACGGGTTTCCGCGCCAAGAAAACAGACCCTTGCAGCCTGTATTACAAGGAATAAAACACATATTAAACAAAGCGGCCGCTTTCTCATATTTCATCTTATTGACCGGCTGCGACTAATCCCTCATTTTCTTCAAGAGGCTGTGACAGATCCACCACCCCCATGTATTTTGCATCTGTCTCCCCGTTGATCGTGATCTGCACTTCCCGCGCCTCTGTTCCCTCAACCAGAGAATTCACGATCGAGTACACTGTCACTTCCGGGAGCACATCATAGGCTCCCGTAAGGAACGTGCTGTCAAAATTCACATAACATATCCCGTCCTTGATTGTTACACTAAGAAGATTCGCATCCGGACTGACGACCGGGTAGGCGTCGCTTCCTGACGGCCCCTTCATCAGCCTTTCGACGATCAGCTTTTCCTTTGGCACATTGCTGCTGTGCCTGACCTCTGTCTCCTGCAAAATAAGGTGAGTTCCCGTCTTATCCGCAAAAAACAGCGTCAAAGTATCTGTCTGATATGCCTCCAGAGACGAGCCTGTATTTTCTACAAAATCATCCCCGTTCATCAGGCCGACCGGATATCCCTCGCTGTCCACAAGCGGTTCTCCTTCAATGGTAAAGGACACCGCATTTATCCCGCTGACCTGTACAAGCGACTGCACCACCGCCGCGCGCGTGAGCTTTTCTGAAAGATTGTCAATCTCCATGTACGCCCCGTTGAAATCAACCTCCAAAATACTGCCTTTTAAAGCACAATCCGCAACTTCCACATGTTCCGGGATGGGAGCTACATACTCAATACTGTCTGCCGGGCCTTTCAATTCCGTGAGAACAGTCTGCACCTCCTCCATCGTATTTTCTCCCGCGAAGTCGCAGGCAACCTTCACAAGACCTGTGCGGTCTTCATTGAGGCAGTAAATGAAAGAGTCTCCTTTGTCAGGCTCAGACTGTCTCCCACATGCGGACAAAAGAGCAAAGGAGCAGAGCGCTCCCGCGATCATCCTTGTTCTTACCTTCATCCTTCCCCTCCTATGCCGCCGCGTAGATCAGTGGAATACGCACAGTAAATGTCGTTCCCTCTCCCTCGCTGCTGTGTACTTTGATCGCCCCCCTGTGGACGATCACTGCGTTTCTGGCGATGGCAAGACCCAGACCTGTCCCCCCGATCTCACGGGAATGGGATTTATCCACGCGGTAGAACCTCTCAAAAATATGGTCTTGGTCTGCCTCCGGGATGCCGATGCCCGAATCCTCTACTTTAATATAAAAATACTTGTGATCCGCGTTCAACGATACGTGAACCCAGCCGTTTTCCCGGTTATATTTGATCGCATTTTCTACAAGATTGGAGACAGCGAGCGAGAACTTCATCTCATCGACCTCCGCGACCACCGGACGGAAACTCTCCATAACCATCTCCACGTTCTTCTTCTCCGCGATAGGCTTAAGCCGCTTCAATATCTGTTCCAGAAGATCATTGATGTTCATGCTCTCGATATTCATTGTCTGCCCGGAGCGGTCCATTTTTACAAGCGATAAAAGATCTGTGATGATCCGGTTCTCCCGGTCGATCTCCTTGGCGATATCCTGCATAAATTCCTGATACATCTCTACTGGTACGCCCTCCTGCTCCAAAAGGGAATCCGCCAGCACCTTCATGGAAGTCATAGGCGTCTTAAGCTCATGGGATACGTTGGAGACAAACTCTTCCCTTGATTCATCGAGGAGCTTCAGGCGGCCCAGCATCTTGTTGAACGCCTCACAGAGCTGCTTTGTCTCTGAATATGTGTCCACATGGAGCACATCGTCACTGTAGCCTTCCGTCACATTCTCGATCACTTCCGTAATCCTGCGCAAAGGGCGGACTGTCCGGTCTCCCACAAATACGCTGAAAGCGCCGAGAAGGATCATTAAAATCCCCACTACCACACTTCCATGGGTGTACATCACCTGACGCGTCGCCTCAATACTGTCCGTGGACACACTGGCAAGGATTACGCCGGACACCTTGTCACCTCCTGTTTCCATGACAGGAGATGTCACCTCTATATAGTGGTTCTCCATATCATAATAGCTTGTCCGTTCCCCTCTCATGCAGCGGACTACATTTTCTGAGACATCCGTTTTCCCCTCGTCCAGACCATATGTATCTTTTATCACTTTCAGCTCTTTGTCAACAATCATCACACGGCCATTATAAATATTCGTTAGCTGGGTCAGGCTCGTATTTATAACTTCTGATGAGCTGTCATTAAGGTATCCGTAAGTATTTAGCTGATTGCTCAGTATGGTGCACTGGTTCTGGATTTCCGCGGTCCGAAGCTCGACCGCACGTGACTCATAGAATTTCACGATCCCGAAAAGCGCTGCCAGACAGGGCACAAGCCCTGCCAGCATAATACACGCGATAAGGTGGAACCGCATATTTTTTAAGACTCTGTCTTTGAATCTGAATTGATGCTTAACCTTGGAAATAATAACCCACTCCCCACTTTGTATGTACATATTTCGGTTCGCTCGGGTTGATCTCAATCTTTTCCCTGAGGCGGCGGATATGTACATCGACTGTTCTCGCATCTCCCGGATAATCATATCCCCACACAAGGTTCAGGAGATTCTCCCTGCTGTATACTTTATTTGGGTTCATTGCCAGAAGCTCCAGCACGTCGAACTCTTTGGCTGTAAGATTGATCTCCCTCTCACCGATGAACACCCTGCGGCTCTCGCAGTCAATCTTCATATTTCCCTTTATGAGCACCGGACTTCCCGCCGGCTCTTTCGGCTTGGATGTGCGCCGCATGATCGCCTTGATCCTCGCCTTGACCTCAAGGATGTTAAACGGTTTTGTGATATAATCATCCGCGCCGTACTCAAGTCCTAATATCTTATCCATGTCCTCGCTCTTCGCCGTCAGCATGACAATGGGCATATCTGAAAATTCGCGGATCTGCTGGCACACTTCAAACCCGTCCAGCTTCGGGAGCATGACGTCTAAGAGCACCAGATCATACTCGCATCTGCGCGCGTACTCCAGCGCTTCTTCGCCATCATAGGCACAGTCCACTTCCATGCCCTCCTGCTCCAGACTGAAGCGGATTCCTTTCACGATCAGCTTTTCATCATCTACAACCAATATCTTCTTACTCATACTCCTCTTTCCTGACTCCCTGTCTCAGATCATTATGTCTTCTTTTATTTTATTAAATACTCCCTCTTTGATTCCCTCTATCTGCATCAGATCCTCTATACTCCCGAAGCTCCCGTGCTCCTCCCTGTAGTCTAGGATGCTCTGTGCCTTTGCTTCACCGATCCCGGTAAGCGTCATGAGTTCCTCTTTTCCGGCTGTATTAATATTTACCTTTTTGTCCGTTCCTTCGGTTACTATGCCATCTAAAACCCCTGCGCCGTATGTTGCCGCCTCCTCGAGTGTGGGGACATAGATCTGCTCCCCATCTGCCACTGTCCTCGCCTGATTGACTGATTCCGCAGCGGCCTGCGCCGTCAGTCCTCCCGCCATCTCCACAGCTTCAAACACACGCGCATTTTTCCCTAATTCATATACTCCCGGAGCGTTTACCGCCCCGCACACATACACAAAGACCGTCTCCGCCGTATCCTTTTCCCTGCCAACGGCAGTTCCCTCAGGCTCTTTGTCTGTCTCTGCTCTGTCAGCTAAATCCCCTTCCGCTTCTGATGTATTCTCAGAATCCCCGGAATCTTCCAAAACTGACAGCTCTTCAAGGGTGTCCTCTGAACCCCCTGTCTTTCTCCCGCATCCTGAACTGATCAGAACTGACACGAAAAAAAGCACGGTCAACAAAATCCTAAGGTTACGTACGTGTACTGTCTTTCTTTCCGCTCTTTTGTCTTGCATATTTTCTCTCCGATTCCCTGACCGGAAGAGATACCCCTTTCATGCCGGACAATCATATTGTAACGAACTTTTATCAAAAATACAATACAAAATCAATTCTTTGTTACAGAATTATTACGGCTGGACATTACCTTCCTTTATCCTTCCCCGTTTTACTCCCACTGGAAAATGGTGATCCCTATGACAGCAAGCGCCAGTCCTCCCAGCTTGCGCCATGAAAACGGCTCTTTATCCATGCCGAACATGCCGAAAAGGCTGATAAGATAAGACACCGCAAGCTGCGCGATAACGATGAGAAGAGCCGACTTGGCCGGTCCCAGTGCCTCGATGCTTTTGATGACCGTCCATGTGATACCCGCGCCGATCACGCCGCCCAGAAGCATATACTTTGGTTCAACCTTCCCGATAGCAGCGATACTCTCCCTGCCAGTAAAGAGCCATGCGGCGAGACAGACCGCAAACGCCGTGATCTGAACCCACCCGTTGGCCACCCACATACCAGTCGTCTTGGTGACCTGTGTGTTAAAAACACCCTGCACACTCATGAGTGCCCCGGATAAAAGGGCAATAAAAAAACCAATCATTTCCATACCTCCGTCCAATCTTCCTCATGGAATTATTCCTGATGCAGAATATCCATGATATGAAACATTTCCGGTAGTATGTCCCATGACCGGTTTTTTATTCCTGTTATAAAATATGTATCCCGAAAACAGGCGCTCCATGCTCTCCGCCTGTATGAAAAGACAGATATTACGCCAGCACTCTCTTCATCTTTTCGATCATCTCATCGATATGCTTTTTCTCCACGATCAGCGGGGGCACGAAACGGATCACATTGCCCTGCGCCTGAATAACAAGGAGTCCCTCTTCGATCGCTTTTTTGTTCACCTCCGCCAGCGGCTTTGTGATAACAATCCCCTGCATGAGTCCTTTCCCCTTGCGCTCTGTGACGCAGTCCAACTCCTCCACAAGTTCATCCAGCCGCTTTGTAAGGTAAGGGGCGACTTCATTGACGTGCTCCACGATCTTCTCCCTCTCAAATATGCCAAGCACCGTCTTTACCGCCGTACACGCAAGCGGATTGCCCCCGTAGGTTGCGCCGTGGTCTCCCGGCTTAAGAGAGTATCGCGCCACTTCCTCTGTCATGGCGAACGCTCCTACGGGAATCCCGTTCCCGATCGCTTTTGCCATGGTCAGGATGTCCGGCTTCACGCCGAATCCCTGCCATGCGAACATGCTCCCTGTCCTGCCCATCCCGCACTGCACCTCGTCGCAGATCATGAGGATGTCATTCTCATCGCAGATCGCACGGATCCCTTCCATAAACTCCTGTGTCGCGAGATTGATCCCGCCCTCTCCCTGCAAAGGTTCCATGATAATAGCGCAGGTTTTGTCAGTAATAAGAGCTTTCACGCTGTCAAGGTCATTGAACTTTGCGAACTTCACGCCCGGAACAAGAGGTTCAAAAGGCTCCCTGTAAGAATCATGCCCGGTCACGGACACCGCGCCGAAGCTCCTGCCGTGGAAGGAATTTTCCATGGCGATAAACTCATATCTTCCTGTACCTTTTGTATAGGCGTAACGTCTCGCCGCCTTCAGGGCGCCCTCGTTCGCCTCGCCGCCGCTGTTGGTAAAGAACACGCGATCCATGCCGCTGACACGGTTCAGTTCTCTCGCCGCCTCCCCGCAGCTCTCGTGATAATAGAGATTGGACGTGTGGTACAGCTTATCAATCTGTGCTTTTAACGCTTCGTTTAATTCTTTGTTGTCATAACCCAATCCTGTCACGGCGAATCCTGCCGCGAAGTCAAGATATTCTTTCCCTTCTGTATCGTACACATACATTCCCTCGCCGTGATCCAGCGCCACGGGGAAACGGTTATATACATGGATCAGGTTCTCTTCCGCTGCCTGTATCTTTTCATTCACCATGATAGTACCTGCTTTCTTTCTGGTTTAATATCGCTGTTCCGATTCCTTTGTTCGTAAAGATCTCAAGAAGCAGACAATGTGGGATGCGTCCATCTAAAATATGAACCCGCGATACCCCGCTTTCGATAGCGTCGATACAATTCTGGAGCTTTGGCAGCATACCCCCGCCGATGTACCCGCTCCCGATCAGTTCCTTTGCCTCCGAAACCTCAAGCTCCGAGATCAATGTGGACGGATCCTGCGGATCCTTGTATACACCCTCGATATCAGTGAGGAACGCCAGCTTCTCCACCTTCATGGCGCGGGCGATGGCGCATGCCGCGTCGTCCGCGTTGATGTTGTATGTATTGAACTCATCGTCCAGTCCGATGGGGCAGACGATGGGAAGAAAATCCTTCTCTAACAGGTCATAGAGGATCTGCGCGTTCACCTCTTTGATATCGCCAACATATCCGATATCCTCCCCGTCGGAATACTTCTTCTCCACCTTCAGAAGAGCGCCGTCCTTGCCGCTCACACCGATGGCGCGCACACCGAGGCTCTCTACTAACTGCACAAGGCTTTTGTTCACGCGCCCCAGCACCATCTCCGCGATCTCCATAGTCTCCTCGTCCGTCACGCGCAGACCGTTGACAAACTTCGGCTCCATCCCCACTTTGCCGACCCATTTGCTGATCTCCTTGCCTCCGCCGTGGACGATGATCGGTTTAAATCCACAGAGCTTTAAGAGTGTCACATCTTCAATGACACGCTGCTTTAAGCTCTCATCCACCATGGCGCTGCCGCCGTATTTTACGACGATGACCTTACGGTTAAAACGCTGGATATAAGGCAGAGCCTCGATGAGCACCTGCGCTTTGTCCAGATATTTCTGCATATTATCATTCATACTGCTGTATCCTCCCGATAGAATCTACTCTGTATTCTGCATTTCCCACTTCAAGCGATATCTCGCTGTGCTCTTAGCTTCGGTAATCCGCGTTGATGCTGATGTACTCATGGGTCAGGTCACAACCCCATGCCGTGGCTTCTTCGTCCCCTTCTTTGATGTCAGCGATGACAGTCACTTCCGGTTTAGAAAGGATTTCCGTAGCTTTCTCCTCACTGTAATCTGCCGCTGTCCCATTCTTGATGATCGTCAGTTTCCCCGACTCACTCTCAAAGGCAAGATCCACCTTCTCCGGATCGAACTGTGCCCCTGAATATCCCATGGCACAGAGGATCCTGCCCCAGTTGGCGTCATGCCCCGCGATGGCTGTCTTGACCAGATTCGAGCAGACAATGGATTTTGCCAGCACTTTCGCCTGCTCCTTTGTCTTCGCTCCCACGATCTTTGCCTCAAGGAGCGCCGTGGCGCCCTCTCCGTCCCCTGCCATTTTCTTTGCCAGCGTCTCGTTCACATAATGGAGCGCCTTCTTGAACGCCTCGTATTCCGGTGTTCCATATCTGATCTTCGGGTTCTCCGCCCGTCCGTTTGCAAGCAGGAGCACCGTATCATTGGTAGATGTATCCCCGTCAACAGAGATCATATTGTAAGTATCCTGCACATCTTCTTTCAGCGCTTTGCGAAGCGCCTTTTGGGAGATCGCAGCGTCCGTGGTGATGAAAGAAAGCATGGTACACATATTCGGATGGATCATCCCCGAGCCTTTCGCCATACCGCCGATCGTCACGGTCACACCGCCGATCTCAAATGTCGCCGCCGCCTCTTTCTTCTCTGTATCCGTAGTCATGATGGCTTTGGCGGCTTCTGTTCCGCTCTGCGTATCCGCGCTCTTCGATTCCGCCAACATACCGATGCCTGCTTTTATGCGGTCCATGGGGAGCTGCATCCCGATCACGCCGGTAGAGCCAACCAGTACGCTGTCCGCTTCCACTCCCAGCACTTTTGCCGCTTCCTTTGCCGTCTCCTTGCAGTAACGCATCCCTTCCTTTCCGGTACACGCATTGGCGATACCAGAGTTTACGATAACCGCCTGAGGCCGTTTTTTTCCTTCCACAATAGCTCTGTCCCATTTCACAGGCGCCGCTTTCACCACATTCGTTGTAAATGTGCCCGCCGCCTTACAAGGCTTTTCGCTGTAAATGAGCGCCATATCCGTGCGCCCCTCATATTTAATCTGCGCCGCCGCTGCCGCTGCCTGAAAACCCTTCGCTGCGGTAACGCCGCCTTCGATGATATTCATATCCATGCTTCTTCTGCTCCTCTCCCATAGTTTGTATATTTCCCTGATTCACTGACCGTTGAACGCCGTGATATTTTCCTCATTCAGTGTAAAATCATAGTAATTCAGATCCAGTCGTTCCGTCCACCCGATGGTGTTCCAGAAGGCGTTCCCAATATCATTTTCCGTGAACGCGATCAGGCATACCTTGTTGATCTTCTCCTCTTTCAGCGCTTTCATGGCATGGACGACCATCTCTTTTCCGATCCCGTGTCTGCGGTACGCCTCGTCCACGCAGACATGGTACAGACATCCCCGCCTGCCGTCGTGACCGCAGAGGATGCTTCCTACGATCTTCCCGTCCTTTTCAGCCACCACGCTGGTCGTGGGATTCCTTTTCAGGAAACGCTCCACACCTTCTCTGGAATCATCGATACTGCGTATCCCGAACCCTTTTATCTTTTTCCACAGAGCGTACACTCCGTCATAATCTTCGACCATCATCACCCGTATCATATCTTCCCCCGCCTTATGTACATACTGATATTTCCGACACTGCGTAAAAAATCTTTACAGTGTCTTTGCTCCTCTGCCATGAGCTTTCCTGTACACATCCCCCGGTTTACGGGAACATGGGTACAAGCTCCAGTCCTTCACTCTCCTTCTTCCCGAACATCAGGTTCATGTTCTGCACAGCCTGTCCTGCAGCGCCTTTTACCAGATTGTCGATGGCGCCCATCATGATAATGCGGTTTGTCCGCGGATCGATCTTGAAGCCGATATCCACATAATTGCTGCCCTCTACCCATTTTGTCTCAGGGCATACATCCTTATCAAGCACACGGACAAATCTCTCCGCCGCGTAATATTTGTCGTAGACCGCTTTTACTTCATCCCACGTCACATCCTTTTTCAGTTTGGCATACTCTGTGGCGAGTATCCCTCTGTTCATCGGCACGAGATGAGGGGTAAAATTGAGCACTACCTTTTCTCCTGACGCATAGCCTAACTGCTCCTCGATCTCCGGCGTGTGCCTGTGGGTCGCCACGCCGTATGCCTTGATGTTCTCGTTGACCTCACAGTAAAGATTCGGCAGCTTTGCGCCACGCCCTGCCCCTGATGTGCCGGACTTTGCGTCGATGATCAGCGTATCCATGTCAATCAGTCCCTCCTTTGCCAGCGGGTAAGCCGTCAGGATGGAGCAGGTGGTATAGCATCCCGGATTCGCCACGAGACGCGCTTTCTTTACGTCCTCTCTGTTCACCTCGCACAGACCATACACTGCTTCCTCGATAAACTGCGGCGCTTTGTGCCCGATCTTATACCATTCCTCATAGACACTTACGTCTTTCAGGCGGAAATCCGCACTCAGATCAATGATCTTCGTCTTTGATAAGATATCTTCATTCACAAGCGACGCGCAAAGTCCCTGAGGCGTGGCAGTGAAAATCGCATCCACCTGAGAAGCCAGCTCCTCCATATTGTCGTCCATGCAAACCGCGTCCACAATCTGGAACATGTTGCGGTACACATCCGCGTATTTCTCATCGATATAGCTGCGGGAGCCGTACCAGACGATCTCCGCATTTTTATGTCCTGTCAATATCCTTACAAGCTCGCCGCCCGCATAGCCGGTGGAGCCGATAATCCCTACTTTTATCATGATAAATCTATCCTTTCCTGATCGATCTTTTAATCATATACCTATGTTCATAAGAAGTAAAGCATTTCCCAAAAATAAAACCGCTATTTGTAATAGTTCAGTCATTTGCATCTTAATAAATATAAATAGCACTTGCATAATAATACATCTTTTTTGCATATTATGCAAGCGCTATTTGTACCCATCTTTTTTGCGGTAAAACAAATAAGACTTTTAACTATTCTGCTTTTTACGTTTGAATCCAAGGAAGCCAAGCACCATCGCGGAGACAGAAAGCAGTCCTGCTTTTCCTCAGACAATCTCTCTGCCAATTTCAACGTATGCTTCCGGATTTTTATTTTTCTATTTTCTCAAGGAGTTCCTTTATAACTTCCGGGGATTCTTCCAATTCATCCGCAATCTGCGCAACCGTCTTCCCCTTTCGGAGCTTTTTCTGTATCTGCTCGCTCAGCTTATTTCGTTCACCTTCTGTAAAACCAGCAGCTTTCCCCTCGGCGATCCCGGCAGCTTTCCCTTTAGCTTCCCCTTCAGCCAGTCCTGCTTCCCTGCCTTCTTCCCACGCCTGCTCGCGCTCCTGTCTCATATGCTTCTCTTGATCATATTCGAATATACTCATCGTCCTCACCTCTGCTCTGTGTTTCGTAAGGAACTCCCGTAAGATATCTTCCTGAATACACTCTTCGATGGTGCGCTCCGCCGCCGCTTGGATATCCATTGTCTTTGTATACTTCCGCATCTTATCCGTAAAAACGGCATACTCGCGGAGTGTGCGGCAGGCTTCTTTCAGCGCTTTGTTGTTATCCCCGCAGATGTTCAGCAGTTCCGCCTTCAGCTCCAGCTTAAAGTCTGCTTTTCCTGTCTTTCCATCCTCTTTGTCTTTTTCCCGAAAGGTATACAGATCAGAAAGCTTTAAC
>DWYT01000030.1 GCA_019118545.1 Candidatus Mediterraneibacter merdavium | reverse complement strand
TATTAGTGAGGAGGAAATATAAAAGATGGTCTTAAATGACAGGGAGAAAAGTCCCAGACCGGATTTTTACCGGAAAGAATGGATTGATTTAAACGGCGAATGGAGCTTTGCTTTTGATGATAAACAGGAAGGGATCGCGCGGAAATGGTTCAGGAAGATTCCGGAAGGAAAGAAAATCAAGGTCCCTTTCTGTTATCAGTGTAAAGAGAGCGGAATTGGAGAAAAAGAAATCCACAAGCATCTGTGGTATGAAAAAGCAGTTCCTTTGACGCCGGAAATGAAAGAGAAAAGGCTGTGGCTCCATTTTGGCGCGGCAGATCAGAATACAAAGGTATGGATCAACGGGATGGAGGCAGGGATACATAAAGGAGGTTTTACACCCTTTTCGTTTTCTGTCTCGGAGTATATTGCTGCGGACGACGAACAAATGCGGATCACGGTATATTGTAATGATGGAAATGACGAGGTTCAGGTCAGGGGAAAACAACACTGGAACAAAGAGACGGACCGGTGCTGGTATACTCCGACGAGCGGCATCTGGCAGAATGTCTGGATGGAGATGACCGGAGAGATACGTCTGGAACGGATCGCCGTGACCCCTGATATTGAGTCAAAAGTTGCAGATGCGAGAATCTTTCTTTCGGATTTCCCGCAGTCTGGCGTGGTAAAATGGTCAGTTTCCCTTGAAGGCAGACGTATTTCTGAAGGACAGCAGTCTATTACAGGGAAACGGGACAGATTTTTAATTCCTGTAAGAAATGAAGATGTGATTGATAACAGATCCGGTTTATGGGAGCCGTCACATCCGGTTCTTTATAATCTTACGGTGGAACTGTGGGAAGAGGAAAAGCTTTACGATAAAATTGAAACGTATTTTGGGATGAGAAAGATAGAGTGCAGAGATGGTGTGATTTATCTGAATCATGTTCCTTTGTACCAGAAACTTGTTTTAGATCAAGGATACTGGAAGGATACTTTGATGACTCCAAGGGATTCGGAGGCTCTTTTAAAGGATGTGCTTTTGGTAAAAGAGATGGGATTTGACGGCGTCCGTAAACATCAGAAACTAGAAGATCCACGCTTTTTGTATTATGCAGATAAGGTAGGGCTTCTGGTGTGGGAGGAGATTCCGTCAGGCTATGAATTCTCAGATGTGGCGATAAGAGAGCTTTTGGATACATGTGTGGAGATGGTCGAGAGGGATTATAATCATCCTTGTATTATTACTTGGGTCCCGTTTAATGAAAGCTGGGGGATACGGGATGTTTTTTGGGATGAGAGACAGCAGCATTATGCCGAAAGCCTGTACCACCTTCTGCATGCCATGGATCATACGCGGCTCGTTAGTACAAATGACGGCTGGGAAGCAGTGCGTGCAGATATGATAGGTATCCATGATTATGAGAATTGTGGGAAGAAGCTTGCGGAAAAGTTCTGTGACAGAGAACGTCTGTTATCCGCAAATGCAGTTGACAAAATGATATTAAGCGCTACCGCACAGGATAACGGAGAACCGGTCTTTCTTTCTGAATTTGGCGGCATTGCAGTAGAAGACGGCGATGATACCTCATGGGGATATCATGAAAAAGCGAAAAATTCAGAAGAATTATTGGAAAAAATGAAAGAACTTTTTGACGCAGTATCGAGTATTTCCTATCTGCGGGGATATTGTTATACGCAGCTTACCGATGTTGAGCAGGAAACAAACGGAATCGTGGATGCTGATAGAAGACCGAAGGTAGATATAAAGAAATTCAGGGAGATAATACAAAACAGCGGTACTTAGATTTTTTATCTCTTCTTTTTTAAACCCTTGTAATTTTCGAACATATGTGCTATACTACTGGATAGAACAAATGTTTGGACGGCAAGAGGGCGGAAAAGATGGAGAACAGAATACAGGCAGAGATGCCATTATATGAAAAACTGAATATTTTATCCGACGCGGCGAAATACGATGTATCCTGTACATCCAGCGGCGTGGACAGGCAAAATGACGGCACGGGTATGGGAAACTGCCGCAAGGCGGGCATATGCCACAGCTTTTCGGCGGACGGAAGATGTATCTCGCTTCTGAAAATACTTTTTACCAATGAGTGCATCTATGACTGTAAATACTGTATCAACCGTTCATCTAACGACGTGGTTAGGGCGTCTTTTACGCCAGAGGAAGTGTGTACTCTGACGATGGAGTTCTACAGGAGAAATTATATTGAAGGATTGTTTCTCAGCTCCGGGATACTGAAAAGTCCGGACTACACGATGGAGCTGATCTATGCCACACTGTATAAACTGCGCCGCGAATGTAATTTTCAGGGGTATATCCATGTAAAGGCAATCCCGGGGGCAGACCAGCGGCTGATCCAGATGACAGGGTATCTGGCGGACAGGATGAGCGTGAATATGGAACTTCCCACAGCGGAGAGTCTGCGCCTTCTGGCTCCTCACAAATCGCGGAAGAATATCCTGACGCCCATGCGCCTTGTCCAAGAGAAGTCAAAGGAGAATAAGCAGGAGATTATGCTGTACCGGAACACGCCCCGCTTTGTGCCGGCGGGGCAGAGTACACAGATGATTATCGGCGCCACACCGGAGACAGACTATCAGATTCTTCATGTCACTGAGTCGTTGTATAAGAAGTTTGACCTAAAGCGTGTATTTTTTTCCGCCTTCGTACCTGTGAACGAGGATAAAGCGCTGCCCTCCATCCGCGATCAGGGGCCGCCTCTTCTGCGGGAACACCGTCTCTATCAGGCGGACTGGCTTCTGCGGTTCTACCACTTTGAGGCGGACGAACTGTTGGACGAGGAAAACCCGAATTTCAATGTGTTTCTTGATCCGAAGTGCTGCTGGGCGCTGAAGCATCTGGAAGTATTTCCTGTGGAGATTAACCGGGCGGATTACCGCACACTGCTGCGGGTGCCGGGAATCGGATACAAGTCCGCAGGCCGGATTGTAAAAGCGCGCCGTCTCGGGACTTTGAAGTTCGAGGATCTTAAGAAGATGGGCGTGGTGTTAAAAAGAGCACTGTATTTTATCACCTGCGGCGGGAAGATGATGTACCCGGTCCGGCTGGAGGAGGATTACATCACGAGGAATCTGCTGAATACAAAGGAAAAGCTGCCGGAAGGTGCGGACGGGATGACATACCGCCAGATGTCGCTTTTTGACGATGTGAATTTCAACACCAGTACCACTGCATTTTAAGAGAGAGGAGGAGCGGGGCGTGAAACAGATCTATCTATGTACGGATACAATGACTGGTCTTTTCTCTGCTCTCCATGATGCGTGGAAGGAGAACCGGGATAGCGACGCGGGGATCGAAGTGAAGGGAAAGACGCAGCAGCAGCTTTTCTGTGAGTACCGGACTGTGGCGGAGTGCGAACAGAAAGCGGTGCGCCTTGAGAGGATGATCAAGCGTTATCTGGGGTACAACACATACTGGGATATCTACCATGCCCTGCTCTCAGACGATGGGGAAAAAGGTACGGCAGTATTTAAGACCATGCAGGAATCGAGGGGTATCCGGGACAGCCATAAGATCATGGATCATCTGAGCTGCCCGGAGGTGGCAAAGGTGTTTGCCCTCAGCAGAAGTGTGGCAAATGAGGCGCATATGTATGAAGAGTTCATACGGTTCCGTGAATTGGAAAATGGCATCCTTTTTTCGGAGATCACGCCCAAGGCGCAGATACTGACCTGCATTGCGGATCATTTTACCGACCGCTTTCCCCTTGAGAACTGGATGATCTATGATAAGACGCACCAAGTGTTTCTCGTCCATAAGGCCCGGCAGGCATGGGGACTTGTATGGGGTGAGACGCTTGACGGTGAGGCGGCGGGGAAGTTGTCGGAGAAAGAACTGGAATATGAACGGCTCTGGAGCGGATTTTTCGAATCTATTTCTATCAAGGAACGCGAGAATCCCAAATGCCAGCAGAACCATCTCCCCCTGCGGTACAGATCCGATATGACGGAATTTGTACAAAAGTCCGCAGAGACATGTATCCTGAGCGGACCGTAGAACGACGCGGGTATTTGGAGCGCGTTCTTTGCGCTCCTATGTACCCTTGCGTCGTGGCCCGAATGAAAATGTGTCCGCGAAGGATACATGTCTTTGCGGCTGTTGCACAATCACCTTGGCAAATGTTAATTTGTATAATCGGAGAAGGGTGCAGACTTGCATTGACGCTGAAATCAGATTATGATAGGGATATCATTATGTAAAAGGCGGAATCATACAGTTGTTTGAAGAAAAAAGTATAGTCCGTATCTCTGTCCGTAATCTGGTAGAGTTTATTCTTCGTGAGGGCGATATCGACAGCCGCCGTTCAGGCGGCATGGACAAGGAAGCCATGCTCATGGGCGGGCGCCTGCACCGTAAGATCCAGCGCCGTATGGGGCCGGAGTACCATGCGGAGGTAAGCCTAAAGACGCTTGTTGACTGCGGGGAGTTCTGTATTCAGGTGGAAGGACGGGCGGATGGCGTTATCATAAAAGAAGATGAGACGGAACCCGGCGTAATCATAGATGAGATCAAAGGCGTATTAAGAGAGCTTTCCCATATTGAACAGCCGGTGAATGTCCATCTGGCACAGGCAAAGTGCTATGCTTACATCTATGCGCGGCAGCACGGACTTAAGCGGGTTGGGGTTCAGATGACGTACTGCCATCTGGACACGGAAGAGATCCGGCGCTTTCAGTTTGAGTACGGAAAAAAGGAACTGGAAGAGTGGTTTCATGACCTTTTCGGCAGTTATGAGAAATGGGCGCGGTTTCAGATCGAGTGGAAGCAGGAGAGAGACGCTTCCATACAGCGGGTCGAATTTCCCTTCCCTTACCGGAAAGGCCAACGGGATGTGGCGGCGGCTGTTTACCGGACGATCCTGCGTAAGAAAAAGCTGTTTATTCAGGCGCCCACCGGGGTGGGGAAGACGATGTCTACTGTATTTCCGGCTGTCAAGGCTGTGGGGGAAGGTCTGGCGGAGAAGATATTTTATCTGACGGCCAAGACTATTACCCGGACTGTGGCGGAGAATGCTTTTTCTACATTGAAGGAAAATGGCCTTCGCATGAAGGTCATCACCCTGACGGCAAAGGAAAAGATCTGTTTCTGCGAGGAAGCGGTCTGCAATCCAGAGGCATGTCCTTATGCAAAGGGGCATTTTGACCGTGTGAACGACGCGGTGTTTGACATGATCACCGGGGGAAATGAGATCAACAGGAAAGCCATTGAAGAACAGGCGCAGAAATACATGGTGTGCCCGTTCGAGCTGTCCTTGGATATTTCCACATGGACAGACGCCGTAATCTGTGATTACAATTATGCGTTTGACCCGACCGCTCACCTAAAGCGCTTCTTTTCGGAAGGGGGAAGCGGAAATTATATATTTCTTATCGACGAGGCGCATAATCTTGTGGAACGGGGACGGGAGATGTACAGCGCCCAGTTGTATAAGGAAGACTTGCTGGAAGTAAGGCGTCTCATAAAGGCGGATTCCCCGCCTCTGGCAAAGAAATTAGAAGAGGTTAACCGGCTTTTCCTCGCATTGAAACGGGAATGTGAGGATTACATGATTCTGGACAGCGTTTCCCACATTGCGCTTAAGCTGATGAATGTGCTGACAGAGATGGAGAAGTTCCTTGAAGAGCCTGTGGAAGAGAAAAAAAGGGATCAGGTGCTTGAGCTGTATTTTCAGGTGAGGTCTTTTGTAAATATCCATGATATTATGGATGAGAACTATGTGGTATACAGCGAGCTGGAACCTGACGGCAGATTTAAGGTACGCCTGTTCTGTGTGAATCCGGCTCAGAATCTGCAGTCCTATCTGGAATATGGAGTCAGTACGGTCTTTTTTTCGGCGACCCTGCTTCCGATCCATTATTATAAAGAATTACTCTCCGTGGAGAAGGAAGATTACGCGATCTACGCGGAAACCCCGTTCCCGGCAAAGAACCGTATTATCCTGATGGGAAGGGACGTGAGCACAAAGTACACGCTGCGCGGCGCCGACATGTATGAGCGTATCGCCCGGTATATCATTACGGCTGCCAAAGTGAGGAAAGGAAATTATATGGCATTTTTTCCTTCCTATAAAGTGATGGAAGAGGTGTACAATTACTTTCTGTCTGATGCCGGAGCGATCGATTCTGTGATTCAGTCGCAGAGCATGGGCGAGGCGGAGAGGGAAGAGTTTCTCGGAATGTTTGAAAAGGACAGGGAGAATAGTCTGGTCGGTTTCTGTGTGATGGGCGGAATCTTTTCAGAGGGGATTGACCTGACAGAAGACAGGCTGATCGGAGCGGTTATTGTAGGGACTGGCCTGCCGCAGGTGTGCAATGACAGAGAGATTGTAAAGCAGTATTTTGATGAAATGGGAATGAGAGGATTTGACTATGCGTACCTTTATCCCGGGATGAACAAAGTGCTGCAGTCTGCCGGGAGAGTGATCCGTACAGAGACGGACCGGGGATTGATCCTTCTTCTGGACGACAGGTTTTCACAGAGACAGTACAGAGAGATGTTTCCAAGGGAATGGGAAGGGTGCCGGATATGCAGCGCTGACACCCTCACGGCTCTGGCGGAAGAGTTCTGGAGTGGATCACCGCCCGGATAGTCTCAGAGAGTTTCTTCCCGGAAATAGCTTAAAAATTCCATGGCGGCGCGGGACATGGGGAGATGCTCGTTGTAGGCGATGGCGAGCTCGCGCTCGGGAAGCTCTTCCTCTGTCTTAAGGACAAAGAGATCTTTTTCATCGCCCGGTATGCAGTAATCCGGCACAAAAGCAATGCCAAGACCGATCCGCGCAAGGTCGATGAGAAGGTCATTGCTTGTCAGCTCGATCTCAGGAACAAGGTCAAGCTGGTGCTGTTGGAATACCTGATGGATGAATTCGTTTGTGGTGCTGTTCTTGTCAAGCATCAGGATCGGATAGTGCAGAAGCTGGGAGAAGGAAAGCGTTTCTCCTTTCAGCTTAAGAAAAGGCTCCCCGGCGATAAACACATCACGGAACTTTTTGATCCGCATAGTGGAAGACGCGGTGCCGAGATAATTGTTCGGATAGTTGACTACGATCAGATCCACCAGTCCGTTCTGCAGGAGACGGGCACACTTCATGGAAGTCTGGTTGACGACCTTGATATGCGCGCCCGGGAAAGCTCTGTGAAAACGCTCCAGATACGGGATGAGGAAATAGCGGCAGATCGTGTCGCTGGCTCCGATCCGTATCTGCCCTCCGGTGGAAGCCGCGTCGAGAAGCTGTGTCTCCCCTTTTTGGATGAGGTTCATGGCAGGTTCGATATGGCGCATGAGGATCTCTCCCTCAGGGGTAAGCCGGACCTTCTTCGTACTGCGGATGAAAAGGGTCTGATCCAATTTCCGCTCCAGTGTTTTGATGGACTGGCTGACCGCAGACTGGGAGATAAAGAGGCGTTTGGACGCCTCGGAAAAATTCAGGGTAGAAGCGACATGGTAAAAAACCTTGTATAATTCATAATTGATATCAATCACTATAAGACCTCCTAATAAATGCTAATTGCATTATAAGCTATATAAAATAAAAACACAATAAGGAGAAGGCAAACATCAATGGAAACATCAAAAAGAACCGCCAAAGGCGGGATCATATCAAAAATGCAATGGACAGCGGGAATCATCTTTGCGTTTGCGGTCATTGCCGTGGCCCTGATTTCAAGCTTTGAGATCGCGATGTATTCGGATTTTGATTTTTATGAGAAGGAATATGAGAAATACGATGTCCTGTCAGAGCTGGATATGACCATGGAGGACACCATGTATGTTACACGGGAGATGATGTCCTATCTGCGGGGAGACAGAGAAGAATTATCCGTGATTACCACGGTAGAGGGAAGAGAGCAGGATTTCTTTAACGGGCAGGACCGTTTTCATATGGGCGAGGTGAAGGAACTCTTTATCGGAGGACTGAACATCAGAGCCGGAGCCTGTGCGGCGGGAGTGCTGTGCCTGATCTTTCTGCTTGTAACCGGGGCGGATATAAAAAGTCTTCTCCCAAAATCTTATTGGATTGCTGTGGGGATATCAGCAGGGGCGGCGGCGGTTATCGGAATTGCCTCGCTGGTGGATTTCAACGCGGTGTTTGTGCGCTTTCATCATATCTTCTTTGACAATGATCTGTGGATATTCGATCCGGCGGAGGATTACATGATCCGCATGCTGCCCGAAGGGTTGTTCTATGATTTTGTCATGAGGATCGGCGGGTTCTTTTTGGTAATGCTGGCGGCGCTGTTGCTGCTGAGCATTTTGCCGGCGGCAGTCTCAAAAATACGGAAAAAGCAATATGATTAGCAATGCTTATTGTAAACCTTTAATTATATTAATTGTACTAATGAAGTGAACTGTGGTACGATACAGACAGATAGTTTCAGTATGATACGTATATAAGATGTAAAGGAGACTGTATATGAGTGATGTAAGACGAGTTTTTGTAGAGAAAAAACCGGAATTTGCCGTGGCGGCAAAGGAACTGCGCCATGAGATCCGCCATTATCTCGGGATTCAGGATGTGACAGGAGTGCGCGTCCTGATCCGCTATGACGTGGAGAATATTTCTGAGGAGACATTCGAGAAGGCTTGCGGTGGAGTGTTCGCTGAGCCGCCGGTGGACATCCTGTATAAAGAGGAGTTTCCAGTGAATGAGGGCGACCGCAGTTTTTCCGTGGAATATCTTCCCGGCCAGTTTGACCAGAGGGCAGACTCTGCCGAGCAGTGCATCCGCTTTATCAAAGAGGATGAGGCCCCGGTGATCCGCACGGCGACAACTTATGTGATCGAAGGCGGTATCTCTGACGGGAAACTGTCGGCAATCCGCAATCACTGCATCAACCCGGTGGACTCCAGAGAGGCGCAGGCAGAGAAGCCGGAAACGCTGGTCACAGTATTTGACGAGCCGGAGGACATTAAAGTATTTGCCGGATTCTGCGGGATGAGGGAGCCAGAGTTAAAGGAACTTTATGATTCTCTCGGACTTGCCATGACTTTTAAGGATTTCCTTCATATTCAGAATTATTACAAAGGTGAAGAGCAAAGAGACCCGTCCATGACAGAGATCCGTGTTCTTGACACATATTGGTCGGATCACTGCCGCCACACGACATTTTCTACGGAGCTTACAGACGTGGTATTTGATGACGGTGATTACAGGAAACCCATCGAGGATACATATAAGCAGTATTTGAAAGATCACAGTGAGATCTTCGCGGGCAGGGAAGATAAGTTTGTCTGCCTGATGGATCTCGCCCTTATGGCAATGCGCAGGCTGAAAAGAGAAGGGAAACTTCAGGATCAGGAGGAATCCGATGAGATCAATGCTTGCAGCATCGTCGTCCCGATCAAAGTGGACGGAGTGGAGGAAGAGTGGCTCATCAACTTTAAGAATGAGACGCATAACCATCCCACAGAGATCGAGCCTTTCGGAGGCGCGGCGACCTGCCTTGGCGGAGCGATCCGCGACCCGCTTTCAGGACGCACCTATGTGTATCAGGCAATGCGAGTGACCGGTGCGGCGGATCCGACTGTATCTGTGGAGGACACGCTGAAAGGGAAGCTGCCGCAGAAGAAGCTTGTGCGCGGCGCGGCTCACGGATACAGCTCTTACGGAAACCAGATCGGTCTTGCCACTGGCCTTGTAAAAGAAATCTACCATCCCGACTATGTGGCGAAGCGTATGGAGATCGGCGCGGTGCTGGGCGCGGCTCCGAGGCGCGCGGTGATCCGGGAGACGTCTGATCCGGGAGATATCATCATCCTGCTTGGCGGCAGGACAGGGCGCGACGGCTGCGGCGGCGCTACAGGGTCTTCAAAGGTTCATACAGAAGAGTCTATCGAGACGTGCGGCGCGGAAGTCCAGAAGGGGAATCCGCCTACAGAGCGTAAGATACAGAGGTTGTTCCGCCGTGAGGAAGTGAGCAGGCTTATCAAGAAATGTAATGATTTCGGCGCGGGCGGTGTGTCCGTTGCCATCGGAGAGCTGGCGGACGGCCTGAGAGTGGAGCTTGATAAAGTACCGAAGAAATACGCGGGACTGGACGGCACGGAGATTGCCATCTCAGAGTCTCAGGAGCGTATGGCTGTGGTCGTAGACCCGAAGGATGTGGCAGAGTTCATGTCTTACGCGAAGGAAGAAAATCTTGAGGCCACGGAGGTCGCGGTCGTGACAGAAGAGCCGAGGCTGGTGCTCGTCTGGAGGGGAAAAGAGATTGTAAATCTCTCCCGTGCTTTTCTTGATACGAACGGTGCCCATCAGGAGACTGCCGTTGAGGTGGAGATGCCGAAACGCGAGGACAGCCTCTTTAGGCGCAGAGAGATCGGTGATGTGAAAGAAGCATGGCTTCATACGCTTGGCGACCTGAACGTATGCTCGCAGAAGGGACTTGTGGAGATGTTCGACGGCTCCATCGGGGCAGGGTCTGTGTTCATGCCGCACGGCGGGAAATATCAGATGACAGAGACGCAGACAATGGTGGCGAAGGTGCCTGTCCTTACGGGCAAGACGGACAGCGTATCCATGATGAGCTACGGGTTTGACCCGTACCTGTCAAGCTGGAGTCCGTATCACGGGGCGGTTTACGCGGTGGTGGAGTCCGTGGCAAAGATTGTTGCCGCAGGCGGAGACTATAGGAAGATCCGCTTTACATTCCAAGAATACTTCCGCAGGATGAGCGAGGATCCGAAAAGATGGAGTCAGCCGTTCGCGGCGCTTCTTGGAGCATACGCGGCGCAGATCGGATTCGGTCTTCCGTCCATCGGAGGAAAGGACAGTATGTCCGGAACATTTCAGGATATCGACGTTCCGCCGACGCTTGTCTCCTTCGCGGTCGACATGGCGACAGAGGAGGATATCATTACACCGGAGCTTAAGAAAGCGGGTAATAAGCTTGTATGGCTCCGTATTGAGAAAGACGGGTATGATCTTCCTGTATACGGCCAGATCATGGATCAGTACGGGAAGTTCACAGAGGATATCAGGGCGGGAAGGATTGTGTCCGCATACGCCCTTGACCGCCATGGTGTGATCGCCGCTGTGAGCAAGATGGCGTTTGGCAATAAAAAAGGCTTGAAGATTGAGCACAATATGGATCCGAGGGATCTGTTCGCTCCGGCATTCGGGGATATCATCGCCGAGGTAGAGGACGGACAGGTTGGAAATCTTCAGATCACCTATACAGTGATCGGTGAAGTGACAGACAGGGATTTCTTTGAATACAGCAATACACAGATCAGCATGGATGAGGCGCTTGGCGCATGGACGGGCACTCTGGAAAAGGTCTTCGCGACAAAATCTGCGGAGAACTCAGATCAGTCCGTGGAGGAGAAGCTTTATGATGCGTCCGACGTCCATATATGCAGTCATAAGATCGCCCAGCCTACTGTGTTTATCCCGGTGTTCCCGGGTACGAACTGCGAGTATGACAGCGCGAGGGCGTTCGAGAGGGCGGGGGCGAAGGTTATTACAAAGGTGTTCCGCAATCTGGACGCAGAGGATATCCGCTCTTCGGTAGAAGAGTTTGAAAAGACAATCGCCCAAGCGCAGATGATCATGTTCCCCGGCGGATTCAGCGCGGGGGATGAACCGGACGGTTCCGCGAAGTTCTTTGCCACTGCTTTCCAGAACGCGAAGATCAAAGAGGCGGTCGAGAAGCTGTTAAATGAAAGAGACGGTCTTGCCCTTGGTATCTGTAATGGTTTTCAGGCGCTTATAAAGCTGGGACTGGTGCCCTGCGGAAAGATCGTGGGTCAGACAGAGGACTCACCGACACTGACATACAATACGATCGGACGGCATATCTCCAAGATGGTATATACGAAGGTTGTGACGAACAAATCCCCATGGCTTCAGGAGGCAAAGCTTGGAGGCGTGTATACAAATCCGGCGTCCCACGGAGAGGGAAGGTTTGTTGCAGGTGAAGAGTGGCTTGAGCGTCTGTTCGCCAACGGACAGGTGGCCACACAGTACTGTGATCCTGAAGGAAATATCAGCATGGACGAAGAGTGGAATGTGAATGGCTCTTACCGCGCCATCGAGGGGATCACAAGTCCCGACGGACGGGTGTTGGGCAAGATGGCGCACTCTGAGCGCCGGGATACTTCTGTTGCGGTCAACATATACGGAGAGCAGGATCTTAAGATCTTTGAATCCGGTGTAAAATATTTCAGATGATCAAAGAAGCGGGCATTCGGAGGCACTCCCATTTCTCTTAAGGGGACAAAACAGAGTTCCTTTAGGAAAAGAATAGCAGGAATTTCAACAAGACCTTGTGCAAAAGAAATAGTCTTCTGCATGAGGTCTTTAAAATAAATAAAAATATTGACAATGTACATAATATAAAGTACAATAACTATAAGAATGTGATGGAAATATATATTATGGAGGGAAATATTATGGCAAACACAATTAATGTTAATATACGAGTAGATGAAGAATTAAAAAAACAGACAGAATCACTGTTGGCAGATATGGGATTAAATATGACAACAGCAGTGAATGTATTCCTGAGACAGGTACTTAGAACAGGCGGAATCCCTTTTGAGATCACAACGAAAACGGATGATTTTTATAATCCTGCTAATCAGAGAGTTCTTCGTGAATCCATCAATCGTTTGGAACAGGGAATGGGAAAAACACATGAACCGATAGAGGTGGATGAATGATAAAAGTATGGGATGACAGTGCGTGGGAGGATTATGTATATTGGCAGACTGAGGACAAAAAGACTTTGAAGAGAATAAATACGTTAATTAAGGATATTGATAGAAATGGATATGAAGGGATTGGGAAACCAGAGCCATTGTCCGGTAACTGGTCGGGTTACTGGAGCAGACGAATCGATGAGAAAAATCGCCTTGTTTACAAACTTGCGGAAGGCACGATTCGTATAGCACAGTGCAGAACACATTATGGCGATAAGTAAAAAACATATAAAAAGAACCCCGCAGAGGCAGGCTTTCGAAGTGATGTGCTCCAAAGCCGCCTCTGCGGGGTTTTGTAAAATATCTCTCTAAAGAGACGAACTGTCTAAAAGGCCGTATACCTTTTTTACATGCTCCAGACTGGAAGCCATGTTTCTCAGCAAAAGATCAGCCAGAGTAAGCGCTGTCATGGATTCTACAACGACAACAGCGCGGGGAACGATGACGGGATCGTGTCTCCCACGGACAGTGATGTCGGTATTTTCTCCGTTTACGTCTACCGTCTGCTGTGTTTTGGCGATGGAGGAGGTGGGCTTCACGGCGGCCCGAAGGACAAGCTGAGCTCCGTCGCTCATGCCGCCTAATGTTCCGCCGGAATGATTGGTCACCTTGCGGATACGGCGGTTGGAACCGGAGCAGCAGGCAGGCGGTTCGCCTTCAGCGCTTCGGAAGGCATCATTGTTCTTGCTTCCAACAGAGGCCGCAGCGGCGAATCCGTCCCCGATCTCCACGCCTTTTACCGCGCCGATGGACATGACAGCCTGAGCCAGAAGTGCGTCCAGTTTGTCAAAGACCGGTTCGCCAAGTCCCGCAGGGAGACCTTCGGCAACGCACTCGATGATGCCGCCGCAGGAGTCCGTCTCTGACATAAGAGAGGAGATATATTCCCCGGCCTGTTCCGCTATGGAATTATTCGGCATATACAGACTGTTCTCGCGGATCTCGGACACATGGTAATCCTTTTCCGATATGGTAAATGGGCCGATGGATTTTGTATAAGCGCAGACGGTGATCCCCAGCTCCTTTAAGAGGAGGGAAGCCACAGCGCCTGCCGCCACGCGCCCGATTGTCTCACGGCCGGAAGAGCGCCCGCCGCCACGGTAATCGCGGAACCCGTATTTTTCAGTGAAGGGGTAGTCCGCGTGTCCCGGACGGAATAGAGAGGCGATATTTCCGTAATCTCTGGAGCGCTGATCCTGATTGCGGACGAGGAGTGAGACAGGGGTTCCCGTTGTCCTGCCCTCGAATACGCCGGAGAGAATTTCGACAGAATCAGACTCGCTGCGCCTTGTCGTATATTTACTCTGTCCGGGTCTGCGCCTGTCCAGATATTTCTGTATGTCCTCCTCTGACAGGGGGATACCTGAGGGGCAGCCGTCGATCACAACGCCGATGCCCGGTCCGTGGGATTCGCCCCACGTGGTGACACGGAATATTGTTCCAAATGATGAACCACTCATAGATGAGCTCCTTTCTGCTATGTAAGTCCCGCGGTATGTCTGCGGGCGCCTGCGGAATATAGGAATCATTATATAAGAAAGAAATATATCTGGCAAGCGCAAAGAATAGGAAAAGATAAGAGAATTTTCTGTACTTTTTATATTTTTCGTACTATAATGTTGCCGTAACAGTGTAAAAAGGAGAGGAATGGAGAACTGATGAGCAGAAAAGGAAGAAACAGAAAATCTGAAAACCATCAGGAAAAAAAAGAAGGATTCTTCGATACAGAAAAACATGAAGAGATAGAAGAGCAGAACGCGGGGACAGTGGAGGAGGCCTCTTTTGTCGATGTGGAAAAATCCGGGGATTCTCAGATTGGCGGTGATGAACCGATGGAAGGGAACGGATCAGGAGAGACAGAGGAAGCGGACGGATCGGCAGATAATATGGAAGAAACTGCTGAATTAAAAACTGAAGAGGAAGCTTTAGAAGGGGCAGAAGAGACCGGCGAAGAAGCAGGAGAGGAAGAAGATTTGTCGGAAGAGGGTTCGGAAGAAGAGGATACATGGGAAGATGAGGATGACTCCGACAAAAAGAAAAGAAGGCGTAGAAGACGC
>DWYT01000029.1 GCA_019118545.1 Candidatus Mediterraneibacter merdavium | reverse complement strand
AACTTGCATTGCAGGCAGCGTAAAAATACCGTCAGCCAGTAACTGGCTGACGGAAGAAAAATTATTATTTTTCATTGTCCTCTTGACGGGTAGCATACCATTCACTGATATGATACCACACTCGCCAAAGTTCCGGGGTGGTTTTTCTATGCTTACAACATTACTTCAAATTCGCGAAAACGAATGTCAGCAATGCCAGAATGAACATTCCAAAAGCCATCAGATCTTTAAAGTCAAACGGTTTTTTGTCCATCAGCACCACCCCCATCCTATGTAAGAATAGAGGTCAGCCACCCTGCAACACGGTTATCCCTGTCCATATACTACCATAAGCGCAGACCGCACACAATCTCTATTTTAGCATCACTGGGAAACCCGGGACTTCCCCCATCCGGCAGGTTAGATCATGCCTTGCTCCCTTTGCCCCTGTGCGCTTTCCTGATCGCCTTTCCTGCCGTTGTATCTGTGTATTCCCACGCCTCATTATTGATCAAGCTCGGGTTTCTGCACTGCTGGTATCGTAACGTATCATATCAGTATCAAAAAAAGCCATAAACGCTGTATTTCCAACGCTTACGGCTTTTATTAAGCAGATGACGGGAATCGAACCCGCCTCCCCAGCTTGGGAAGCTGGTGTTCTACCGATGAACTACATCTGCATTCGGCACATATAGAATTATACTGCTCTTTCGGATAAATTGCAAGAATTTTTTCTTCCTTGATTGTCCGCCTCGTGTATAGATGATATAATCTGATAAAATCAAACCCAAAGGAGGGAAAACTATGAATTATAAAATTTTAGGCGATTCTGATTGTCCTCTTGTGCAGATCAGTCTCCTCTCAGACGAGACGGTCAAACTGGAGCGAGGCGCCATGGCGTACATTGTAGACGCAGAGCTGGAAGGAAAGATGAACAGCAGCAAAAAGGGACTCGGCGGCGTAATCGGCGCTATCGGCCGCAGCATCACAAGCGGCGAGAGCATGTTCATCACACACGCCAGAGGAACGAGCGACAGAGGAGTGATCGGTATCGCACCGCCCATTCCCGGGAAGATTCACTGTCTCAAGGTGGACGGTACAAAGCAGTACCGACTCAATACAGGCGCATTTTTAGCATGTGATTCAAGCGTCGATTACATCATGAAATCACAGAATATCGGAAAAGCATTTTTCGGCGGCACAGGCGGTCTGTTCGTCATGGAGACACAGGGTTCGGGAGATATATTAGTCTCCGCTTTCGGGGATATCCTCGCGCTGAATGTTACTCCTGACCGCCCGGTCACTGTTGACAACGAGCATGTCGTGGCATGGGACGCTTCTCTGGATTATAATATCCGCGTAGCATCGGGGACATTCGGATTCACTACAGGAGAAGGCCTTGTCAATGAGTTCCACGGCAGCGGCGCCATTCTGATCCAGACAAGGAATATACATAATCTGGCGGACGCTCTCCGTCCTTTCCTGCCAACTTCGAGCAGTAACTAAGAGATCTGCCAGTCAATGGGCGTAATCCCCTGTTCTTCCAGAAATCTGTTCGTCTGGCTGAACGGTCTGCTGCCGAAGAAACCGCGGTACGCTGAGAGCGGACTCGGGTGCGGAGCCGTCAGTATCAGATGCTTCGGATTATTGAGCATACTTTTTTTCCTCTGAGCAGGACTTCCCCATAAGATAAACACAATGGGGCGGTCCTGCTCATTTAACACTCTAATCGCCGCGTCCGTAAATTCCTCCCAGCCGATCTCTCTGTGGGAATTCGCCTGATGCGCGCGCACAGTCAGCACGGTGTTCAGCATAAGCACTCCCTGCTGCGCCCATTTCGTCAGACAGCCATGATTCGGAACCGCACACCCAAGATCGTCATGGAGCTCCTGATAGATATTCACAAGAGACGGCGGGATCTCCACTCCCTTTTTCACAGAGAAGCATAACCCATGAGCCTGTCCATGGTTGTGGTATGGGTCTTGCCCGAGGATCACCACCTTTACATCTTTTAATGGCGTCAGATGAAACGCATTAAAAATGTCCTCCGCAGGCGGAAATATAAGTCTTGTCCTGTATTCATGGTTCACCGTCTCAAAAAGCTTCTTGTAATATGGTTTGGCAAATTCGCCTTTCAGCGCCTCGTACCAGTCACCGTTAATCCCTGACATTTTATCTCCTCGTACCTTCTTTTTATTCTCATTTTCTTTCTATTTTTATCGTCTCTCTATCCTTATCTTCCGTCTATCCTTGTTATCTTTCGCTCTTTGTCTTACAGACGCACTGACACGCCCTCTTCTCTTAAGTATTCCTTTACCTGACGGATCTCCAACTCTTTGTAGTGGAACAGTGACGCAGCCAGCGCCGCGTCCGCCTTTCCTTCTGTCAGCGCGTCGCGGAAATGCTCCAGTGTTCCCGCGCCGCCGGACGCGATGACCGGGATGGGGACGCTTTCCGCCACCGCCCGGGTCAGCTCCAGATCATATCCCGCCTTGGTGCCGTCACAGTCCATGCTTGTCAGCAGGATTTCTCCCGCACCCAGACTTTCCACCTTCTTCGCCCACTCTATAGCGTCGATCCCCACATCGATGCGCCCGCCGTTCTTATAGATGTTCCACCCCGAACCGTCCGGCCGCTTCTTGGCGTCGATGGCAACGACCACGCATTGACTGCCGAACTTATCCGCCGCGTCGCGGATCAGCTCCGGTGTATTGATGGCAGAGGAATTGATGGACACTTTATCCGCCCCTTCCCGCAATATGGCGCGGAAATCCTCTACTGTACGGATACCGCCGCCTACAGTAAAGGGGATAAACACACACTCCGCCACTTTGCGCACCATGTCAATGACTGTTCCTCGGTTATCTGAGGATGCAGTGATATCAAGGAATACCAGCTCATCCGCCCCCGCTTTGTCATATGCCCTTGCAATCTCGACCGGATCGCCCGCATCTCTTAGATCAACAAAATTCACACCTTTTACAACCCGTCCGGCATTTACATCCAGACAGGGAATAATCCTTTTTGTAAACATAATCCCTCTCCCGTGGCCTGCGGAACCAATCCGCAGCGCCATGAATCTCAAAATGATATCAGACCGTACCGTCCCGGACGCCGTTTAGTCTGTCCTGTAAACGTTACAGCTCGACAAAATTTTTCAGTATCCGCAGTCCCACGCCGCTGCTCTTCTCGGGATGGAACTGGCAGGCGAACACATTCCCCTTTTCCACGGATGCGTGGATATGGGTGCAGTATTCTGTGGACGCCTTGACGATATCCTCTTCCTCTGCTTTCAGGTAATAAGAGTGCACAAAATATACATAGGCCTGCTCCTCAACTCCCCGGAACAGTCTCCCATCATGTTCCAGATGAAGGGAGTTCCAACCCATGTGGGGGATCTTCATGCCCGGCGCCTCCGGAATCCGAAGGATCTCGCCTTTCAGCAGTCCAAGACCTTTCACACCGGGCGCCTCTTCACTCCTCTCAAAAAGTAACTGAAGTCCAAGACAGATTCCCAAAAAGGGCGTTCCCTTTTCCGCCACCTTGCGGATGACCGGTTCGAGATTGCGGCTTCTTATATTCTCCATGGCGTCGCCAAACGCGCCGACACCCGGCAGGATCACCTTGTCCGCCCTCAGGATCTCTTGCGCGTCCCCTGTGATATGTACCTCCTGCCCCAGAGAGAGCAGCGCTTTTTCCACACTGCGGATATTTCCGGCGTCGTAGTCAATTACAGCGATCATTTATCTCTCCTCCTTCCCCACGCCTGTCTTTACAACAGGAACCGGAGTATTATCTACTGTATCAAGATTGTTTATATATTTTCTCGTCTCTCTGACAATTACTGGCGACAGCAGCAGTACCGCGACAAGGTTCGGGACAGCCATCAGCGCGTTCAGTATGTCCGCGACCTTCCACACAAGGTCAAGCGGCTGCACCGGAGCGATGAGGAGGACAGCCACATAGAGAAGGCGGTACGGAAGAAGGCCCGCCCTTCCGGCGAAATATTCTACGCAGCGTTCTCCGTAATAAGCCCATCCAAGGATAGTGGAGTACGCGAAAGAGATGATACCCACCACAAGGATAAACGGCCCCAGATAGGGAATCTGCCCAAAGGCCAGTGTAGTCAGCTCACCGCCGTCCGCGATCTGGTCTGCATTGATGGCCGGGTTCTTCATGATGGTAGATACAAGCACCAGTCCTGTCATAAGGCAGACAACCACCGTATCCCAGAAAGTTCCCGTAGAGGACACCAGCGCCTGCCGCACCGGATTCCTTGTCTTGGCCGCTGCCGCCGCTATGGGCGCGGAACCCATGCCGGATTCATTGGAGAAAAGTCCCCTCGCCACTCCATACTGGATCGCCAGACGGATGCCGCCGCCCACAAGGCCTCCTGCCGCAGCGCCCTTTGTAAACGCCAGACGGCAGATCGTCTGGATCGCCGGGATAATGTAGTCATAATTAATCCCTAAAATGATCAGGCAGCCGATCACATAAAACACCGCCATGAACGGCACCAGCTTCTCACACACACGGGCAATGCTTTTGATCCCGCCAAAGATAACTACCGCGGTAAGACCGGCCACGATAATGCCGATGAACCACGGATCTACCCCCATGTTCTCGTCGCATACCTCGGCAATGGCATTGACCTGAGTGGCACAGCCGATTCCAAAAGAGGCCAGTCCCGCAAAAACCGCGAAGATGATGCCGAGCCATCTCATATTAAGGCCTCTCTCCAACGCGTACATGGCTCCGCCCTGCATACGCCCGTCCGCTGTCTTTACCCGGTACTTGACTGCGATCAGGGATTCCGCATACTTCGTGGCAATGCCGAATACTCCTGTGAGCCAGCACCAGAGCACAGCCCCCGGGCCGCCCAGAGCAATGGCCGTCCCCACGCCGATGATATTCCCCGTGCCGATAGTGGACGCAAGCGCGGTAGTCAGAGCGCCAAACTGGCTGACCTCTCCGTCCGCCCCCTCCTCAACAGACACTGATAACGGGATTCCTTTTGTAATCGTTTTTCTCTGGATGAATCCGGTTCGCACCGTCATAAAAAGATGAGTCCCGAGAAGGAGCAGGATCATTCCCCAACCCCACACAAAATCATCCACAGACTGGACGACTGCAAATATTTTTTCATACATCGCGCGTTCCTCCCTCAATAGCAAACGAGGCATACGAGACGCCCACCGGTGACAGCCGGCATGCCGTATGCCCTCAAAACTCTCATAATATTAGCATTTTAGCGCATTTTCACTTTAATGTAAAGAAGCATTTTCCGATTCTGCCTTTGCATCCAGTTCAAACCAGAATGCTACTCCGTTTTCAAAGTTCTTCACTCCGTATCTCTGATGGAAAGACTCCATGATCGCCTTCACAATAGACAGGCCGATGCCATTCCCCCCATATTCTCTTGTATGCGCTTTGTCCACTTTATAGAACTTATCCCACAGCTTCGGGATATCCTCGTCAGGGATCGGTCTGCCGCTGTTGAACACCGAGACGCGCGCGATATCTCCGTCAAGCACAATGCGGACCTCTATCCGCTTCTCTTTCTCCACATGATGTATGGCATTCGTCAGATAATTGCGCACCACCTGTTCTGTCTTGAACTCGTCCGCCCACACGCAGACACATTCATCCGCGATAAAATCAACTGCCGCACCAGCCTGCTGGATAAGGATCTCACAGCTTGCAATGACTCCCCGCACCAGCCTGACGATATCGAACCGCTCAAACTGTACGTCATTGTCGCCGAACTCAAGCTGATTCAAGGTGAGCAGGTTCTTTACCATGTTGTTCATCTTCGCAGCCTCATCCATGATCACGTCACAGTAGAACTCACGGCTCTCCGGGTCGTCGTTGACCCCCTCCTTCAACCCCTCGGCGTATCCTTGTATAAGCGCTATGGGCGTCTTAAGTTCATGGGATACATTGCCGAGAAATTCATTTCGCATATCCTCCATCTTCTCTTTTTGCTCGATGTCTTTCTGGAGACGGTTGTTCGCGCTCTTAAGCTCTGAGATCGTTTTCTCAAGCTGAGCGGACATACGGTTGAAATTCCTTCCCAGTACGCCGATCTCATCCTCGCCGCCGAGCGTGTACTTAGCGTCAAAATTCAGGTTCGCCATATCTTGGGATATCCTTGCCAGCTCCATGACCGGTCTTGTGATACGCTTTGAGAAAAACCAGATGAGGATACCGCCCGCCAGAATCCCTACGATTCCCAGATAGATAAGGAACTTGTTCGCCAGAGCCGCGCTCTCTTTAATACTTGCCAGAGGACTCTGCATGAGGAACCACGAGCCATCGGTAAGCTTACCGCCCATCTTCAGGTACTCCACCTCTCCGCTCACGCCTTCCGCCCCGTCCCGGTAGATCGTATAAGTGTCTGTCCGTTGGATCACTTTGACATCGTCAACCGCCATCAGATTAAGAAACCCGGAGAACATCTCTTTAAACCTCGGATCTTCCACACTGAGCGTATGAAGTACAGCGTCTCCATCCTTGTCCACGACGATCAGATCTACGTTTGCGCGCTCCGTTCGGATGAGGATGCTGTTGACTGCCGCTGTATCCGTCAGGCTTCCCTTCTGTAGCGTCTCGTCGATCTGCCTATAAGTGCGTATCAGATCTTCCGATTTATGCGAAAGGTAGTAGGTGCCGAGAAATCCCGTATTGATCACAAGAACGATTCCCAGAATAAAGGCAAACAGCGCGATAAAAATAGCCGTGATCTGCCTTCGGATCGAATATTTCATCACATTCACCCCTGTCATGACACCTCGAATTTATACCCCATCCCCCAGATGGTCTTGATATATTCGCCTTTTTCTCCCAGCTTGCTGCGCAGCTTCTTCACATGCGTATCAATCGTCCTCGCATCGCCGAAGTAATCGTAATTCCACACATTGTTAAGAATCTTCTCCCTCGAAAGGGCGATTCCCTGATTTTCTACAAAATACGACAGAAGCTCAAATTCTTTATAACTAAGATCCACAGGAACGCCGTCAATTTTCACAATGTGCGCCGCTTTATCAATAATAATGCCGCCCGCCTCGACCACGTCTCCGCCGGCGCTTCCAAGCGTCCGTCTTAAAATGGCGTTCACCCTCGCCACAAGAATCTTTGGACTGAACGGTTTAGAAATATACTCATCCACCCCCAGTTCAAACCCCTGCAGTTCGTCCCGCTCTTCGGCGCGCGCTGTCAGCATGATAATCGGTACTTTTGAGGACTCCCTGATCTCACGGCATACCTGCCACCCGTCCATCTTCGGCATCATCACATCAAGGATCACAAGGGCGATATCCTTCTCCTCATAAAAAATGTCCATTGCCTCCATGCCGTCGCCCGCCTCGGTCACCGCATATCCTTCGCGCACGAGGAAATCTTTTACCAGCTTGCGCATCCTGCTCTCATCATCCACGACAAGTATCTTTATGTTTTCCATCTAATTCCACCTCTTTACTGAGTTTCGCAGCAGATCCTGCCCCGGTCGCCGCAACGTCCTTCCCCTGCCCGGGAATCCGCGCAGTTACGCCGTTTTCACTAATATTGTAAGTCTAACAGAGAAATTTGTCTATCCTGTGAACAGAAGTGCCTTTTTCCCTTGCAAATACATGCCCTCAGTGATAATATGTTCGCAGTACATGTCTTTCGTCCCTGAGGCGCCCTGATGCGCCTGATTTTTTTGTGCATATAAACTATACAAAGGAGGAAGAAGATGGGACTTATAGAACTTTTCATCTTGGCGGTGGGCCTGTCCATGGACGCATTTGCCGTCTCTGTCTGTAAGGGACTCGCCATGCCGAAAATCTCCGTCAAAAAAGCGTTTATCGTGGGCGCATGGTTCGGCGGTTTTCAGGCGCTGATGCCTGCGCTCGGCTATCTGCTGGGCGTCCAGTTTCAAGACAAAATCACTGCCATAGACCACTGGATCGCTTTTATCCTTCTGGGGGTCATCGGGATCAATATGATACGGGAAGCCTGTTCCTCAGAATGTGAGGACGGATGCGAGCAGGAGACTGACGCACTGGACGTCCGCACCATGTTCCTTCTCGCCGTAGCCACCAGCATCGACGCGCTGGCAGTAGGAATCACCTTTGCTTTCCTCAAAGTCCGCATCGTGGCCGCAGTTTCTTTTATCGGAGTTACCACCTTCATCATCTCTTCCACGGGAGTGAAGATCGGAAATGTCTTTGGTACGCGGTATAAATCAAAGGCCGAGCTTGCAGGCGGCATCATCCTTATCCTGCTGGGAGTTAAGATTTTACTGGAGCACCTTGGTGTATTATAAGCTGAAGGGAGCGGCTATGAAACATCCATTTCAAACATCAGAATCCATACGTCTCGGTATCCTGCTGGCATTGTCCGGCGGATTCATGGACGCCTACTCTTATCTGGAGAGAGGTCGTGTTTTCGCCAACGCACAGACAGGCAATATGCTTCTGGTGGGCGTTAATCTTGCGGAAGGGAACTTCCGCGCCATGCTGAATTACCTCTTGCCCGTGCTCGCTTTCGCGCTCGGTATCTTTCTTGCTGAGATCGTACATGTCCGTCAGACGAGCCTCCTCCACTGGCGGCAGACCGCCGTTCTTCTGGAAGCTCTCATCCTCATTGGCGTCGCCTTCTTCCCCTTAAGCCTGAATCTGCCCGCCAATGCGCTTACCTCCTTTGCCTGCGGCATACAGGTTGAAGGTTTCCGCAAGATACACGGCCGCGGCATCGCCACGACCATGTGCATCGGCAACCTGAGAAGCGGAACAGAGAATCTCCACCACTTTCTCCATACCCGGGAAGCATCAGCGCTCAGAAACACCTTCCTTTACTACGGTGTTATCCTGTGCTTCATCGTCGGCGCGGTCATAGGTAATTTCGTCATCAAGATCCTTGGCACTAAAGCCATACTCATGTGCTCCGCACTGCTTTTGGCGGCGTTTTTAATGATGTTTATAGACAACGAAAAAAGAACGGCAGAAAACGCGCTGCTTTAGCACATTCTGCCGTTTTTACGTTTTTTAGTATCATTTTAGTATCAACTTCTTGAATGAATTTCCGCGATATGCTATATTATGAATAGAAGAGGGGAAACCGCAAGCGGCCTACCCTTGTAATTAACAAGCTATACCGTTATACACGGTATGCCGTCAACTATTCCCAGTAGTTGGCGGCTATTTCTTTCCCCTGAAAATCTGATATAGCAGACCCACAAGGGCAACAATGAATATTCCAATCTGAATCAAGTCCTGATATGTAACATACATTGGCATCGCCCTCCTCTCTTTCGTCTGGAGGGTTCGTCCCTCCGAAAAAATCAGAGGGTAAGCCGCCCGGCTTTGGTTTCCCTGTCCATATATTATCATAAGCACAGACTGCACACAATCTCTATTTAAGCATTGTCGGAAAACCCGGCACCTCTCGAATGATAATTGAACGAAACGAGGCGAATACAGGTCAAAAGCAGGAACAGTTTTCGCAACAGCAGGATCACAAGACAGATCTATACTCCACGCGACAAAACGGATGAAGGAAGAACAGAACAAACGCATGAAGAACATAAAAATCATATGATCTGCCCCTTTTTTCTTACCGAAAAAGAAAAACCCTTGAAAACACAGCGTTCTCAAGGGATGGTTTAATGCGGATAACAGGACTTGAACCTGCACGTCATGGACACCAGAACCTAAATCTGGCGCGTCTGCCAATTCCGCCATATCCGCGTATTTTCCTGCTGTACTGCCTATGCAGTCGCCTGTATGGATAAAAAAACAGAAACCCAAACCTGATGGGTTTCCCTTTTGATCCAGTGAGCGTGCGGGGATTCGAATCCCCCAATGACCTCAAAACCGCTTAGAAAGGAGGCTTCTGCACATCACCGAAGCAAGTGCAATCACGCTTTCTACTTGGTCAGATTCATTCACGCACTCTTTATCAAAATTCATAACCATGGGTTATTTGAAAGTATATACGAGTTAATAAGGTTTTGTCAACCAAAACACACGTTTCCTTGTCCGCCCCTACAATACCTAGCGTTCTGCAAAGCGGATGTGCAGAGCCACGGTGTACCTAACAGGGCGGCAGGTCGTCTGCACAAGCGAACGATTGGTAAAACAAAAAGAGAAATTCCGCTTCCAGAATTTCCCCTATGTAGATAAAAATTATTTTGCGAGCCTTTTCCTGAACGCCAATGCCGTACCGCCTGTCAGCGCGCCCCCGACGAGTGTGAGAAGGGACATAGTGCCTGTTCCATCCCCTGTCTTGGGTGATTTCTTACTCTCGGATGTATTCACAGCCGCCGCGCCCGTGGTATTCCCTGTAGTTGTGTTATTGCTGCCCTGCCCCTGTGAAGTACTGGGTTCTGTAACATTGGGTTCTGTATTCGGAGTGTTGTCAGGCGTGGTTTGTGGTGTGTTCGGATCATCCGTTACGTTGTTCTCGGGCGTGTCCTGTGGCGTGTTCGGATCATTCGGAACGACAGGTTCTGTAGGCTGTCCTGAAAGTGACCCCTGTTGAATAACCTCTCCTGTATCACGGTTCTGAATCTCTCCGCAGACAGTACAAGTATGCTCCCAATGACCAACCTCAGGACTGCCAGTTCCCTCAACATCTTCCCAGTGACCTTCCTCTTCAGAAATAAGATCTCCGTTCTCATAATGACCGTTTACATCACTTACTTTTGTCCCAGTAACCGTATGATACCTCCAATCTGTCCAATTTGTGGCACCGCACACTGTCAACCCATTATTCCCAAAATGTGCCCGCTTTCCTTCGAGTACCACGTCTGGGTCTGCAGACCGTACCTCATATCCACAATTTCTACATATAAATGCTCCCTCCTGAAGCCAATCCGTAACTTCTACACCTTCGAGTTGTTTTTTATACTCTCCAGTCATATATTCTAATTCCCCAAACTCCACCACAACGGTTTCTACATCGCCAACCCATATTTGCTCATAAACCGCTTCCTTATCGACAACCCACTTCTGTTCGGGAGCAACAGCCGCCTTATCGACAACATACTTATCCTCTCCCCACGTATGGGTATGTTCCTCGGTTTCGCTCTGACTGGCAACATCCCCGTTGTCCTCATAAGCGAAAACAGTGCCTACGCTCGCTAATGTCAGCGTCATTGTTGCCAACAACACGAGCAATGCCTTTTTTCTCATTTGTTTTTCCTCCATTTCTATTTTGGGATATTTCATTGAAGAGTTTATCTCATTTTGAGATATTAGTCAATACATATTTTCCCCAGTTGTTAAGATTGGTACATATTTTAAGGAGACAAAAATATGTATTATTGGGAAAGAATGAAAGAGTTACGAGAAAGTTGCGAAATAAAACAACAGGTTATAGCTAAACACTTAGATATTGCACAAAATACTTACTCACAATATGAAAACGGTAAAAGAGAAATTCCTATTGATATGCTGATTAAAATTTGCAAGTATTATAAAGTAAGTGCTGATTATATTTTGGGATTAACTGACAAAAAGAAACCATTCTGAGAAACAACTCTGTGATATGTTGCCCATATCTCAAATAACATAATCGAAAATATTGATTAAATAATACCTCTGGAAACAGGGGTATTTTTCTTTTACCCGCATATCAAAACATCTCCGCATCTATTATTTTCTCAATTTTTCAAACAAATGCTTTAACTATTCCTCAAAATTCTCCCCTGAAAACAATAGCAAAACAAATACATACAACTTAAACGCACCAAACACAATTCAGACGCAATTTATTTTGAACAAAATCTATTCTGACTCCTAAGCAACTCTATCCAGACTACAAATTTTATTAAAACAATATCATTTCTGTTCAGACATCTTCCCATTTCTTGTTGCTAGTCGGCAGTGGCAATACCGCTGACTAATTTTTATTCGGAGGTGTCTGAATATGAGATACAATCTCAACAATTCCCAATACAGGGGAAGAACAATCGTAACCGAAGGAGGACAAAAGAGGTATGAGGTCTACATCCGCTCGCAAAAAGAGTGGATTGAAGTAACGGCAGAGGTTTTTGAGCATCTAGCCAAAGATATTGACCGAGAAATGAAAAGCAACTGGCGTTATCACAAGCGGAGTGTTTCCGTTGACCAATCTTATTATCGTGGGGATGGGGAAGAAACGTCTGCTCTTACTACCCTTGAAGGCTGTTTTCCGCAATTATCTTCACGAAGCGCAGAGTCCGATTTTTTAGAATCCGCCCCTGTTTCGCAGATTCGCCTTTTTATTAAAGAAGAACTATGGCGCAGAGATGTTAGAACTCTTTGAAGCCGTATTTGTCCTTCGGATTCCAGCGGAAGCATATGCGCAACAACTCGGCAAGCCTGCATCCACTGTCCGCAGTCGAAAAGCAAAACTCATCCGCGAACTGAAAAAAATGAAAAATTTTTTCTAATTCCGTCGTCATTTTGCTTTGCGGCTGTCCGTATGTAGTGGGGAAGCAATTCCACTATTTTTAGAAAGGAGAAAAACATGGTCAGACAGAAGCAAGGCGGTATCCTTCTGGATGCAAAATTTAGACCTGCTGGAGAAGGCGAGAAAGACGGGAAGGCCTTTACATGGGACGAGGCTTACATAATCACTTCTCGAATCTGCCGACTATATCCATATACAGCGGATGTACCGTTATGAGACAAATGAGATTGTAGAACATACAAAAACGGAGTGCGGAGACCGCAAGGTATTCTTAACCACGCAGGCGAAGAAATACATTCAGCTTGCAAGAGACTATAAGACATCTCTCGGAATCACAAGCCAGTATCTCTTTTCACTGGATGCGTTACCTCTTAGTCCTCGTTCAGTAACTTCTCTGTATAACAAGTATTGTGATAAACTGGATATCATCCGCAAGAATTCGCATAAGACACGCAAGACTTTCATATCCGCGCTGATAGATGGGAAAATGAATCTCAATACAATCCGTGAGTTGGTAGAACACACAGACGAGCGCACTCTATACACTTGCTTATAGCAGAGGTAAAAACGCTCACACCTCAGAAACCGCATAAATACAGGCTTTGAGCAGAAAAATAACCGAGGAATAAACTTCCTCGGCTATCTAAACCAGTGAGCGTGCGGGGATTCGAACCCCGGACAACTTGATTAAAAGTCAAGTGCTCTACCACCTGAGCTACACGCCCATATTTTCTTCCCGGCTTCCCAAGTAAACTGGGCTAGCTGGATTCGAACCAGCGAATGCAGGAGTCAAAGTCCTGTGCCTTACCGCTTGGCGATAGCCCATTAAAGACTTTATATCTGACACTGCCTGCCAGTATGAATATAAAAGAAAAAGGTGGGTAGTGGGACTCGAACCCACGATATCCAGAACCACAATCTGGCGCGCTAACCAACTGCACCATACCCACCACAACGAGCCTGGGGGGATTCGAACCCTCGACCTACGGCTTAGAAGGCCGTTGCTCTATCCAGCTGAGCTACAGACTCATGTGCATATATCCCCTTTTCAAAGGCTCTCCGCATTGTCTGCGGAAAAGCGGGTGATGGGAATCGAACCCACGTATCCAGCTTGGAAGGCTGGTGTTCTACCATTGAACTACACCCGCACATATCGGGGTGACAGGATTCGAACCTGCGACCTCCTGGTCCCAAACCAGGCGCTCTAGCCAA
>DWYT01000028.1 GCA_019118545.1 Candidatus Mediterraneibacter merdavium | reverse complement strand
GCTTTTGCCGATTCCTAAAAATAATTTTTCTTTAATTTTGTAGTATAGAGTCCGAACCAGACAAGAACGATAAAGAACAAAATCATTCCCGCCATATCGACCGCAGCCATAGGATATACATAGCAATGGACGATATCGATCCCTCCATATATCACTCCGGCTGTCCCGAACACCAAAAGCGCCGGACCTGCTTTCCGGGTATATGCCTCTTTATCCTTGCATGTCTTATACATGAAATCTTTTCCGAGAAGGAGATTGGCGTTGATTTCTCCTGCGCTTTTCATCTTCACATAAGAATACAGTGCATAGATGCCGCACCCAAACACCATAATCCCGATAAATCCCCAAATGCTGTCCATGACTCTCCACTCTCCTTATTGTAAAAACAATTCTGCCCGGAAATTTTCTAAAGACTCTGGCTTTCTGTTTTCCTCGCTCCGGGAAACCTAGGCTACACTCCAAGAATCTTTTTCACGGTTTCCTTCATCTTGTCTGCGTCACATTCCTGTTCATGACGGATATCAGCGTTTCGAATTTCCTTGATTGCATTGGGAATCTCCACTCCCGAAATGCTGCTCAGCTCATCGATCAGACCAAACTCATCCGCAGACGCGTATTTCCCGTCAATGGCCGTCATCACGCTGTGAATGAACTTAAACGGACTTGCTGTGGACGCCACAAGGCATTTTCTGTCATCCCCGCTGTCCTTACGGTACTGCGCACATACGGACGCTGCCACGGACGTGTGGGTATCCATCACATAGCCTGTGCGCTCATATGTCTTGCGGATGGTCGCCGCGCACTCTTCTTCTGTCGCGAACCCGCCTGCAAAATCTGCCAGCCTCTCCCGCATCTGCGGTGTGATCTCATAGACACCCTTTTCTTTGAGCTGCGCCATAAGCTCTGCATTCTTCTGCGCATCCTGCCCGGCGATCGTATAGATCAGACGCTCTAAGTTGCTGGAGATCAGGATATCCATGGACGGTGAGGATGTGAGGATGAACTCACGGTTCCTGTCATACACTCCTGTCTCAAAGAAATCAAAAAGCACTTTATTTTCATTGGACGCGCAGATCAGCTTCGCGATCGGCACACCCATCTGCTTTGCATAGTATGCGGCAAGGATATTTCCGAAGTTTCCTGTAGGGACAGTCACATTGATCTCCTCGCCGGACGCGATCTCCTCATTCTCAAGCAGTTTCGCGTATGCGTACACATAATATACAACCTGAGGCACGAGACGCCCGATATTGATGGAGTTGGCGGAGGAAAACTGATATCCCGCTGCGGAAAGTTCTTTTTCCAGTTCCTTATCCTCGAACATCGCTTTCACGCCGCTCTGGGCATTGTCGAAATTCCCATGGATCGCCACCACAGACGTATTGTCTCCCTTCTGCGTCACCATCTGCAGCTCTTGGATGCGGCTTACCCCGCCCTTTGGATAGAACACGATAATCTTCGTGCCCGGCACGTCAGCGAATCCTGCAAGCGCTGCCTTACCTGTATCCCCGGAAGTCGCGGTCAGGATAACGATCTCTTTTGTCACGCCGTTCTTCTTCGCCGCCGTCGTCAAAAGATGCGGCAGAATGGAGAGGGCCATGTCCTTAAAGGCGATGGTCGCCCCGTGGAACAGCTCCAGATGATAGGTGTCCCCCACCTTCACCAGAGGTGCAATCACCTCTGTGTCAAACTTTTCGTCATAGGCGCTGTTGATGCAGTGCTTTAATTCTTCTTCCGTGAAGTCTGTAAGGAACTGCTTCATCACCGCATATGCCGTCTCCTGATAGGACATACTCTTTAATTCATCCATCGTCACATCCAGCTTCGGGATGTACTCCGGGACAAACAGTCCTCCGTCGTCCGCCAGTCCTTTCAGGATCGCCTCAGACGCAGTGACCTTCTTCTCCGCGTTTCTCGTACTGTTGTATAACAAATTCATCTCGATACCTCTTTTTTCTCTACAATCTGTTGATCTCACTCCGTAAGTATACCATAGCTCCCCGCCCTGCGCAATGTGGCGTAAATTTAGAATAACGGTCTTTTAACCGGCTCTCGAACGATGCCTTTTGAAGGCTGTAGAAAAAGACATCGTTCGGGAGCTGATAAATACCGTATCCTTACCCCTTCTTTCCGCTTACGATGATCGCCACGATCCCGCATACCGCCATCAGCATCGGATAGATGAGATAGGGAATGACATCAAAGGGTTCCAGTCCGGTCAGCGCCGCCGCGGTAAGGAGCTGCGCTCCGTAAGGGATCATGCCCTGTCCCACGGACGTAAACATATCCAGAAGGGAAGCGGATCGTTTCGGGTCCACTCCATATTCCTCGCTGATCTCTTTGGCAATCGGACCTGCCATCACGATAGCCACGGTGTTGTTTGCAGTACACATATCGACGAGCAGCGAGAGCAGGGCGATTCCCGCCTGCGCGCCTCTCTGTCCCCGTATCCGGCTCTTGATCTGGTTCAGGATAAATGTAATACCGCCGTTTTTCCTCACCAGTGACACAATACACGCCACGATGATAGAGATGACTGTGATATCATACATGGACACAACGCCGTCGCCCACCACGTTAAACATTTCTGACAGAAGGATATTCCCTGATGCCACCCCGACGATGAGTGAGAGAACCGTTCCGCTGATGAGCACGATGAACACATTGATCCCGATCAGCGCGCCCACGAGGACAACGATATAGGGAAGCACCTCAAGCATGCTGTAATCAAGAGAATCTGCAAGTTCAAAATCCCCGCCCCTTGTCACGAACCAGAAAAAGATAAATGATATGATCGCCGCAGGAAGGACGATGAGGAAGTTCGCCCGGAACTTATCTTTCATCTCGCAGCCTTGCGTTTTTACGGCGGCGATGGTCGTATCTGATATCATGGACAGGTTATCTCCGAACATCGCTCCGCACACGACTGCCGCAGTGCACACAGCAAGAGAGAAGCCTGTCTGCTGGCTGATACCCACAGCGATGGGCGCCAGCGTGGTGACGGTTCCCACCGATGTTCCCATTGACACGGAGATAAAGCATCCGATGAGGAAGAGTCCGGCCACCGCAAGATGCGCCGGGATCAGAGAAAGTCCTAAGTTTACTGCGCTGTCCGCTCCGCCTGCCGCGGTCACAGCGCCGGAGAATCCCCCCGCACAGAGGAAGATCAGGCACATAGTAATGATATTTTCCTCTGCCATGCCTTCTGCCACCAGTTTTAATTTCTCCTGAAATCCCACTTTCCTATTCTGCAAAAACGCCACAAACAGGGCGATCAAAAATGCTACAATGGCAGGCATCGCGTAAAAATCATTGAATATGATCCCCGCCCCGAGAAAGATAACGAGGAATACTCCGATCGGCAGAAGCGCGGAAAACTTTCCCTCTCCATTTTCATTGATAAGTTCTACCTGTCCGGGAATCCCGTTTGCTCTGTTTTCTTTTTTCATATTTCCCCTTTCACAAAAGGGACGCTGCACCTGTGTACAGTATCCCCTTTCTTTATCCACTATTTTATTTCTTTTTACTGTTTGTATAATTAACGAGTCCGCCTGCCGCGATCAGCTTCTGCATAAATTCCGGGAACGGCTGGCCTTGGAACTCCGTGCCTTTTGTACGGTTGTAGATCTTTCCGCTGTCAAAGTCCACTTCCACCTCGTCTCCTGCCTCAATGCCCTTCGCAGCCTCCGGGCACTCGATGATCGGCAGTCCGATGTTGATGGCATTGCGGTAGAAGATCCTCGCGAATGTCTCCGCGATAATGCAGCTTACGCCTGCTGTCTTTAAGCAGAGCGGAGCGTGCTCTCTGGAAGAGCCGCATCCGAAGTTCTTGTTCGCCACGATCAGATCGCCCGACTGAACCTTCTTTACAAAGTCAGGATCAATATCAACCATCGCGTGGCTGGCAAGCTCCTGCGCGTCAAAAGAGTTCAGATACCTTGCGGGGATAATCACATCCGTATCTACGTTGTCGCCATATTTAAAAACATGTCCTTTTGCCTGCATTACCTGTCACCCGCCTTTCCGTTTTCCCCGGAGACGATCTTCTCCGGATTCGCGATATATCCTGCGATCGCGCTGGCCGCCGCCACCTCAGGCGACGCCAGATAGATGAGAGATTCCGTGTGTCCCATACGTCCCACAAAGTTGCGGTTCGTCGTTGACACGCATCTCTCTCCCGCTGCCATGACGCCCATATGACCGCCCATGCACGGGCCGCAGCTCGGTGTGTTTACCGCGCAGCCTGCGTCCACAAAAATGTCAAGCAGACCTTCTTTGATACATTCTTTATAGATCTTCTGTGTTGCCGGAACGACCATCACGCGCACATCCGGATGTACCGTGCGCCCTTTCAGGATCGCCGCCGCTTTTCTCATATCTTCCATGCGCCCGTTCGTGCAGGATCCGATCACAACCTGATCGATCTTGACAGGCTCCATCGCCTCCACCTCGTCGATGGTCTTCGCATTTCCCGGAAGATGCGGGAAAGCAACCGTCGGACGAACTTCTGAGAGGTCAATGGTGATCACCTCGTCGTACTGTGCGTCCTCGTCCGCCTCATAGATGGTGTACGGCTTCTTGGAGTGTTCGTTTATGTAAGCAAGCACTTTTTCATCCACCGGGAAAATACCGTTCTTCGCGCCCGCCTCGATCGCCATGTTCGCCATGGTAAAGCGGTCGTCCATGGACAGATTCGCGATACCGTCTCCCGTAAATTCCATGGATTTATACAGGGCGCCGTCCACACCGATCTTTCCGATGATGTGGATGATGATATCCTTGCCGCTCACATATTTCCCCGGCTTCCCTGTAAGGACGAACTTGATCGCGCTCGGCACTTTAAACCAGATCTCTCCGGTCGCCATACCTGTTGCCACGTCCGTCGTTCCCATTCCTGTGGAGAACGCGCCCAGCGCACCGTAAGTACAGGTGTGGGAATCCGCGCCGATGATGCACTCTCCGGCAGTCACCACGCCCGCCTCCGGAAGGATAGCATGCTCCACACCGGATTTGCCCTGCTCAAAGTACCATGTCAGACCCTGCTCCTTCGCGTATTCGCGGATCGCCTTGGAATTCTCCGCGGACTTGATATCCTTATTCGGGGTGAAATGATCCGGTACAAAAACCACCTTATCCTTGTCAAATACTTTGTCCGACATCTGTTTGATGATCGGTAATGCCATAGGTCCCGTGATATCGTTCGCCATGACTACGTCCAGCTTTGCCTCGATCAGCTGGCCTGCCTCTACAGATTCAAGTCCTGCATGGGCCGCCAGAATCTTCTGCGTCATTGTCATTCCCATGATGACAGCCTCCTCTCTTTTATAAGGTCAGATACTTTTCAAAAGCACCTGCCCTTCGTTAAGCGCCTGACTCCTTTCGGGAGAAATCTTAAGCGCCTCCTCACTTCTTCGCGATATACCCTTTCGCTGTCAGTGCCTCCGCACACAGGACTGCTCCGCCTGCCGCTCCTCTGACCGTATTGTGTGACAGTCCGATGAACTTAAAGTCGTACATGCTGTCCTCTCTTAAACGTCCAATGGACACGCCCATTCCGTTCTCATAATCCACATCCGCCTTCACCTGAGGACGGTTCTCCTCCTCAAGATACTGGATGAACTGTTTCGGAGCGCTGGGAAGCTCTGCCTCCTGAGGGAATCCTTTGAAGCTTACCAGCTTCTCGATGAGCTGCTCTTTCGTCGGCTTTTTCTCAAAGTTGATGAACACGGCCGCTGTATGTCCGTTTAACACAGGCACACGTACACACTGGCATGTGATCTTCGGAAGCTCCGCCTTCACGATCTCGCCGTTTTCTACTTTGCCCAGCACACGAAGCGGTTCCTGCTCGCTCTTCTCTTCCTCACCGCCGATGAAGGGGATGATATTTTCTACCATCTCCGGCCAGTCTTTGAATGTCTTTCCTGCGCCTGAGATCGCCTGATATGTGGTCACCACAAGCTCCTTCGGGCCAAACTCTTTCCACGCGGCAAGGCACGGAGCGTAGCTCTGGATGGAGCAGTTCGGTTTCACGGCGATGAATCCCCGTGTTGTGCCGAGACGTTTCTTCTGATCCACAATCACGTCAAAATGCTCTGCGTTGATCTCCGGCACGACCATCGGTACATCCGGTGTCCAACGGTGCGCGCTGTTGTTGGAGACAACCGGAGTCTCTGTCTTTGCGTACTCCTCCTCGATCGCTTTGATCTCATCTTTTGTCATATCCACCGCACTGAATACAAAATCAACAGTGGAAGCCACATGTTCAACATCATTTACATTGAGGACAACAAGCTTCTTTACTGCCTCCGGCATGGGAGTGTCCATTTTCCAACGGTCTCCCACTGCCTCCTCATATGTCTTCCCTGCGGAGCGCGGACTTGCCGCCACGGTCACTACCTCAAACCACGGATGGTTCTCAAGCAGGGCGATAAACCTCTGTCCCACCATTCCTGTCGCGCCTAAAATGCCTACTCGTAATTTCTGATCCATTTCTCTATCTCCTTTCCTCTGTTTGCCGTGTCTCCCACGGCATAGTGGTATACCCTTGGGTGTTTCCTCTGTTTGCCGTGCTTTTCACGGCATAATGGTATACCCTTGGGTGTTTCATCTGCTCGCCGTGTTTCTCACGGTATGATATCAATCTCACTCAGCGCTCAGATATGCTTCCTCTGCCTCGATGACCTTCTCCATAGCCGCCTTGCCCGGCGCGCCGATGGTATTTCGCATCTCAACGCAGGTTTTCATGCTGATCGCCTCGTAAATATCTTCCTCAAATACCGGAGAGATCGCCTTGAACTCTTCCAGTGACATGTCGTCCAACGCGATCTTCTTCTCAAGGCAGTAAAGCACAAGCTGTCCGACGATCCCGTGGGCGTCCCGGAAAGGAACGCCGTGGTTCACAAGATAATCTGCTGCGTCCGTAGCATTTGTAAAACCGTGCTTCGCGCTCTCCTCCATGCGGTCCGCATTAAACTTCATTGTCTTTAACATTCCTGTAAATAATGCCAGACATCCCTTTGTCGTGTCAATGGCATCAAATACCAGTTCCTTATCCTCCTGCATATCCTTATTATATGCGAGGGGGATACCCTTCATCGTGGTGAGCAGAGAGGTCAACGCGCCGTACACTCTTCCCGTCTTACCGCGCACCAGCTCCGCGATGTCCGGATTCTTTTTCTGCGGCATGATACTGCTGCCCGTGCTGTACGCGTCGTCGATCTCCACGAATTTATATTCGTTGGAGTTCCAGATGATGACTTCCTCGGAAAATCTGCTCAGGTGCATCATCACAGTGGACATTGCGGAAAGCAGCTCGATCAGATAATCTCTGTCCGATACGGAATCCATGCTGTTGAGCGTCGGGCCGTCAAATCCGAGCAGCTTGGCCGTGTACTCTCTGTCCAGCGCGTATGTTGTCCCTGCCAATGCTCCCGAACCGAGCGGGCAAAGGTTCATTCTATTATAAATATCCTTCATCCTCTGGCGGTCCCTCTTGAACATCTCAAAATAAGCGCCCATGTGGTGGGCCAGCGTGATCGGCTGTGCCTTCTGGAGATGGGTGAATCCCGGCATATACGTTTCCGTATTCTCCTTCATAAGCGTTAAGAGTATCTCCAACAGTTCCTTTAGCAGTGCGTCAAGCTCTGCGATCTCGTCTCTTGTGTAGAGCTTCATGTCCAGAGCCACCTGATCGTTGCGGCTGCGCCCGGTGTGGAGCTTCTTGCCCGCGTTCCCGATCCGGTCGATGAGATTCGCTTCCACAAAGCTGTGGATATCCTCGTATTCATCCGTGATCTCCAGCGTACCGTTGTCCACATCCCGTTTGATGCCCTCCAGTCCGTCTATGATCTGCTCCTTCTCCTCGTCCGTTAGTATCCCCTGTTTTGCCAGCATGGTCACATGCGCGATGCTCCCGCGGATGTCCTGCTCATAAAAGCGCTTGTCAAAGGAGATGGAAGCGTTGAAATTATAAACTAACTTGTCCGTCTCTTTCGTGAAACGGCCGCCCCATAACTGTGCCATTTCCTGTCCTCTTTTCTGTACTGTTTCTTCTGCATGTCCGATCCGGTCATCCATACTGCTCCATGCAGACACCGAGAAAACCGAATCCGCTCCGCATTTTCCACTTAGTTTATCACACTAAAGCGTGTGATGTCTACTGTAAAATATAAAAAAGGCGCTCCCGTTCAACGCATGGCTGAGCTTTGTCGCGAAAAAATGCACCCGCAGTAGTCCTGTCGGTACAGTCCGTACTCTTTTGACAGCTCCACAGACCGCTTATATCCATTTTTCTTTTTAAAATCCGACACCAGATATTCCACGCCATGCTCTTTTCCCACGCGGACGCCGATCTCATTGAGCTTCTGGGCGTTTTTCATAGGACTGATGCTGAGCGTGGTGGTAAAATAGTCAAATCCGCCTGCCGCTGCCTGTTTTGCCGCCTCCGACAGACGCAGCTCATAGCATTTCATACATCTGGCACCGCCCTCTTTTAGATGCTCCATCCCCTCCGACATGGCATAGAATTTCTCTTTCTCATATTCCCCCGCCATGAAGGAAACAGGGTGCTTAAAGTCCATATCCTGTATGAGCTTCTGCTGCTCCACGATGCGTTTCGTATACTCGCTCTCAGGATAGATGTTCGGATTATAATAAAAGACTGTGATCTCAAAATACTCTGACAGATACTCCAATACATAACTGCTGCAGGGCGCGCAGCAGCTATGGATAAGGAGCGTTGGAACCCGCTGCTCCTGCCCGAGTTTTATCAATATCTTATCCAGTTCTTTTTGATAGTTGATTTTCTGTGTATCCATTCACACCATCACTTTCCATCCATATATACCTTTGCGGAAGCTTCATCATAATACTTCTTATCAATGGTACATTCCGCATAGCCTTCTTTTATGGAAAAATCAAACTGCCGGTCACCGATCACCAGATAACCTCTTTCAACATCGTCCGCATTTTGAATCGTTATCTTTACCAGACTGCCTTTCTCTTCAATCGTATGATCAATCCTGCTAAGATCTGTCATTTCATCAGCATATAGCTCTATATCCAAAATCGGGTTGAGTTCTTTGCTCTCCAGTCCGCCATAAGAAAAGTAGACTGCATTCGTTGCATATTCCGCTGTCTCCAGAACTACGCAGTCAGGTTGGAAGATATTAAAATAATACTCAAAATTGATGAAGTTTTCATAATTATGCACTGCGTCATATTCCTGAAATGCCGACTGCATATACTGGAACCTTGTATTATAATAACTGCCCTGAAAAACAAGTACCCGTGGCAGA
>DWYT01000027.1 GCA_019118545.1 Candidatus Mediterraneibacter merdavium | reverse complement strand
AGCATTCAGCTTTTCTTTTGTCTTTTCCAACGCTTCCCCGAATCTCTGGAAATGGACAATTTCCCTTGCCCTCAGAAATTTTAACGGTTCCCTGATCTCCGGATCCGGGATCATGCGGAGCAGATTGTCATACACTGTCCTTGCTTTCTGTTCTGCCGCCAGATCCTCTGTCAGATCCGTAACCGCATCCCCTTTGGACTGAAATTCCTTTGCCGTAAACGCCATAGAAGACGCAGCCTGAGGCCAGATCCCCGCTGTATGGTCAATATAATAGGCGTCAAATCCTGCCGCCTTAGCCTCTTCTACCGTCAGATTCTTCGTCAGCTGATATACCATCGCACAGATGATCTCCATATGGGCGAGCTCTTCTGTACCAATGTCGGTAAGCAGGCCGCCCACAGTCTTAAGCGGCATGGTATATCTCTGCGAGAGATATCGCATAGATGCCGACAGTTCCCCGTCCGGCCCTCCATACTGGCTGATAATAAGCTGAGCTGTTTTCGGACAGGTCTTTTTGATCTTAACCGGGTATTGAAGTCTTTTTTCATAAATCCACATTCAGACACACGCTCCTTCCCATGGCGCAGGCCCCTCCTGCCAGCAGAAACCAGATATGTCCGGCTCTTTTTCATAAATATCCGCCATGCAGTCAGGTGTCAGCGGATAACACTCTGCCGCAAATTCCGCGATCTGCTTTTTCCGCTGTATCAGCATACTCTTTAACATGTTCAGTCCTTCTTTGTCTTCCGGATGAGTATCAAGATAGAGTCGCAGGTCATCCAGAACAAAGCTTACTTCCTGTATTTCTTTCATCCTGCTTTCCCTGTTCTTCTGATCCGGATCTTTTAGCGCGTCTTCAATAGAATGATCTACCGGGGCAGCGCCCTCCGCCGCAAAAAAAGGCATATTCAAGTCTTTGAAGATTGTTCCGATTCTGAGCGCCTCATCCTGATCGTAAAGGCTTCCCCATTTCTGCATCGGAACAGATGCAATTGCCAGCTTCTTCTCTTCTGCCATCATAAAAAACAACTCCCTTCTGAAATCAGATTGATTCCACAGTTAGTATCTGCAAAAATCGACTCTTTTTTCAAGGGAGTTACTTCAAAGATTTTTATTTTTTGTCAATTAAAATAATTGTCTTTTATTTTCTATTTTGTTTTCTTCGGATTAAAGAAGAAACTCTGCGAACACATAATTGCTCACATCAATGCCCCGTTCCGTCAGCCACAGGTCGTCCCCCGCACTTTCCACCAGACCCTGCCTTTCAAGCTTCTTGATCTGGTTCAGGTACACCTCTTCCAAAGTCTTACCGAATCTTTTCTGAAATCCAGTCCGGGATACCCCTTTCATTTTCCGGAGTCCTAAAAACATAAATTCTTCCATCTGCTCCTGAACGGAAAGCATTTCTATATCTTCTTTTCCTGCACAAGGAAATGCGGCCACCCCGCCGTCCGCTCCGAAGAGACCCTCTTCGGCAGCTCCATCCGTCTTGAACACCTCCAGATACCGTCCCATGTCCGCCGTGTTGCGGAATCTCTGCTCATTTATCAGGGACGATGCGCCAAGTCCAAGTCCAAGATACTCTTTTCTCTCCCAGTAACCCAGATTGTGACGACACTCGTACCCTTCCTTCGCGTAGTTGGAGATCTCATATCTGTGGTACCCGTATTCTTCGAGAATACCCTTCGTGACTTTATATATCTCACGTTCCGTATCCTCGTCAGGCAGAGAGGGGATTGGAAGACACGCTGCACAATGGGACAGCGCCGTGCTCTCCTTACCGTCTGAAGAATCGTCTTTGTTCTGTGTTTCCCCCTCCCCGTATATTTTATAAAAAGGGGTTCCTTCTTCTATAATAAGGCTGTAGGCGGATAAGTGCTCTGCTCCCAGTTCTGCCGCCGCGCGCAGTGTCTTTTCCCAGCTTGGGAGTGTCTGCCCGGGAATAGCTGATATCAGATCGATGTTCACATTGTCAAATCCTGCCTCTCTTATGATCTTCCATGTACCCAGAAAATCCTGAAATGTGTGGATACGGCCCAGTATCTTCAACTCGTCATCATTTGCAGACTGAAGTCCAATGCTCAGGCGGTTCACGCCGCACATTCTCCATGCGGCCGCTTTTTTCGCGGTCACTGTCCCCGGATTGACTTCCATAGTGATCTCCGCGTTCCCACTGATATCAAAGCTCTCTTTCAGGGCATGAAAAATACGGGCGGTGTCACTCTCCCGCAAGAGCGAGGGGGTGCCGCCGCCTAAAAACACCGTGGTCACAACGTAGTCTTTAAAATTGTCCTTTTGGCCTTTGATTTCCCGAAGAAGAGCGTCCACATAGGACGCCCTCTCTCGTGCTTCCGACTCTCCTGACGGAAATGACAGGAAATCACAGTACGCGCATTTCCTCACACAGAACGGGATGTGCACATACAGTTCCAACTCTTTTTTATCCATACAGGATTGTCCCTCTCTTCCAAACAACTTATTTCCGTCTGTTCTGTCAGTCGCCATTCGGCTCCTATCAGTCGTCATCCAGCTTGAGTACGCTCATAAATGCCTTCTGCGGGATCTCTACGTTCCCCACCTGACGCATGCGCTTCTTTCCTTCCTTCTGCTTCTCAAGAAGTTTCTTTTTACGGGAGATATCGCCGCCGTAACACTTCGCCAGCACGTCCTTTCTCATCGCCTTCACAGTCTCACGGGCGATGATCTTGCTACCGATGGCCGCCTGAATCGGAATCTCAAAAAGCTGTCTGGGGATCTCCTGCTTTAATTTCTCGCACATCCTTCTTCCTCTGTCGTAGGCGCTTCCCGCGAATACGATAAAGGACAGGGCGTCAACCTCTTCCTTATTGATGAGGATATCCAGTTTCACAAGCTCGGATCTCTGGTATCCCATCATCTCATAGTCAAAGGACGCATATCCTCTGGAACGGGATTTCAGAGCGTCGAAGAAATCATAGATGATCTCGTTGAGCGGCAGATGATAGTTCAGCACCGCGCGTTTTTCTTCGATGTATTCCATGCCCTGATAGATGCCCCGCCTCTCCTGACACAGATCCATGATCGCTCCGATGTACTCTGACGTGACCATAATCTCCGCCTTTACCATAGGCTCTTCCATATAATCGATCTCCGCCGGGTCCGGCATATTAGTCGGATTGGTCAGATCAATCACCTCGCCGTTTGTCTTGTGGATCTTATAAATAACGCTGGGCGCTGTCGTCACAAGATCGAGGTTATACTCACGTTCCAGACGCTCCTGAATGATCTCCAGATGGAGAAGTCCTAAGAACCCGCATCGGAACCCGAAGCCGAGGGCAACGGACGTCTCTGCCTCAAACTGGAGAGCCGCATCATTGAGCTGCAACTTCTCCAGAGCGTCCCTTAAATCAGGATACTTTGCCCCGTCCGCCGGATAAAGTCCGCAATACACCATGGGATTGACTTTTTTATATCCCGGGAGGGGTTCCGCACACGGTCTGGACGCGTCCGTGATCGTATCGCCCACCCGGGTCTCTTTTACATTTTTCAGGCTGGCGGTGATATAGCCTACCATCCCGGCTTCCAGTTCTTCACAGGGGATGAACTGTCCCGCGCCGAAGGTGCCGACTTCCACGACCTCCGCCTTCGCGCCTGTCGCCATCATGAGGATGGGCGTACCCTTTCTCACACTTCCTTCTTTGATGCGGCAGAACACGATCACTCCTTTGTAGGAATCGTATTTTGAATCGAAGATCAGCGCCTGCAGGGGAGCCTTGGCGTCTCCCTCGGGGGACGGGATCTTTTTCACGATCTGCTCCAGCACGTCGTGGACGTTCTCCCCGGTCTTTGCCGAGATCAGCGGCGCGTCGTCCGCCTCAATGCCGATGACATCCTCGATCTCCTCTTTCACGCGGTCAGGATCCGCGCTTGGCAGATCGATCTTGTTGATCACAGGCATCACGTCAAGGTCATGATCCAGCGCAAGGTATACATTTGCCAGCGTCTGCGCCTCCACTCCCTGCGCCGCGTCCACCACAAGGATGGCGCCGTCACAGGCCGCAAGGCTTCGCGATACCTCATAGTTAAAATCCACATGTCCCGGCGTGTCGATGAGGTTGAAGATATACTCCTCACCATCGTCCGCCTTGTAGACCGTGCGGACTGCCTGCGCCTTGATGGTGATTCCTCTCTCCCGCTCCAGATCCATGTTGTCCAACACCTGAGACTGCATCTCGCGGCTGGTCAGAAGTCCGGTCATCTCGATGATCCGGTCCGCCAGCGTGGATTTCCCGTGGTCGATATGAGCGATAATACAAAAATTCCTGATTTTACTCTGATCTATAACTGACAATTTGATTCCTCCAAATATCTCTTGTTGATTTCTGTGTTTTTACTGCGCTGCGGAATGTTTTACAAGAAAAAGCTCCACCGCCAGATGATCCGTCAAAAGTCCGGTCTTTACTCTCTGTTCGATGTCTGCCCCTTCCTCCATAACCGCGCGCAGCTCCCGCATGCGGAACCGCTTCGCTTCATCCATATACCTCCCCGCCGCGAACGGGTGAAGTCCGGCTTTCGAAGCGATCTCCTTTTTGCCGTACCCCTGTTTTAAAAGCGCCCTCACCTGAAATAAGATGCGGTACTCGCGGATCAGCAGGAAGAGGATGCGCATGGGCGGCTCCTTTAACGCCAACAGCTCATAGTACAGATCCAGCGCCTTTCTCTGGTCCTTATTCGCCACGGCATTGACCATCTCGAAGATATGGCTTGTGATCTGAGTCACACAGACCGCGTCGATATCCTCTCTTGTGATCATCGGCCTATCAATGCAGTAGCAGACCAGCTTCTCCAGTTCTTTGGTGATATTCTCCATGTCCGTGCCCACCTTATTTAAAAAATAGGCGACGTCAGAGGGTTCCATCTGCTTACCTTCTTTTTTCACAAGACCTAACACCCATTTCCGGAGGGTATTCTCATCCTGCGCGTTCAGCTCCACGATATGTCCCTTTGCTTTCACTGCCTTGTACAGCTTACTCCGCTTGTCCACCTCATTTTCGATAAAGATAAAATAAGTCGTGGCGGGCATATCGCTGATATAATCGGCAAGATCCGCGCCGGAGCTTTTAAAGAATCCGGTATCTTCAAACACGATCAGACGGCGCTCCGCAAAAAAAGGCAGCGTCTCCGCCAGATCAATGACTTCCTTGATATCCGTATTCTTCCCCTCGTAATAGGCATAGTTCATCGTATCCCCCTCCGGAAGCATGGCTTTGATAAAGCGCTCTTTGTACTGCTTCTTTAAATACGCCTCCGCCCCGTAGAGGAGATAGATCTGCTTAAATTTTCCTGTTTTTAAATCTTCATTCAGGCTCTTCATAACTTCTCCATTATAAAGGAAAGCCTGTCAGTTTGACAAGAGCGGAAAGGAAACTATTGAGACATTTGATGCGGGAATATCTCTTTGTGAAGGTATTTGGAAGCGGAAAATCATCTTAGAAGTAAAGTCAGCGGTTGGGAGAGGTTTCGCTGTTCCGGTCAGGAATCCGGGAATATCTAACGGGCCGAGAAGCTGTTTAAATACAAAGCAGTGCGAGGGGCAAACTCGTTTCACTCAGACAATCCCCTCACACTGCTTAACAACATCTCCTCACCCCGGTAAGATATTCCGACAGATTCCTTCAAAGTCACAGCTCAACCCTCTCTGCACCTGACTGCTTCTTCAAAATCATCGTCCGCTTCCTGCTGCTACACAACACGAAAATGCACCTGATAAAATGAGCACAAGCACAGACCGGCGCGGCCCGTAAGCGTTCATCTTGTGGATAGCTTCCCTGCCGCGTCCGTGCGGTTTTTCGGCTGTTTGTTTACTGACTTCCGTGAGAGTGTCGGACAACACAGGCCCGATTTCGCGAAAACGTTTCCGGAAGCGGACAGAGGGCGGTTGGATGACTTCGTAAGAGGATTAGCAAAACTTAAGGTTTAGAATTCGTCCCTTAGAACTTTCCATGGAATTGTCTGACCGAAGGGAGTTGTCCATGGAAAGTTCTGTTCTTCGGACGAATTCAGAACCTTTAGTTTTCCTTATCCTCTGTAGCGGAATCCAACCGTCCCCTGTCCACTCCCGGAATACGTCTTAGTGATCAGACGGTTCTGTCTGTTTGACATAAGGAGTGTCAGTGAATCAAATGTCCGTACTACCCTCCTGCTTCAGCCATTCCTCCACCACAGAAACTCTCTCGTTTACCGCTTCTGCAATCTTCTCCGGTGTCATTCCCATCTTATGTAAATTAAGGGCAACGTCCCGTCTGCCTTGCTCAATTCCTTTTTCAATGCCATCTTCGTACAGA
>DWYT01000004.1 GCA_019118545.1 Candidatus Mediterraneibacter merdavium | reverse complement strand
ACAGCCAGAATAAGCACCCAAGCAGAAAGAATAAACAAAACAGTTTGAATATTATTGTCACTTACAATCAAAAACAGGGCAAGAGCAAGCATACACAACAGATTGATTAAAATGACTGGCAGCTGATTTTTCAAATATTGTCTGCCATTCATAATATGTACCCCTGTCTGTGTTTCGTCTTGATAAAGCCAGTCAAACCGATAGATGCCAACTTTTCACGGATACGTGTCATATTCACACTTAAAGCGTTATCATCAACATAAAGCTGATTGTCCCAGAGAAAATCTATTATGTCACTGCGGGGGCATATTTTTCCGGCGTTCTTAAAAAGATAGTAGAGAATTTTCAGCTCATTTTTCGTTAATCCGGCCGTCTGCCCGTTGTATTCAATCACGCTGCTTTCCAGATGTAGGACTGCTCCATTCCACGTAAGTATCTCGGCTTGCCCGGAAGCATACACCCGCCGCAGCAGGGATGCAATTTTCGCAAGCAGAATCGCTGTGTTATATGGTTTTGTGATAAATGCGTCTCCACCTAACATGATACTATTCAATTCATCCATATCAGTGTTGCTGCTTGTCACAAACACAATCGGCATATCAGAAAAGGTGCGGATTTGCGAGCATATCTCAAAACCATTGTTTCCCGGCAGCTTAATATCCAATAAGACTAAATGGGGCGCAAAAGTTTTTAGCTGCCCGATGACATTTGAAAAGTCCGTGACCACCTCGGTCTCATAGCCATTGCCGGACAAGAGGTTTTTTAACTGTGTCTGTATAGTAAAATCATCTTCGATGATTAATATTCTGTATATGTTCACCTATAAGCTCCTTTACATTTTTACTGTTCTTATCTGATTATATCATAAAAGCAGCCGCCGGATCAGGTGATATGCTCACAAATCCGACAGCCGCTCCCACAAAAACTTTTCTTTATTTACTCTTCGCTTCTTCGTATCTCTTCCACGATACTCTGTTTCCTCTGAGGCAGATATGCCACATACGGCACAGCAGCTCCCACGATGAGTAGGAACGGGAATACGATGAGCATGGGATAAATGATAAAATGATAATCCATAAACCACAGCGTATCCGAGAGGACGCGCACCGCTGTGAGGGAAAATACACATCCCACCGTCAATGATACGATGATCGTCAACAGCGCATACGCCAGTCCTTCCATCATGAGCATACGTACAAGCTGCCGCTTCTCCATGCCGATTGCCTGCATCATGGCAAATTCCTTCTGCCTTGTCACGATCCCTGTCAGGATGGAATTGACAAAGTTCAGGATACCGATAATGCCGATCACCACAGCCAGCACTCCGCCGATCAGGTAGACCAGATCGATCATTCCCTGAAACTCCTCCAGCAGTGACAGCTTGGATTCATAGTGCATGAGCGGCTCCACCGTGGTCGTGTACTCTTCGACAAACTGTGCCATGTCTTCCATACTGCCCTCCGAGACGTCAAAGAGATAACTCATCAGATATTTGTCGGACGCCATCTGCCTGAAAACATCGGCAGTCGTGTAGAACACAAAGTTACCATTGAATCTGTTTGTCAGTCCATAGTAATCTTCCTTCATAAGGGACAGGATCTCGAATTCCTTTTTCTCTCCGCTCTTTGTGATCAGATTGACCTTGTCCCCTACATGGAATATCACGTTTTCAGGTTCTACATCACCGTTATCATCCACCCGTGTGCTTGCAAGAATGTATTTCCCGGAGGCAAGTTTTTCCCTGATCACTTCCGGGTCTTTTTCTCCATCCGTGATCTCAATTTTACTATACGGGAAATCCTCCACACCATACACGTTACAGAAATAATTTCCTTCCGCATCCTTATCATAGGGCACCTTCTTATTTCCCAGCATCCAGTAGAGTTCCCCGTTCTCATCGACAAGGACATTGTCCGTCGGCTGATATGTCTCTGCCTCCAATCGCATTTCTCCGGTCATATAGATACGTCCGCCCTCCTGAAAGCCTTTCTGCTCCTCACACGCTTTTACAAAGGATTCACTCAGCGCCTTCTCTCCGAGATCGTTTTCATACCCGAAATATCCATGGCTGAAATACCGGGCGTTGCCAATGAGAAAGTCTGATGCAGAAAACCGTTTCAAATATTTATCCACATCAACGGAACCCGTCACAGTAAACACGCTATTTAGTAAAATGACCGCCAGTGACAGGGAGATGATGACCACCGCTGTCCTTCCTTTGCTCCTCCCCAGATTGGACAGCGCCATCCTCCAGAGCTTCCCGCCGTCCGTAGTGCGCTTCTGCTGCATTTTCCCTTTCCCGTGTTTTGCCTTTCCCGCGTCTGTGTACCGCACCGCCTCAACCGGCGAAACCTTAGACGCGACCTTAGCAGGCTTTCTCACGGAGATCATCACCGTCACCAGTGTAAATACGACCGTCCCTAAAAATATCAGTGGATTTACAGAAAATCTCATCTCTGCCCCTGCATATGCGGAAACTGAGATGATCCTTGGTACGATCAGATTCCCGAGCAGAAGTCCCCCCGCGATCCCAATAGGTATCCCGAGTACCGACAAACGCAGCGCCTGCCTGCGCAGGATACGCTTCACCTGACTCCCCGTCGTACCGATAGTCTTTAGCAGACCGTAATACCGGATATCCCGAATGACCGATATATGGAAGATGTTATATATGATGAGATATCCGGTCAGCAGGATCAGAAGAGCTCCTGCCACGATTGCCGCCACAGTCGCCGGGTCTGCGGTCACTCCTTCTGACAGATACGCCCAGTTTGTATTGCTTGCTATGCAATTTTCATCATTTTCATCAAGAGAATATCCGCTTTCTAAAGCCACCCGTTCCATCTTATCTTCAAGACCAAAGGAGTTAGAAAAGCTCACCTCCATGTCGATCCTTCCCACCCGGGAGTACTCATCCTTTTCCACATAGTAGGAGAGTTCTTCCGCGTGTTCTTCCAGATAGGCTTCTGATACAACGGCAAACCCTGCGTTCATAGCACTGTTTGCTCTCAGTACTCCGGACAGAATGAAGGTGCGCTCCACAGTCTGCGGTTCTTCCCGTCCAAGCCGGAAGGTGAGCGTCACCTCCTGCCCGGCTTTCCTTTCCACTCCCAGAAGTTCCAACGAAGTCTCATCCAGCAGGATCTCATCTGCACTTTGCGGAACGCGCCCTTCTCTGATATCAAGAAAACGGTGTCCGTAATGATATTCCGGTACATACCACGCTTCCACATGACGTTTCAAAAACTCCGGGTTCAGCACATCATCCGCCACGACCTCGCACGGAGCACTCTCTTTGATGAGCGGATGGGCGGAAAGCTTCTCGTACTGCTCCCTTGTGACATCCTTGAACACACCGTGGGAATCTGTACCCGCCTGACGCGCGGTTTCGAGCTGAAAGGTCTCCACTGCGCCCATGCCGATGGTGAACAGCGACGCGAACAGCATCGCGGTCAGGGCAATGGCGAGCACCGCGATGACATTTCTCGTGCGGGCGGCACGGAAGCTCTTGTCCGCCAGACGGCGGATGACTTTCTTATTCTTCACCTTACGCATCTGCCTCACCGCCTTTGTATGAGACCTTTCCCTGTCTCATGAACCCATGGGTTCCTCTTTCTCCGGCCCCATTTCCTGAGACAATTCGCCCGTCCTCGATGCGCACGATACGGTCCGCAAGCTGGGCGATCTCCTCATTGTGCGTGATCATCACCACGGTCTGACCGAAGCGTTCCGCGGAGACTTTTAAAAGGCTTAACACATCCTGACTGGTCACGGAGTCCAGATTGCCGGTTGGCTCGTCGCATAACAAAATGGCTGGTTTTGCCCCTAATGCCCTAGCGATGGCGACTCTCTGCTGCTGTCCCCCAGAGAGCTGAGAGGGCAGGCTGTATCTTTTTTCTTCCAGTCCCAGTTCTTCTATGATATCTTCTATAAACCTCTTATCGACCCGATTGCCGTCCAATTCGATTGGGAGGACAATATTCTCATACGCATTGAGAACAGGGACCAGATTGTAACTCTGGAATACGAAACCGATCTTCCTTCTGCGAAAGACCGTCAACTCTTCGTCTTTCAATCTGGAGATGTCTTTTCCATCCACTTCCACCTTCCCCGATGTAGGACGGTCCAGTCCGCCCAGCATATGCAAAAGCGTTGATTTCCCGCTGCCCGAGGTGCCTACCACAGCCACGAACTCTCCCCGCTCTACCGACAGATCCACCCCGTCCAACGCCTTTACCAAAGTATCGTTGTTTCCATAATATTTCTTTAGATTGCTTGTTTTTAAGATACTCATGTCTATCCCTCCTACCTCTGACGGATGTCTGTCCGGGTTCACATAATAATAACCCTACAGACTTATCCATAGGGTTATTATATAAAAACATTCTTTCCAGACTCTTTCACAAATCTAACAGTATTGACATAATTCTGCGTTATATTGTCCTCTGTGGCAGAGTACGCAGCTTCCGGTGTCATTTTCTCAAATAAAGCATAAAGCAGCTTCCCTCTCCTTCCTTTGACTCCAGCTTGATATATCCGTTCTCCCGCTTTAATATCTCCCGCGCGAGGTAGAGGCCGATGCCGACCCCCTCCTCCTGCTGCACTCGCGGACTTCTGTAAAACCGGGTAAATATTTGTGCCTTTTCTTCTTCGCTGATACCCATGCCCTGATCACTGACGCGGATACAGACATAGAACTCGTACTCCTTCACCCGGATATCCACCGTACTTCCCGGCGGGGAATATTTTACAGCATTTTCCATCACATTAACCAGCGCTTCCTCTGTCCATTTCCTATCGAACAGAGCACATATCTCACTGGGAACCTCATATGTGATACGAATATGTTTTTTCTCTGCCCGCTCCCGCACTGTCTCCATGGCAGCATCTGTCATAGGCGCGATCTGCTGACGGCAGGGCACTACCTCGATGACCTGCGTCTGGAGCCGTGACATTTTCACAAGCGCCTGTATGAGAAATTCCAGCTTCTCTGCCTGCGCCTCGATCTGCGCCGCCATTTCTTTCTCCGCTTCACTCCCCGCCTGTTCCATAAGAAGTCCCGAATAAAGACGGATGTTGGAAAGTGGTGTCTTCGTCTGATGAGAAATATCCGACACAAGAGACTTTAATTCTTCCCTCTCTTTCTCGGTCTGTTCTACGGACAGCTTTGACTGATAAAAATACTGCTTCCACCTTGATTCCAGCCTTGACAGCTCACTCTCATCATAACGTGTCTCGTCGAATGTACCGTCAATGGCGCTCTCCAGCATATCACTTAAGTACCGCAGCGTCCTTCCTGCTCCGATCTGTATCATGATCCCTTCTCCCACACATAGCCGATCCCGTAAACAGTGCGGATCGGGCAAGTCTTATCCTTCCCTTCCAGCTTATGCCTGAGCCGGTTCACCGCCACGCTCAGAGCATTTTCTTCCACAAAGCTACCGCCCTGTTCCCAGATGATATCCATCAGCCGGTCTCTTGTCAGCGTCTGCCCTCTGTTCTCCACAAAGCATCTCAACAGCTTTTGCTCCGTCTTGCTTAATATGATCTCCTCGCCTTCCACATAGAATTTCATATTGTCAAACAGGAACACATATCTTTCATCCGAATACTCTTTTTTCGTCTGTGCCGACGCCGTCCTCTGGCGCATACGCCCTACCCGCGCCCGCAATGCCATCAGGCTGAACGGCTTTGTGATATAGTCGTCCGCCCCCAGAGAAAATCCGGTCACCTCGTCGCTCTCCATGTCATTCGCCGTGATCATCAGCACCGGAAGCTCGGATACATTCCGTATCTCTTTTAAAAAGTCATATCCGCTTCCGTCCGGAAGGTTGATGTCCAGAAGAACCATATCAATGCTCCTGTCGCGGAGCAATGTGCGCGCTTCCGCTATGGTATATGCCTGATAAAAGGAAACGTCTTCTTCCTTTAGCGCCAGAGCGATCCCCTGATTCAGGCTCCGGTCATCTTCAACGATCAGTATGTGATACATTTTTCAGTCCCCTTGCAAGTTCCTCGATCACAGCTTTCTCTTCCTCCAGATCCTCCGCGATCTGCGCGTAAGTCTTTCCCTTTGCCAGCTTCTTTTCAATCAGTCCCAGAAGGGCGGCTTTCCTGCCTTCTTCCATCCCCTTTTCCATGCCCTGTTTCATACCTTGTTCCATGCCTTGCTTCATGCCTTTTTTCAGACCTCTTTCCATTCCTCGCTCCAGACCTCGTTCCATCCCTCGGCGAAGCTCAGCGCCCATCAAAGTATTGTAATCCCGCACTGCTTTCTCACGCGCTTCATATTCGATCCTTTTCCTTTCATCTGCGCTTAATCTTTCCAGCTCGGTAAATGCTTCTTCCATATATTGGTCTGTCTTTGCCATCTCTTCAAAATCCTCCTTCTTCTTCCCATTGAAGAAACGCATCCAGCGGATGACACCATCCTCATTGCGGACTTTCTCCGGCAGCTTTTTAAGCTCTAAAATGTGGAGTTCCATCAGATCAGTATAGGGAGCGCCTGTTTTCACGTCGCAGAGTGAAATCCTGTGGTAACACCTTTTATCCTCCGGAAAATGGATGAAGTCAAGGATGCTGACGTGGATACACTTTTTCAGGCTGTCATAAGGCTCTCCTCTTTTCAGCTGGCCCGCATACATCTTGCTCAAATAGAAAAGGATGCGGTTTGTCCAGTACGCGAAATTGAGCACCTGCATCTCCAGATCAAGCTGAGTTCCGTCTGTCAAATTCACCGCCACATCAAGTACCCCCAACTTATCATCCCCGTATTCCTGTCTCAGGGAAGTTGGAAGAAGCGTCGTCTCCTTGATCTCCTCGGGATCCTTCCCCAGAAGCGCCGCAATAAAACCCTGTCTCACCTTACTGTTCTGCATCAGTTCTTTAAAACAGAAGTCCACAGTGGGAAGCATGATAAAGTTGTCGTTTGCTTTTGTCATAAGATTCTCCTTTCCTTTGTCGGCTGCGTCCTGCACAGTCCTGAATACCTTTTAGGTATACCTTCTGTGGAATAAGCCACCTGTGGGAAAGGAGTTTCAATGTCTGTCTTTATTGTAAACATATCTCCATTTGATGTAAAGATCTTTCCTGTCCCTGACAGTGTTTTATCCCTTGTTTTCTCATCATCGGAATGTTGTCCGGAATACGGACGCCGAAAATGAATTGCTGCGAATACCTGCCGTTTCCCCACGGCATGATATAATTCAGAACATCAATATCAGGCGGAACGCCGTTTTGATGTGAGAACAAGATAGCATATGTAAAATGGAAAAACAATACAATGACAGGAATCATTGCTTTTTTCTGATCCGAAAGGAGATCCCGCATGAAAATGTCACATCCTCCGTTCCCCATCGGCAGTCTGTAGCGGGCAGATTGTGCTAAAACCAGAACGTATTTCTCTAAAACAATAACGGAAGATTATCGGTGAAAAAGGGGACTGCCATTGTTTTGCTTTTGTGACGGTCAAAGGCAGGAAGTATAATAAACTTGTAATTGATATCCAGCAAAAGTATTTTAGAGGAATGCCCCCCACTAATCGTGAATTGTCGTGGGATAGAGAAACAGCCGCTAAGGCATGTATCCCGAGTGGACCGTAGAACGACGCGGGTATTTGGAGTGCGTATTTTGCACTCCTATATACCCTTGCGTCGTGGCCCGAATGAAAATGTGTCCACGAGGGATATTTGTCTTAGTCGGCTGCTCTTTTCTGTCCTTTCGGAAATTCTAAGCGCACGTCTGATCTGCTGATTCGAACTGGCTGTTATACAGTTCTGCGTAGAATCCTTCTTTCGCCAGCAGTTGTTCGTGTGTGCCCTGTTCGACGATATCGCCGTCCTTCATGACGAGGATGAGATCTGCGTCACGGATCGTTGACAGTCTGTGCGCGATGACGAAGCTGGTCCTTCCCTTCATCAGGTTATCCATGGCTTTCTGGATAAGAACTTCTGTCCTTGTGTCAACGGAGCTGGTCGCCTCATCGAGGATGAGGATCTTCGGATCTGCGAGGATGGCTCTGGCAATGGTAAGGAGCTGCTTCTGTCCCTGAGAGACATTGGTCGCCTCCTCGTTCAGTTCCATGTTATAGCCGCCCGGAAGCGTCTGCACGAAGCGGTGTACATGAGCCGCCTTCGCCGCGCGGATCACGTCCTCATCGGAAGCGTCCAGTCTGCCGTAGCGGATGTTCTCCATGATGGAGCCGTGGAACAGCCATGTATCCTGCAGCACCATGCCGAACATTTCCCGAAGTTCGCTGCGGTTAAAATCTTTTACATTGTGACCATCGATCTTGATGGCGCCGCTGTTCACATCGTAGAATCGCATGAGCAGCTTGATCATGGTCGTCTTTCCCGCTCCGGTCGGGCCTACGATAGCAATCTTCTGGCCTTCTTTTACTTTCGCGGAGAAGTCGTTGATGATGATCTTATCCGGATTGTATCCAAAATGCACATGATCGAACTCCACATTTCCCTGAAGACCGTCTATGGATACCGCATTTGGCACAGTCTGGTCTTCCTCCTCTTCATCAAGGAACTCAAACACTCTCTCGGACGCGGCCGCGGTAAGCTGCAGCATGTTGGTCACCTGCGCCACCTGCTGGATGGGTTGGGTGAAGTTCCTTACATACTGGATGAAGGACTGGATATCACCGACCTCGATCACATTTCGGATGGCTAGGAACCCTCCGAGGATGGCCACGCCCACATAGCCGAGATTTCCGATAAACTGCATCACAGGCATCATCATTCCCGAGAAGAACTGGGATTTCCATGCGGAATCATAGAGCTTTCCGTTCGTCTCGTTGAACTCCCGGATCACGTCCTCTTCTTTATTAAACGCTTTGATGATATTGTGTCCACTGTAGATTTCCTCCACCTGCCCGTTGACATCTCCCAGATACTTCTGCTGTCCTCGGAAATATTTCTGAGAACGCTTCATGACAAAAGAGATCAAAAGCACAGAGATCGGCAGGATCAAAAGCGCCACCAGCGTCATCAGCGGACTGATGGACAGCATCATCACAAGCACACCGATGATGGTCGTGACGGATGTGATCATCTGCGTCGCGCTCTGGTTTAAGCTCTGTCCCAACGTATCCACGTCGTTGGTCACACGGGAGAGCACTTCCCCGACTGGTTTCGTCTCAAAATAATTCATGGGCATACGGTTGACCTTCTCCGAGATCTCTTTTCTCAGACGGTAGGTCGTCTTCTGGGAGACGCCTGTCATGAGGATTCCCTGAATAAACGTGCACATCGCGCTCACCAGATACAGTGCCAGCACTGTGATGAGGATGGTTCCGATCTTTCCAAAATCCATCCCTGCCCCGCCGGACACCTTGCTCACAAGACCGTTGAAGATCTCTGTAGTCGCCTTTCCTAAGATCTTAGGCCCAATGATATTGAAAACAGTGCCGCAGATGGCAAAGACTGCCACAAAGAACATCTGGATCTTAAATGCGTTCATATATTTGATCAGTTTAATGATCGTTCCCTTAAAATCTTTGGCTTTCTCGCCCGCCGCGTTATGCGGTCCCATTCCTCTAGGCATGGTTCGGCACCTCCTTCCCTGAAATCTCTGCGTCGGCACAGTTATCCTCGCCATTGCGTACAGCACGTTCAGCAGTTTTCGACTCTGATCCTTCTGTAGCCGACTCATGCGGCTCTTCCATCCCTGCCTTTAACTCCGCTTCGGAGAGCTGAGACGCCGCAATCTGCCGGTACACTTCACAATTCTTAAGAAGCTGGCGGTGCGTACCCATTCCCGCAACCTTCCCGTCGTCCAGCACAATGATCTGTTCCGCGTTTAAGATCGTGCTGATCCTCTGCGCCACGATAAGCACCGTGCTGTCTTTTGTGCGTTTCTTGAGCGCCTTTCTAAGAGTAACGTCCGTCTTGAAATCAAGGGCGGAAAAGCTGTCGTCAAAAATGAATACTTCCGGATGCTTGGCAATGGCTCTGGCGATGGAGAGCCTCTGCTTCTGTCCGCCGGATACATTGGTTCCGCCCTGAGAGATATGGCTTGCATATCCTTCCGGTTTTGCGTCAATGAATTCTGTTGCCTGAGCGATCTGTGCCGCCTCGACCATCTCCTCCTCGCTTCCGTCCGGGTTGCCGAACAGGATATTGGATCGGATATCACCGGAGAAAAGAAGGCCTTTCTGCGGAACATACCCCAGTTTCTCTCTTAATTCATGCTGCGTAACCTCGCGGATGTCCACGCCGTCTAAAGTGATACTTCCCTCGGACACGTCGTAGAAACGTGGGATCAGGTTGACCAGAGTGGACTTTCCGCTTCCGGTACTTCCGATGATCGCGGTCGTCTCGCCCGGCTTCGCGGTAAACGTGATGTCGTGGAGCACATTTTCATCCGCCCCGGGATATTTAAAGGAAACGTGGTCGAACACAAGCAGTCCCTTTTTCTCTCCTGTAAATGTCTTTGCCTCTTTCAGATCGTGGATCACGGTCTGGCTTGACAATACCTCTTCTACACGATCCGCAGCGACAGCGGCTCTCGGCAGCATGATGGAGAGCATACACAGCATAAGGAATCCCATGATGATCTGCATCGTATACTGGATGAACGCCATCATATCGCCGACCTGCATCTGCCCCTCATCGATGCCGTGTGCTCCCGTCCACACAATAAGGACGGATACACCGTTCATAATGAGCATCATGACTGGCATCATAAATGTCATGGCACGGTTGACGAACAGGTTCGTCTTTGTCAATGTACGGTTCGCCTCGTCGAAGCGCTCCTCCTCGTGCTTCTCCGTACTGAACGCTCGGATGACAGAAAGTCCAGTCAGGATCTCACGCATGACTAAATTCACTTTATCCACCAGTGTCTGTAAGATCTTAAACTTCGGCATTGCCACAACGAACAATGTCAGGATCACGATGGCGATCAGCGCCACCGCCAGACCGATGATCCAAGACATGGACACGTTCGTCTGGAACACCTGAAATATCCCGCCGATGGCAAGGATCGGCGCGTACAGCACGATACGCAGCAGCATGACAATGATAAGCTGAATCTGCTGGATATCATTAGTGCTCCTTGTGATGAGCGATGCAGTGGAGAAATGGTCGAACTCATTGTTGGAGAATCCCACCACCTTGTGGAATACTTTTCCTCTCAAGTCGCGTCCTGTCGCCGCGCCCACGCGGGAAGCAAGGAATCCTACAAGGATACTGGCCGCCATCCCCAGAAACGCAAGGCCTGCCATTTTCGCCCCCGTTGTAAAAAGATACTGGAACTGGAGACCATCCATATCCATCCCCAGACCTTCATATGCTGTCTTTACATAGCTGACCGCCGCCTGCTCAAGGATCGTCTCGGGAAGCTCTTCCATCTGGTTTCCCATCTCCTGTATCAGCGCACTTTTTTGCTCCTTGGGCAGCATTTTCAAAATATCAAATACTGTCATACTGTCTATATCAAGACTGACTGGCATATCTGCACTGTCCTGAACGGCTATATCCGCGTTCCCCTGAACGGGCATATCCGTGGTGCTCTGAACAGGTATACCCGCGCTGCCCTGTGCAGACATCTGACTTTTGAGCTGTTCTTTTAGCTTCTCTTCGATCTGCACGGTCATATCACTGCCGGACTCGAATCCTGCTGTCAGCATCATCGGCCCTGAAAGGATATCTTTCAACCCATTTAACTTTTCCTCATCGTCAGAAACATTTTCTTTCAATACATATGCCGCTGTGTCATAAGTAGTGTCATCCGTGTCATAGGCATCAAGCACGGTCTGATGATCCTCCTGCGGTACGAACAAAAGCAGCTTCTCCATCTCCTCCAAGGCGATGGCCTCAGGAACCTGATCTTCGATACCGCCCTGCTGGATACCTACATTGACGATGTCAGAGGTGTAAGCAGGAAGCGACAGGTCACAGTATGCCTGAATGAACAGGATAGCAATGATCGCAAGCAGAGATTTCCAGTGTTCCGCCGCATACTTAAACAAATTCTTCATGCTCTTTCTTTCCTTTCATAATTATCAAGATTCTCATTGACCTGAAGCATCAGACGCCGGAACAGCAGCTTCTCCTCCAAGCTCATCCCCTCTAAAAGTATCTGTTCCATCCGGTCCGCCACATCTTTGACAGACTGGATCAGGGACTCTCCTTTCTCTGTCAGGGACAGGCGCATCACCCGCTGATCCTGCTCATCAGGCCTGCGGGTGATATACCCGGATTTCTCCATCTTCTGGATCAGTGATGTGATGGACGGAGCAGTCACATTGAGCTGTTCCGCCAGTTCCCTCTGTGACATAGTTTTCCTCTGATGGAGCATAAATAATACACCCGCCGAGCTTCGGTTCATATCGAACTCCTGATACATGCCCTTCGCCGTGTTCTTGGCACGGTGCGACACGATTCCGAGAAGTCCCAGTATGGGAATCTCATTCATATCACAATGAAACATCCTCTTTCCTCCAAACATCAATTTAGTTAGATAACTAAATGATATCTTAGTAGTAATAGACAATAAAGTCAATATAGATTTTATAATTTCATATTTTTTTCATACTTTTTGTACAAATTTAGTTAAATACTTAATCATTTATCCGCTTCTCTTCCCACTCCAAAGATAGAAATAAAGAATAAGATCACTGTTCCCACAGTCACCAGCCTTCTCTCAAGAATGTAAGGACATGGTAAAGGCGATCTCCACTGCCATGGGATAGAAATCCGGCTCTGTGAAGGTCGCCTTTAATACAACACTTATGACTGTTTTAAACCTGTGGAATAAAATACTGCCGCTGATCCTGTCAGGACTGACGGATTGTTTTTACATTGATCCCGTTCACCTCGATATGGTCATCCACCGGGATCACAAGGCACTGGCGGCCATCGATGATCCTCGTCTCTACAAGATCCGCCCTCTCCGGATTCACCTTGATGATCACGTCCGGGGTCTCGATGTTGAACTTTCTCGTCTCCGCGATATTGGATGCCAGCAGGGAAGCCTTTTCCCCTGCGTTTGTCTCAAAATTCTGGTCAAAGTTTTCCATCTTCTCAGCGTCTACACCGCTTTTTTCAAAAATTTTCTTAACCTCCGTCTTATCAAGCGCCAAAGGCTCCGGCTCTTCCTTGTGCTCCTCGATCATCTCATTGAGCGTCTCGTGGATATTGCGTACCGTCTCATAGTCGCCCTCCTCGCCTAACGTATCTTCAATGATCATCTGGAACGTCTCCTTCTGCGTATCCGCGGACATCGGCATTTTCGCGCCCAAGAGCTGGTCAATCAGCTCCGGCTGAAGATCTTCTGACTTTTTCGTGTAGTAAAGGACGCTGTGAAGATCCGTGCTGCGGTCATTAAATGCCGGGAAAAGGAATCCCTTTGCCGGAACATCCACGATCCAGTCGCGGACACGGTCCTGAATCCGGTTGTCCGCCGCATTATAGCTAAGTCCTGCTTTGGACAGTGACACCGGGCAGATGCTCGCAAGCAGGTACTCGTACACTTCGTCTGACGCGTCGAACATTTCCAGACCGTCCGTGGATTTCCCCGGAATATCATACATGGCATGGATGAGGATGATATAATAATTCTCCGCGTACTCATATGTAGCGATGACTTTGTCATAAAATTCCTCCAGAAGCATATCATCTTCCAGCTTGCTGTCCCTGAGCTTTAAAAGAAATTCCTGTGTGCCGCCCGGCATCTCCGCGTCCAGCGGGAACTCCAGATTCAGCATGTTCTTTCCCACTGCTCCGGACAATGTCTTCTTGAAAATGTCAAAATACTTAAACGCTTCTTCCTCCGGCAAGGATAGAAAAGCATCCTTCGACTCCACTATCTTTGTTTTCTCATGATCCACATAGCATCCGCAGATGCGTGTAATCGCACAGTTTGCGGGAGTAAATTGTTTCCTTATCTCCAGTATCTCTTTCTTATTCATTATCTATATCCCTCGCTTTCGTACCCTATTGTACAATAAATTCTCCGGGAACGCCAGAACAGAATTTCCGTTCCAGTTCACGCGAACTGGAACTGTTTCTCATTGCGGCAACGTCTTCTTACCAAGAACGCTATGGACAATGGGAAGATCGTGTGGTAAGATATCCACGGATACACAGAACCGGCAGTGATCCGGTCAATCAATAATGAAATGTTACTCCCTGCCGCCGGGCAGGGTTTAAAGGGCATTCAGTTTCACACCGCAGGCCATAGAAGGTGTGGGACGGATGCCCTTTATTTTGGCTGATTTGGAAAGGAGACTTACAAAAATGAACACAGCACCAACAAAAAAAGAATCCCTCTTTCCCCTTTTCTTTAGATACGTTTCTGCGAATGTACTGGGAATGATCGGGTTCTCCTGCTATATACTGGCAGACACATTTTTTATTGCCCGGGGGATCGGGGCGGACGCCCTTGCCGCGCTCAATCTCGCCCTGCCAGCATACAGCCTGATGAACGGCACCGGACTGATGATCGGCATGGGTGCGGCGGCGCGCTACTCTCTGTCAGCCGCCCAGCCAAAGGACAAGATCCATCAGACCATTTTTACACATGCACTGTACCTGACCGTGCCCGCGGCTGTAATCTTTTCCTCGGCCGGAGCGCTGTTCCCGGGACAGATCGCTCATGTCCTTGGAGCAAATGGGGAAACCATCAGCTATGCCACGGATTATCTGCGGGTTCTGCTCCTTTTCTCTCCCCTGTTCCTTGGGAACAATCTGCTCACCTGTTTTGTTCGTAACGACGGCGCGCCCGGGTTGTCCATGGCAGGTATGATCACGGGAAGCCTGACTAATATTGTGCTGGACTATGTATTCGTCTACCCTCTTGGAATGGGCATGACCGGAGCAGCCGTCGCCACAGCCACCGCGCCTGTGGTAAGCATGCTCGTTCTGTCCGCACATTTTATAAAGAAAAATAACCGCTTCCGTGTTCTCTCAGGAGTACGTTTCTCTGCAAGACGCTGGCTGGATATCTGCGCCCTCGGCGTATCCTCCCTTGTCTCAGAGCTGTCCTCCGGCATCGTGATCATTGTATTTAACTTTCTGATCCTCTCTCTCAACGGAAACACCGGCGTGGCAGCATACGGCATCCTTGCCAACATCGCACTTGTCCTTGTAGCGATCTTCACCGGGATCGCTCAGGGCATCCAGCCTATCGTAAGCAAATATGCTGCCTCCGGGAATCGGGAAAGTACTTCCGGGCGCAATGCGATCCGTTCCATCAGGCGGTACGCGCTGGCCACTGCCCTTCTGATGGCACTGGCCGCCTACACGGCAGTTACAGTATGGTCTGTTCCCATTGCAGATATCTTCAACCGGGATCATGATCCTGTGCTGACAGAGATCGCCTCCGGCGGTATGAAGATTTACTTTGTCAGCCTGTTCTTCTCCGGCATCAATATCGTAGCGGCATCCTTCCTAAGCTCCGCAGACCGTCCGAGACAGGCGTTCATTGTGTCCATCTTAAGGGGATTCCTGCTCATTATCCCTGTAGCGTGGCTGCTTGCGGCACTCGCCGGACTGACCGGAATCTGGATGGCAGTGCCTGTGACAGAGGGAATCGTCTCCGTGCTGGCACTGATCTTCCTCTTCAAGCATACAGCAAATTCAAACCGAGGGGATTTCCCAGATAGCAGGGACTAACCACCAGCACATCCACCTTCGAAAAAATTTGAGCCGCCCGCAATGGACGGCTCCTTTTTCTGTTTCTTCTTACTTATATCATATAATTTTTTTACAGATTTCTTTCTTCTGTTTCTCCCGGTCTTTATAAAGTTTCAAAACCAGACTGCGGACTCTGTCAAAAGCTTCCTGTTCGCTTTTCAGCAAAACGTATACCATTTCTGAGAGGTCTTCTTTTTTGTCATATCTTCTAAATGCTTCTCTGTATTTTCCGGTCGGCCGGATTGAGATGGGCAGTAAACCGTTATTAATCAACTGCTGGTTAATAATCATCCTCCCAGTTCTGCCGTTGCCGTCTGCAAAAGGGTGAATCCGTTCAAACCGGATATGATTGGCTGCAATTCTTTCGAAAATTTCTTTCACTGTTTCCGCTTCTATATTTGTCTCCCTAATCCAGTTTTTCATAAGCTCTGGAACATCCTGCGGATCGGGAGGATAGTATACAGCTTCCGACAGATTCCCAATATAAACGGCAGTATCCCTATATTCTCCCTGCACATGTCTGATATAGCCATTTGCCTTTTTAATCCACTCTCCATCAATGACTGTTTTTTCAAAGGGAATCAGCATTTTCCGAATTGCATAGTAGGCATTTTTCGCGTCTGTATATTCTGAATAGGTGTGATTCGACCTTACTTCATCATAATCAATCACTGCGATTGTTTCTTCCAGTGAAAGTGTGTTCCCTTCGATTGCATTTGTACTCCATGAAAACCTCTTGGCAAAATCTTCAATAAACGGCTGGCTGATCAGCGGATTTTCCATATGCTTAAAGATTTCCTCTTTTTCTGTTTCGATCTGTAAGATTCTATTTTCGTTGTCAAATAATGGCATGGTATCTGCCTCCCACCATGTAATAAAATGCGCTGTCTCCACTTTCTTGGAATT
>DWYT01000026.1 GCA_019118545.1 Candidatus Mediterraneibacter merdavium | reverse complement strand
TGAGGCGAAGCCGAGTTATCCACCGAAAGTCCTGCTTTTCGGGCGGATTCAGAACCTTTAGTTTTCTTTATCCCTGTAGCTCGGAACCAGACCGGCATCGTCCTCATCGCAGAATAGATATTCGTAATCGTTCCCTGTTTTCGTCTGTTTAAACAAGGGGACGTTAGTGAATTAAACGGCTGTTGAGCTGATTTTACAATTTCTTGAGGTATTTTTCTCATTTTCATGATAGAATAGTTTCATTGCGAATAGAAAGAAAACATAAGAGGTAACATCATGAAAGAAAAGCAATCACTTGGACACTTAAGCGCCCTGATGACGATCATTGTCTGGGGCACCACCTTTATCTCAACAAAAATACTCCTCAGGGCATTTGCGCCTGTGGAGATCTTATTTTTGCGTTTTGTCATTGGTTTTCTGCTGCTCTGGATCGTATCTCCGGGCAGACTAAAGGGGTTATCCCCTAGGCAGGAGCTTACCTTCGCGGCGGCGGGATTAAGCGGGATCTGCCTGTATTATCTTCTGGAAAATATTGCGCTGACCTACACTCTGGCTTCGAATGTGGGGGTGATCGTATCTGTTGTGCCTTTTTTTACTGCCATTGTATCCCGCTTTCTTCTAAAGGACGAAGAGAAGCTGCGTCCCTCTTTTTTCGTGGGATTTCTCTTTGCCATGGCGGGGATCTGTATGATCAGCTTCGGCGGCTCCAGCCTTCACCTTGACCCTATCGGGGATGTGCTGGCTCTTCTGGCGGCTGTGGTGTGGTCTTTCTACGCCGTATTTTCGAAAAAGATCAATGCCTACGGATACTCCACGGTTCAGACGACGCGCCACTGCTTTTTTTACGGGGTGCTTTTCATGATCCCCGCGCTCTTCCTGTTCGGCTTCTCTCCGGATCTGACAGCACTGAAAGACCCCTTACTGTTGGGAAATCTTCTCTTCCTTGCCCTTGGCGCCTCTGCTCTGTGCTATGTGACATGGAATTTCTCAGTAAAAATACTCGGCGCACTCAAGGCAAGCGTATACATTTATTTAGGCCCGGTGGTCACAGTGGCGGCCTCTGTCCTCATCCTGCACGAGAAGCTGACCGTAATGACCGTCATAGGGACGCTGCTTACCCTTGTTGGACTGTTCCTCTCGGAATTCCGCAGAAAAGAGTCTACCAGCCTCTAAAAAAAAACAGGCCTGCCCCCAGTCCTTTTCCGATGGCAACGCCTAAGATGAAGGCAGTCATATAGCGCACGATCCTCGCTCTTCTCATGAACACGGGAAACAGATTTAATATCTCGGCCAACGCCATGGACCAGCATCCCACGAAGATGCCCGCGAAGATGCCGAACACGGCAAGTATTCCCCCGCCCGCGGCATTTACAGCCATGTGGCCTGCCATGCCGTCCTTGAATACATACAGCAGGTTTCCCAGTATTCCGCCGAACGCCACACTGCTCTCATAGAGGAGTATCCGGTCTGCGGTGTGGGTGCGGTCCGCAAAGTCCGCCACCACGCCCAGCTCGACGATAAAGGAGAACAGTCCGCCCGCCACGGCGACTCCCGCGCTAAGACCGATGACTGCCAGAAGGCTCTGTTGTGCCGCTTCCGCCCACATCAAGCTCATCCCCCCTTCTTGACGCATCCTCGATCAGTGTGGTCTGGATGTCATTTTCATACAGGCGCATCTGCACCTCCATAGGCGTTGGATCAACGGTAAACCGCTTCTTTCCAAAATGATTAAAGAAGATCAGTATCCCTGCGGTCAGTCCGATAGAATAGGTGATCTCCAGTATGGTAAACCCGTCCGTCTCCTGTCCTGTCACAAGCTCGTACATCTGCCCGAAAAGTTTTGTCACATCCACGTCGTTATTAAACGCCATGATGGAAAATGCCGCACCGAAAAATGTGACCGCCACAACGAACGCAGTCTTTAAGATATGCCATGCAAGAGGCGGTGTCTTCTGCTCCTCGTATGTGACGATGATGTCCGTCTCCCCCATGTTCTGTATCTCAATATTCGGGTATTTTTCATGAATACAGGCAATGATCTTTAACACAGACACCACGCATCTGTGCTGCTCAGTCTTTTTCTTCCCTGCTTTTTTAAACTTTATGATCTTAAGCGTCTTGATCTTCGGGGGCACTGTCTTATCCGAACACTCCAAAGTAAGGATATCCCCAAGCGTCACGTCCGGCTTTGTCACTTCCACATCCCGGTCGCCCTTGATGTATAATGTCGTACTGTTAGAGGACATCACGCACCTCCTGTTCATCTTCCCACGGTTTTTCTCCGTACTGTGTTCCTTCGTATACGCAATCTGGCTGTGCCGCATCCTCCACAGTGGCAGCTCTTATGAGGAACCCTTCTCCCGCCTGCTCCTGCGGCGTACTCAGATAATAGAGTATCCCGATAACTATCGCTGCCAGAACAATCGCCAGAAGGCAGAACCATACTTTCTTCTGTCCGTCTTTCATCTCATCCACCGACCTTTCATTTTCCCGCGGCTGTTCCCTGACAGTTGAATACACAGCGCGCATCCGCCTGCCATTTCCCGTCCGCGTTATAATGTCTAGTCTCTCGTTTTTCCCACAGATTATTCATTGACTGAGCCTTCGGAGATTTTCCATGATCCGCTTCTCCATCCGGGAGACCTGAACCTGTGATATTCCCATAAGCTTTCCTACGTCAGACTGTGTGCGGTCGGCAAAATACCGCAGATAGATGAGTTTTCTCTCTTTGGCGTCCAGTGTCTCTAAAAGCTGCTTCAATACGAGGCGGTCAAGAATCTTATCCTCCTGTTTTTCTTTCTCCTCCAGCTTGTCCACCAGACGGATCTCACTTCCTTCTTTCTGGTGGATGGGACGGTAGAGGGATTCCACCTCGCCGCCCGCCTCCATAGCCTGTACCAGTTCTTCCTTCTCCACCCCCATCTCTTCCGAAAGCTCCTCCACTGTTGGTTCACGCCCCAGCGCGGCGGTCAGCTTTTCTCTTGCCTGAAGGCTTTTATAGGATAGTTCTTTTAAGGAGCGGCTCACCTTGAGCATACCGTCGTCCCGCAGGAAGCGCTTGATCTCCCCGGATATCATAGGTACTGCATAGGTAGAGAACCTGACGTCATAAGAAGTATCAAATTTGTCGATGGCTTTTAAAAGTCCGATACTTCCGATCTGAAAGAGATCCTCCGCCTCGCATCCGCGCCCGTAAAAGCGCTTTACGACACACCAGATCAGACCGACATTTTCTTCCACAAGCTGTTCTCTCGCTTCTTTATCCCCGTCGTGCGATCTCTGTATCAAAGCGATTGTGTGGTCCATATCTCCCTTCCTTTTCCGATTGCCTTTTTCATCCTCACCACCGTGCCTTTTCCCGGCTCGGACTCTACCTCCACACTGTCCATGAAGGCTTCCATAAAGGCAAATCCCATACCGGAGCGATCCTGCTCAGGCTTTGTGGTGTACATCGGCTGCATTGCTTCTTCTATATTCTCGATGCCCCGGCCCTGATCGCGCACTTCGACCATAAATATATTTTCTTCAATGCGGCAGCGGATATGCACTTTATGTATCTCGTTCTCATAGCCGTGGATGATGGCATTGGTCACTGCCTCTGACACAGCGGTCTTTACGTCCGCCACCTCTTCTACCGTGGGGTTAAGCTGTGTCAGGAAAGATGCGACCGCCACCCTTGCGAACCCTTCATTTGCCGATCTGCTGTCAAAACGGATCTCCATTTCATTTGTGTTTTTCATACCCTGTCCTCCTCATATATCTGCATGATCTTTGTCACTCCTGACAATGTCAGTATCTTCTTTATCCGCTCACTGGCGTGGACTGCCCAGACCTCTCCTCCGATCAGGCAGATCGTCTTATATCTTCCCATAATAACCCCTATTCCCGAACTGTCCATAAAGTCTGTCTTCTGAAAATCAAAGATCACATATTTGATGTGGTTCCTGTCAATGACCGCGTCCGCCTCCCTTTTGATCTCCTCCGCGTTGTGGTGATCCACCTCGCGGGGCAGATAGATGGTAAGACAGTTCTCCTGCACCTGATATTTCATGTTACTCCTCCTCGCATTTACACCTGATAAAAAAAGAAAAGAATATACAGACGTACACTCTTTTCTTTCGTAATTTTCCCCTATTTTTATAATTCTGTTCTTTTCCGTCCGTCCCCGGTCCTTCTCACTGGGCGCTTTCGGACGTATCCTCCTCGCCCGCGCTCTGCCCGATGGCGTCAAGAGCACTCTGTGCGTCTGCGGCAAACTCAGCGCCGCCGTAGCTGTCCACAACCTTCTGGTAGTAAACTGCGGCATTTTCATTGTCTCCGCTTCCCTGATACGCCTGCGCCAGATTGTAGACTGCCTGTCCGTTGTTATAACCCTCGTTCATGCGCACCACTTTATAAAAAGCGTCAATGGCCGTCTGGAAATCCTGTGCGGCAAGAGCCTCTGTACCTGTCTCAAAGTTACTGTCACACGCGTTCGGATAGATGTCTGCCGAGATCTGGTCGTAAATCGCCTGTGCGCTTTCACCCAGCGAATCCCTGCTCACGTTAACCAGAGTGTCCGCCATGGTCGCGTCGCTGTAATTTCCTGAATTATACTGGTCGGACACTGCCATCAGCGCCTCGTAGCTGTCACGGGTCGTCTGCGCCGCCCGCGCGTCCGCCTCCACGCTCTCACCTGTGGCCCGGTAGTTGTCCAACGTCCTCGTCTGTGCGCTCACCTGCGCTTCCAGAGAAGTGATCTTGTCGGTGTACTCCCTCATCTGGTCGTTCATCTGGTCGGAGCGCGCCTGATTGACCGCAGGCGCCACGAGAAACCAGATCAGCGCCGCGCCGATGGCTGCGCCGATGAAAATATTGGCAACCGCCAGATGGCTGCTTATCTCCTTTAACCGGGAATGTTTGGGTTGGATGATCGTCTCATTTCCGAGATTATATTCTACCGCGTCCTCTTTCTTCCTCTCGCTTCTGCGCCTGCCTCTCCCTCTGTGCTGCATCAGCTCATGGATATAGTGAAGCGTAGTCTCGTTTGTTGTATCCAGTTTCCTTGCCGTGCGCAGAATCTGTCTTGCATGGGAGTACTGCTCCGTATGTAGATAGACCAGCGCCAAAAGCTGGTATGCCTTTAAGAAATCAGGATGGGCGGAAATCACCTGCTTTAGCTGGATAACCGCCAGATCTTCCCCGTTCTGGCGGCAGTACGCCAGACATTGATTGAATTTCCTGATCGCCAGATTGATCGTCTCAAGCTCTTTGGCAGAGGACTGCACATTTTTGATATAATAATCCGCTATATTATCCCTTGGACGCAGGTTCTTACTTATGATCCACTCCACAAGAGCCTCCGGCACCTCTCCGATGCCGTAATAGACAAGACCAAGCAGATTCCTTGCCGCGATATTTTCCCTGTTAAACTGCAGACTCCTGCGCAGCGACGCTATCGCCCCGGACATATCCCGTATCTGCGCTTTCCGCAGTCCGTCGTTGTACCAGTAGTTCGACTGGTACACGATCTTCTTCGTATAGTCCATTTATATCCCCACTGTCTTTCTTTATTTCTTCTGATCCATTACCTGCTTCAAGAGATCCGTCATATCAGACAGATCTTCCTGATACACCGCGTCCTCGATCTCTTCCACCTCAAGGCTGGGTTTGAATTTTTTCAGTTCTTCTTCGTAATTCAGCATCTATATGACCTCCTGAACCAATTCCTTTATCTTCCCTGTCAGATACAGTGAGCCAAGGCAGTAGACACGCCGCCCTCCCTGATGCTCAAGCACAAAGCGAAACGCTTCCTCCACGGACTCTATCACTATGACAGGCTGCTCTGTATATTCCCTGAAGATTTCCGCCAGCGCCCGTGCGTCTGTTCCCCGGCCGCCGCTGATGTGCGTCACCACGAACAACCCGGCCTGAACCCTGCTGCACAGACAGCGGACCATCTGTCTGTAATCCTTATCCTGAACCGCAGAGAACAAAATGACATTTCCCCGCGCGTCCTGCGGAACACTCTGTGCGAACGCTTCGATCGCGCTCACATTATGCGCCCCGTCGATATATACATCCGGCAGGATCTCTTCCATGCGCCCCGCCCATCTCAATTCTTCCAGAGCCTCTCTCCAACTCTTCGGATGACCACTCTCTCCGAACAGATAGCGCATCACTTCCATTGCGAGCATGGCATTGTGCGGCTGATAAGCTCCGGTATTGTTCAATTTCCACGTGGTAGTTCCATAATAAGCACTGGAACAGGAAAATGCAATATGTTTGTCCTCGATTCCAAGAATTTCGAACGCATCTTTCCCGATTTTTTTACAGAAACTCCCCTGTTCTTTCGCGCTATTTTCGATCACACGGTCGCTCTCCTCCGCAGTCTGCGCATAAAGTACTGGCACACCCGGACGGATGATCCCCGCCTTTTCCCATGCGATCTTTTCTATCGTATCTCCTAGATACTCGGTGTGATCCAGACCGATGGATGTGATCGCGCACATAAGAGGCCGCTCAATGGCGCAGGTAGCGTCTTTCCTGCCTCCCAATCCTGTCTCAATAACCGCGTATTCCACTCCCGCATCTGCGAAAGCGCTTACTGCCATGCCGAACAAAAACTCGAAGAAAGTCGGATGGGCAAACCCCTCTGCTTCCATGCGGCGCACCGCCTCCATCGTCTTTTCAAATGTCCGTGTAAAATCATCGTCACTGATCTGTTCTCCATCGATGGCGATCCGCTCATTGAGCTTCACAAGATGCGGGGATGTAAAAAGCCCCGTCCGTTTTCCCTCCGAACGGAGCATGCTGTCAAGATACGCGCACACAGAGCCTTTCCCGTTGGTTCCCGCCACATGGAGCGCCTTTAAGCGCTCCTGCGGGTTCCCCAGATATTCTAAAAAGAGCTTTGTGTGACGCGCGTCATTCTTCTTAGTAAACTTCGGAATATCCAGTATATACTCTGCTGCTTCGCTGTATGTCATTCTTCTATCTCTTCTTCCTGTTTTACAAACGCCTGTCTTCCGTTCTCCGGCGCGTCTTCATCTGCCGGAAGCTCTGTCAGGGTGCCTCCGCTGTATTCATAGTACAGCGTCTCCCGGAAGATCGTATTGCTGGAACCGACTTGCGCCACCATGATTGTGTCGCCGTCTTTTAGCTGCGATTCCTTGAGATCCAGCCTCGTGTTATTCAAAAACGTCGTGCTCTGCTTCTCCCCGTTAATGTAGGCTTTGCTCTGCTTTGTAAAATTATCGCCGTAGATACTGTAAGTTCCGTCTGCCTGCTCCACCACCTCGGTGATCACCGCATCCTTCACGCCCATAACCATATGCCCCTCTGTGATCGGCTGTCCACTCTCCTCGTAGACATACTGTCCGCCGTACATGATATCGTACTGCAGAAGCTCCAGATCGGCAAGGTAATCTTTTGACTGACGGCGCTGCTGGTGGTAGTTGAACACGGTTCCCGTGTGGATGTCAAGCCGTTCGAACACATCCGCCATGATCTGATATGCGGCAATGTTCCCGTCCTTCTTCTCCAGACCGATATTGTCCCATATCACATAATTGGTATTATAGAGATACTTACTCTTTAAATCTCTGGCCTCCAGATTCATGGTCGGCAGGTGATCCCCGTAGAATACAAGCACTGTAGGCTCATTTCTGGACTCTACCGCCTCGATCAGATCGCCCGCGAATTTATCCATCTCATGAACCAGATTCACATAGTATTCCCACGCATTGCGCTCGCCCTCATCCTCAACTCCGCTGACGATGATCTCCGGGTTCTCCAGCACTTTCTCCGTGGGGTACTCCCCATGGCCTTCCACACTGACTGTAAATACAAAGTCCTGTCCCTCCGTAGTATCCATGGACTCCATGATGTTCGGCACAAGGATATCGTCCGTCGCCCAACCCTTGGGCGTTGTCTGGAGGATGTTCATAAACTCCTTGCTCGTATAGTGGTCAAATCCCATATTGTTGAACACCTGAGCACGGCTGTAGAAGTTCCCGCCGTTGTTGTGCAGCGCCTCAGCTCCGTAACCAAGCGTTTTCAGAGCGGACGCCGCGCTCTCCAGCGTCTTTGTCTTGGCATAAGTCTTGTACGGATATTCGCCCGGACCAAAGAAACGCATACTCATCCCGGTAAGCACCTCAAACTCTGTGTTCGCTGTTCCCGCTCCCACGGACGGCACTTTGAAATATCCGGTGGAATATTCATTGAACAGCCTTCTTAAATTGGGGATGGGATCTTCTGAGAAACGGAGCCACTCCACTTCCGTGGGGTCAAAAAAAGACTCGAGCTGCACGAATATAATATTCGGGAGTTCTTCCTCACTTCTTCCCGTCTCACTCTTTGTAAGCTGTCCGTCACCGCTGATGTTATCCATTGTCTTCTCACTGTATCCGCCCGGTTTGTTGATTCCCGTATTGAACAGGCTTGCGGAAAAACAGTATGGAAAACCATAGTCCTCATAGGCGAACGCGATGTTCCCAAAGTAGTTGGATATAACACGCTTGTCAATAGCCGCTTCAGTCAGCCACAGGCATGCCCCGAAGGAAACTGCCACGCCTCCCAGCGCGATAACCCTGTGCATTTTCCCCGTAAACTGCCCGCCTCTGCGCCACATGGATACGACCCAGAATACAAGCGCCACAACGCCGATGATGATCATGATAAGCTCAAAGGTGTTGAAATAATTTCCCGTCAGCTCCAGCGCGTCTGAGAGTACCTTTAAGTCCTGCGCGTTGAACGGCGTCACCCTTTTTGTCAGAAGATAGCCGTTGCAGATACCTAAAACCAGCCAGAATACACTGATCAATATCCGTGTGAACACCCTTCTGCGCACAAGATACACAAGAGTAAATGTCACAAATATCATGAACGAATTATACAGGAACACAAGGGGCGTTCCCACCATGTAATCCCACGCCTCAAAAAATGACAGGCGTGAGATCATCTCGATCAGAAAGTTGATCACACAGGCAAGGAGGTAGTGGAGCGGCAGAGACAGCCGGTTCATCCACTTATACACCGGCTGCATCTTCTTCGCGAACGGCCCGTTGCGCCGCGCCTCGAGGATTCTCTGCCTTCTTTCTTTTCTCTCCTTAAAATGCCTTATGATATCTTCTTTTTTCAGATTCCTGACCTTTGTAAAAAACCCTTTTATATCAGGCTTTTTTATACGGATCTTCTTCATTTCCCAAGTCCTTCCATTCGCTCCCTTACCTGTGAGAGCATCTGTCTATATTTCTCCAGTTTCTCCCTCTCCTCCTGTACTTTCGCCTCGGGCGCTTTGCTCACGAACTTCTCATTGGACAACATTCCCTCTGCGCGTTTGATCTCCTTGTTTAATCTCTCTTCCTCTTTTTTCAGTCTCTCAAGCTCCTGCTCAAAATCTACCAGATCCTCCAGCGGCAGATAGACGACCGCGTCCGGCACAACGACGGATACCGCATTGTCCGCGATGCCGTCCTTCGTCTTCTGTATGAGCACCTCGTTCGCCATCATAAGCGGCTGTGCGGACGTCTTCACCTCTTCCATGCCCGCGCTTACGCCTTCATCCTCGCAGATCACAAACACCTTCGTCTTACGGCTGTTCGGCACGTCCATCTCGGAGCGGATGTTGCGGATTCCCTTTGTGACAGCCTTTACATGCTCCATCACATTCTCATCTGCGGGGAAATTCCACTCCTCTTTGTATCCCGGCCACTCAGACATCATCAGAGACTCCTCCTCAGGCACGAGCGCACTGTAGATTTCCTCCGTGATAAACGGCATGAACGGGTGGAGCAGCTTTAACGCCTGTCCGAGCACAGTCTTTAATACCCATAGTACACAGTTGGCCGCAGCCGGGTCTTCCTCCGCGTGGTAGATACGGTATTTCGCCAGCTCCACATACCAGTCGCAGAACTCATCCCATATGAAGTCATATACTTTCTGCACCGCGATGCCAAGCTCGAACTTGTCCATGTTCTCTGTCACGTCCTTCGCCAGTGTGTTCACCGCAGACAGTATCCAGCGGTCAACCGGCGTAAGAAGAGAAGCATCCGGCTTATCCACCACGTTCTCCTTCATATTCATGAGGATGAAACGTGACGCGTTCCATACTTTATTCGCGAAGTTACGGCTCGCCTCTACTCTTTCGTTGTAGAAGCGCATATCATTGCCCGGCGCGTTTCCGGTCACAAGCGTCAGACGCAGGGCGTCCGCTCCGTAGTTGTCGATAATCTCCAGCGGATCAATACCATTTCCAAGAGATTTACTCATCTTCCGTCCCTGCGAATCTCTCACAAGACCGTGGATGAGCACCGTGTGGAACGGTGATTTCCCTGTATGCTCATATCCTGAGAATACCATGCGGATAACCCAGAAGAAGATGATATCATATCCTGTCACGAGCACGTCCGTCGGATAGAAATAATCCAGATCCTCCGTCTTCTCCGGCCATCCAAGTGTGGAGAACGGCCACAGGGCAGAAGAGAACCATGTATCCAGTGTATCCTCATCCTGTGTGAAATGCGTACATCCACAGTGCGGACACTTCTTGGGCGCCTGTCTGTCAACGATGAACTCGCCGCACTCATCGCAGTAGTAAGCCGGGATGCGGTGTCCCCACCAGATCTGACGGGAGATGCACCAGTCCTTAATGTTCTCCAGCCAATGCAGGTAGATCTTGTCAAAACGCTCCGGTACAAATTTCAGTTCCCCGGTCTTAAGCGCGTTGATCGCCGGCTTCGCCAGCTCCTCCATCTTCACGAACCACTGCTGCTTGATCAGCGGCTCCACTGTCGTACCGCAGCGATCATGAGTACCGACCGCGTGGCTGTGAGGCTCCACCTTCACGAGATAACCCTGAGCCTCGAGATCCGCCACGATGGCTTTTCGCGCCTCGTAGCGCTCCATGCCTGCGTACTTGCCGCCCTGTTCATTGATGGTGGCGTCGTCGTTCATGACGTTGATCTCCGGCAGGTTATGGCGCTTGCCCACCTCGAAGTCATTCGGGTCGTGAGCGGGCGTGATCTTCACCGCGCCTGTACCGAACTCTTTATCTACATAGTAATCCGCCACGATGGGGATCTCTCTGTTTACCAGCGGCAGGATCACATTTTTCCCAACGATGTCCTTGTATCTCTCATCATCCGGGTGTACCGCGATGGCAGTATCGCCCAGCATCGTCTCCGGACGTGTGGTCGCGATCTCAAGGAAACGGTCTGTCCCCACGATGGGATACTTGATATGCCAGAAGTGTCCGTCCTGATCCTCGTGCTCCACCTCGGCGTCAGACAGGGATGTCTTACACTTCGGGCACCAGTTGATGATGCGGGAGCCTTTATAAATGTATCCCTTCTTATATAAATTGATAAATACTTCCTCGACCGCCTTGGAGCATCCCTCGTCCATGGTGAAGCGCTCTCTGTCCCAGTCACAGGAAACACCCAGCTTCTTGAGCTGTCCTTCGATCGTCCCGGCATATTCTTCCTTCCACTGCCATGTCCTCTCGAGGAATCCCTCGCGTCCCAGCTCTTTCTTGTCAATGCCTTCCTCTTTGAGCTGGTTCGTCACCTTGACCTCCGTGGAGATCGCCGCATGGTCCGTGCCCGGCACCCAGAGAGCGTTGTATCCTTCCATTCTCTTATAACGAATGAGGATATCCTGAAGCGTGTTGTCCAGAGCGTGTCCCATGTGTAACTTTCCCGTGATGTTCGGGGGCGGCATCACCGTCGTGAACGGCTTTCTGCTGCGGTCAACCTCAGCGTGGAAATACTTGTTCTCGCACCATTTCTCATACAGTTTTTCTTCGATCGCTTTCGGATCATATGTCTTTGCTAACTCTTTGCTCATCTTCTTCTCCTTGCTTCCCTCTCAAATGTGTGTCACTTTTCTCTTTTGATGCCGTGTTTCACTTTCGGCAGCACATTTTCATCTTGGCGGCATATTTCCATTTCGCACGAGTGCGCATCCTGCCCGGAGGACTTTTAATTTTTGTAGGCAAGTCCAAAGGACTTGTCTATAAAAATCGCCCCTTACATTCTAAAATGTAAAGGGCGAAAATTCCGCGGTACCACCTTGATTTATTTCTCTTAAGTCCTGTAACGTGGACCACTCCGGGATATCCTACCTGACGCTCTTGCTACCCACGGAACATTCTCCGTTTCTCCATTCATAGAACTGTATGAGCTATTGCACGTTCAGATATCCGGTTCCGAAGCTACCTTCCACCATCCTGTACCGAGACTGCCTCGCAGCCGGAGCACCAGTCTCATGCACAGTGCGATCCGGGCAGTCCTCTCTGACGGGAGCGATGATGTACTCCTCTTCTTCACTACCTTTTACGAATTTGTTAACTAAAAATTAACTATCACATACTATATCCGCAAGAGGCAGATTTGTCAAGATATTTAGAGAATCTTAAGATATCCCTCTTCTTTAAACGCTTCTTTTGTAACGCATCCTTCTAAGTGCGACCACAATGCCTGCTGCCGCCGCTGCCATAAGGACAACATACAGCAACACGTCGGAATGATCTCCTGTTTTCGGCAGGCCGCCTTGGTCCTCTGCTCTGAGTTCCGCAGGAATATCAGCGGCTGACATCGCCTGCTCGCTCATGACGATCACATAGTCCGAAGCATGAGTAAATGTAAAGGAAACATATCCATCTTCCACCACTTTGGACGAATCGATAAATACCATCTTATCATCCGTATACCAGAAGATATTTCCATACTGTCCTGTATATTCTTTTCCAGCATAGATGGTAAGCTCTGCGGCGAATCCAAACGGGCCTTCATGCACCAGCGAGATCTGTTTCGTCGGCCTGTCTCCCGCCAGCTTCTTTATCACCTCGTCAGGAATCACATTCACATCCTCTATCACTCTCAGGTCAACATTCTTCAACTGTGCAGCCGTGATATCCTTTCCGTTGATCGTCCATGTATATCCATCCATCTTCAAAACAATATTAACGTCTTTTCCCTTCGCAGCCTCGAGAACATCCGCAGAAACAACCGTATTAGAACCCATATTGACTATTATCTCAGATCCGCTCTGTGCGCTCCTGATCTCTTCAATGATCTTGTCCGTCTCCGTCCCTGTCGGATTACCCGAATTACTCGGGTCTGTCGGTTCGCTCGGATCTGTGGAACCGCCCGGATTGCTTGGGTCTGTCGGTTCGCTCGGATCTGTGGAACCGCCCGGATTACTCGGGTCTGTCGGCTCACTCGGATCTGGCGAACCACCCGGATTGCTTGGGTCTGTTGGCTCGCTCGGTTCTGTGGAACCGTCCGGATTGCTCGGCTCTGTTGGCTCGCTCGGATCTGTAGAACCGCCCGGATTACTTGGGTCTGTCGGTTCCTCCGTATCTTCCGGAACATAGGTATAAGACAATTCCAGCTCACTGAACGTCGCTCCATCCGTAAGCTCCAGACTTGCTATATCCACCGTGATCTTCAGCCACTCGCCCTCCTGTTCCGTAATCACGCCTGCCGGACTGTTAATGGCGGAAAGTCCCTCGTAGCCTCTGAGGTAAACCGTCAGGCTGCTCTGCGTCTGCGACGGGTCGGATATCCCAATATGTAGCCTGCCCTGATCTTCTTTCAACGTCACGGACACCGGCTGGTCTGCCTTGACATTCCCGATCTCTCCCGCTGCCCAGAACTGATATCCTGAAGCGCCTGAGGATGCATCTCTCACTGCCTGTACCGTACTGTTATTCGCAAGGATCTCAATGCCCGCTCCCTCCGCATATGCGGCAGTCTCCTCCGCGTTCATGCCCGGGAGAAGGACGTAAGCGTAGTCCTCTGCTCCTGCTGTCGTCCCGTCGCCGTGAGAAACCGCAAGGCTTAAGTAATTTCTTGTGGACTCCTCTGACCCTGCGTCTCCATCTTTCACTGAAGTATTGATATCCTTGAAGCTTCCCGTCTTTGTCTCTTTCAGTATATTCAGGTCTTCTCCGTCCGGGAAATAATATCCGATATTGTCCGCACTGTTGTTGCCCTCGATCCATGCGTACCTCGCGCCCGGCGCGCTGCTCTCTCCGAAGCCCGACTGCATTTCCTGCCCGTCAATGATCAGCGTATTGGAACCATTCTCGCTGATCTGCTTATTCTCAATGATCGTCTCCGTAAACTTAGTGATTCCCTGAATATCTGTCCCGAGGGCAACTACCTCGTCGTCAAACGCAAACCACGCTTTCTTCGCGGTAAGGTTCGTCTGATCTTCCGGATCACTTCCGCTCTGCGCCTCAAAATCCATCGCGATCGTCGCATACATCCCTTCAACGGTGGAACCGCCTACATAATCTTTACTGCTTGTATGCGCAAGTTCACTGGTGCCGTAGAGGACGCCTTCTGAATGATCTGTAGTAGTTCCCGGCAAGCGGTGCGCATCGATTGTATTCCAATAATTGTTGGAGAACTGCGCCTCGTCGCCATTGTATAAAAACAGCGCCCCGTCCGACATATGCCAGCCTTTTTTATTCTCGCCGTTTAGCCACTCAAAGTTACCTGTCCTGCTGGAATACATGCTGATCCCAAGGGTAAAATCTTCTCTGTGTACCGCAGCTTTATCCATACTGCCGAATATCTTCGTGTAGGGCGTTCCATCCGCCGCTGTTACAGATCCGTCCGCCACAAGCTGTTTCGCTGCGACCATAGAGGCCGAATCCATACCGCTGAAATACTCGTCTGACATCTCTGCTCCTGCCTGCAAATGCAGCTTTGCAAAGCTCAGTAGATCTCCCTTGATGTCCTCCGGTGCATTTTCCGCAAGCAGAACGATCGCGCTCAAAATGCCTCTCGCCGTTTCCAGCTCCGTGTGGCTCGGCCTTGCAACGCTTCTTCCGCTGACCATATCCATGACCACGCCGTTCGCGAAGATCGGGCGGTATCCGTCCCAGATCCACGAATACACAGTGCTGAGTTTCTCTGACGGAAGCTGCCATGCCGTGCCGTTAGACAGGAGTAGAATCTTCTCGATCCCCTTCAAAAGAGTTACTCCATATCCGCCCGTGTACGCGAGATTCGAGTGCTGGATACAGGAACCGTCCTTATAGAACCCATCCAGATTCCCCTCCTCGCCTGTCGCATATTCTGTCGCCGTACCAAGCGCGTTCACTGCCGCCGCGATCCCGTCCTGATCATTCCCGATGGCGCTCCGAAGGGCAGCCACAAGAGAGGTGTCCATCAGGTTCGCGCTGGTCATCTCCATCTTTCCATAGCCGGATATTTTCCATACATAAGTGGGATCTTCGTTAAAATGCTTCAGTGTCGCATAGTATTTATTGATCTCATCCTGTGAAAGATCCTCGTACATCAGGATCACTGTACTCGCCAAAGCCTGCGGGACGCCGATCTCCCAATCCCACCAGTTCCCGTAGAGTTTTTTCTCTACATCATAATTTTCATTATACCCATTCTTGTACAACCACTCTAATCCATAAAGTACATGCTCCTTCAGCTCTGTTCTTTCGTCCTCAGTGAGGCCGCAGTTCTCAGCCGCATACGCCGTTGCCATCGTCTGAAGCCGCGTATATGCTGTCGTAAAAGGCGATGAAAGCAGCGGATCAGAGCTGCCTTGAACAAAATTGATCGTAAGCTTCAAATCTGTCCAGAGCGTTGCCCCCATGCTTCCATCTCCCGGGAGTTCCGTCATGGCTTCCATCGCGTCTTTTGCGTCTTTTGCCAGCTTATCCATCATTGCCGCAAAGTCCTGATCGCCCTCGAGGCTTGTCCCATTTCCCGTGAGACGGTTCACCCACAGGGTACGCATAGACGCATACTGCTCTTTAAGTTCTTCACTGTCCACCTGTACCTTGCAGGAAACGGTATGAGCATCGTCCATCATGGCAGTGATCGTCGCCGCGCCGTATTTCAGGGCTGTGATCTTCCCGTTTTCATCAACGGATACTACTTCCGGATTGGATGATTCATATGTAATCTGAGATAGATCTACGTCATCCGCGGAGCATTTGACTTCCAGATCGTGCTCTTCATTCGGTTCCAGCACCAGATTCTCTTCCGTAAAAAATAGCCGGTAGTCCTTCCACAGTTCAATGTCGTCAATCCACACATCGCCTGTAAAATAGTCGAAGAACATGGAAATCAAAAGCTGCCCGTTGTCTGCCTTGACCGTCTGCTCTATATTCCGCAGAGGTACTTCATAGGTGATCCAGCCGCTCGTTGTTCCTGTCACCCGGCTTCCTTCCGGGTTGATCACGCTCGTACTGCCACCGGCAGTCCCCGCTTCCGCGCGCATGTAGAATCCGCCGGTTTTGCCGGAAGCCGGAACGACATTATCTGCCTTTACCTTTGCGCGCAGGATATAATTCGTATTTGCAAAGTCCATATCCTGAAGCTTCGTTCCCAGTGAAACGCTGACTCTTCCTGTATTGTCCGTACTTGAGTAATGTATGGACTGTGTTCCGGATGCAAAAGCTGCTGTGTCCAGAGAGAGCTTCGCATTCTGTGTCGTGAATGATGCCGCCTGCCAAAAGCCTGTCCAGTTCTTCGGAGCCGTCTTATTCTCCCAATAAGACGCAGCCGTTCCACTGACTGTCGTTGTCTCTTCCAGACCGTCTGACCAGATCCGCTCCTGTCCTGCCGGCGTCGGCGCATCCGGGTCTTCCACTGTGACCGTACATGACACTGTATGGCTGTCATCCAGCTTTGCCGTGATCACTGCCGTCCCGGCTTGATGCGCTGTGACCGTTCCGTTCGTATCCACAGACGCAACATCAGAAGCAGAGGATTCGTAAGTCAGACCTGACAGATCCATGTCCTGTGAATCCGACGTAACTTCCATCTTGTAAGTATCTCCTACATTCAGCCCAACATTCTGTGCAGCCACATGCAGGCTGTATTCCTGTATCACTCTGACAGAATCAATCCACACGTCGCCGCTGATATACTCAAACCACATCGTAAGCCACATCTGGTTGTCTGTACTCGCGACACCGCTTGTATTCAGCGGCACGATATAATCTGTCCAGCCGTCCTCCGTCGTTCCCGTCAGACGTTCTCCCTGAACATTCACACCAGAATCCTTTGTTTTTGCAGTGATCGAGAATCCATGGGTTGATTGGCCGGGATTGCCCGCCACATTCTCTAACTTTACTCTCACGTGTACCAGATAATTTTTTGTGAAATCAAGCGGAATCCTTGTAGTTCCCGGCATATCCACAGTAATACGCCCGTCATTATTCTCTGCTGAAAAATGGATCGACCTTGTATCCTCTCCATTCTCTCCTTCTTCAAATGAGAGGATTGGACTTCCATTTAAATTTGCCGTATACGGCTTACTTTCCCATACACTGCTCCAATTTCCCAAAACCTGACCATCTTGTCCCCAATACAACTTTGCACTTTCTGTTTCCGCCGCAGTAAGCTCTCCACTCATGTCATCCTCCCAGACAACTGTCCCGCCGTCAACAAGATCGCCCACTGTCTTGACGGATTCTTCCGCCCGGACAGGGACGGCATGGTTCATGCTGACAGCCCCGACTGCCAGCGCGCAGAACAAGGCGAGCCCCCTTCTCATCCTTTTCAAGATCATTACTATTCCTCCTTAACACCAAACTTTGTTAAGGTAATTTTAACAATCCAATCCACCCTCCTCAATAAGATTTCGTAGTCTTTTTATAACAATCTTGCTATCTTATTTTAATTTTTCTGCGAAATTTAATGTCAATTGTTTTATTTTTATGAAATTAAAATATAATTTTTGTGTATTTTGCACGATGCCAATCACTGTTATTATTTAGTCATCTCCCTTATCATCCTGACAATATCATACCCATAGTTATCTCCTGTCGCCCAACCTAGACCTTCCGGGTTCTCCTGCTGCCCCAACCACTCCACATAGGGCGCTGCCCCTTTCTTCACATACTCATAGCGGTCGTCCACACACTCCTGAGCGAGTGCATCCGATGTTGCATATGCCTTAAGGTGCTGGATCTGTGCGCGGATACCAGTGCGCACGTCGGGATACGAATTCCCCGGTACGCCGTTTCCCGTCGTGCCAAGTCCTGCGAAATTAAACTGCTCGATACTGGCATCCCCGCCGTACTGTAGAAACCCTGTTTCCTTCATAGTCTGTGCAAACGCCACCTCCGGACGGACACCCTCTGCCGAGGCTTCGTCATAGTACATCTGGCAGAATGTCTCAATGGAGTCCGCACCGCCCTTTGAGAGATCTTCGGAAGGATATTCTTTCCCATAGGACTGAAAATAATCCACCATCTCCTGCACTGTCACCGTACTCTCTCCCATAATAGGATACTGCCCGTCCGCAATGGTTTCCTCTGCTTCCTGCCCCTCCTCTGCCTCAGACGCCTTTCCCGGCGGCTGATCGGCCGCCCCGTCCTGCGCTTCTGTCGCATCCCCTGACTTCAAATCCTCCGACACAGCGGCGCTCTCCCCGTCCTTTGCACGGGGCGACAAGACTCCCGTTACACCCGCTATTGCAAGCGTCACCACAAGGAGCAGTGCAAGTCCCGCTTCCATATATAATTTGATCTTTCTACTCTGCCAGTCCATATCTTTCTCCTTATGTGGCATTATATTAACCGTTTCCCATATATATACCCTGTCATATTACTTGAAGAAAAAGAAAAATGCAATGAATCCGGGCATTATATTGTCATCTGTTTTAAAATATGTTACCCTCTCCAAACAAGATACAAACGGTATTATCACTGTATTGATAACAGAGATACAACGCAGCATTGGATAATTATTACGAAAGAAGGTATGCACGTGCATACTGTTGGAAAAATTGACCGCGATATCTATAGATGTATCACGGGCGATATCGTAACAGACGAAGTGGTGATCACGGATAATCAAATGCAACATATACTGCACAGACATCCTGAGGTCTATAAAGAAATTATCAATTACTTCTCAGATATCATCCAGAAACCAGATTTTATTATAGAAGATAAACATGAGAACACAGGTCTGGTTATAAAAAAGATAAAAACAAAAAAAGAATACGCTCAAATAGTATTAAGAATATGTACTTCTTATGATGATCCTAATTATAAAAATTCAATAATATCATGTTGGGAAATAAGTGAAAAGCGACTACAAAACTATCTGCGAAACAAAACTATTCTTTACAAAAAGGATTAGTTTCTATATAATTTAGGTACAATAAATGAGAAGTTATCCGAGGTGGTAAAATTCGTTGCAACCACACACCCTTCGGGTCAAAAGAGATGCAGGAGAGGCGACGCCTGCCGGATAACTTCTTATTTTTGTATTATTGTCAACAGCTTTCGAAGTTTTTCTGATTGCGGCGATAGACTCACGCCATACCGCCGCCTGTTACAATGTTCATTGGCCGAATAAAATCACGATCCTACAGCTCGATCAGCCATTCGTATCCGTCCGCCTTTTTTCTGCGCACAAGCATTCCCATCTCTGTCTCTATACAGTCGATTCCCGCGTTGTCGAATATCTTCCCCAGCTCTTCTTCGACTTTTCCAATCGCCTTATCCAGACCGCGCCTCTGCTTCTTTAGTTCTACGATCCGCCGTGTCAGGTTCTCTGTCTGTTTATGGATATTAAGTTCTTCATAAACAGTCTCTTTTTTCTCTTTTGATACCGCCCTGCTCATTGGTATCGTGATATCCGGGCCGTCCTGACCGCTGTTCTTAATCGCATGAAGAACGGGCGAGGGGTAGCAGTTTTTTGTCCTCTTAAAAATGCAGTTACAGCCGTATTCTGCCGTGATCAGCTTATACTGCTCTCTCAGCTTCACACAGCTTGTTGCATTTTCTGTGAAAATTTTTTATTTTTCTTTTCACATGTGATATAATGGGGCATAGCGGCGGGCGGATTCAAACTGAGCGCGTCGCTTCAAACGCTGCCCCACTGTGTGGGGATTTTACTCAAAAACGCAAATGAAAAGAAAGAGGATAAAATTATGAGTTCACAGAATCTTACTCTGCTGACCGATCTGTACGAACTGACCATGATGCAGGGTTATTTCGAAACACAGGAAAACGAGACTGTCATCTTTGACATGTTCTTCCGCGAGAATCCCAACAAGGGCGGGTATTCCATCATGGCGGGCCTCGAGCAGGTCATAGAGTATGTCAAGAACCTGAACTTTTCTTATGAGGATGTTGATTATCTGAGGGGCCTCGGCATTTTCAGCGAGGATTTTCTTCATTATCTGAGCGGATTTCATTTCAGCGGGGATATCTATGCCATCCCTGAGGGAAGCGTGATCTTTCCAAGAGAGCCTCTTATCAAGGTTATCGCACCCATCATGGAAGCGCAGCTTGTGGAGACCGCGATCCTGACCATCATCAACCACCAGTGCCTGATCGCCACCAAAGCCTCCCGCGTGGTACATGCCGCGCAGGGCAACGGCGTCATGGAGTTCGGACTTCGGCGCGCGCAGGGACCTGATGCGGGACTTTACGGCGCAAGGGCCGCGATGATCGGCGGGTGCGTGGGTACTTCCAACGTGCTGGCGGGAGAGCTGTTCGACGTCCCGGTACTCGGGACACATGCCCATAGCTGGATCATGAGCTTTAAAGACGAATATACGGCTTTCAAGGAGTACGCCCGGCTTTATCCTGACGCCTGCACTCTTCTCGTAGATACTTATGACACGTTAAAATCCGGTGTGCCAAATGCTATCCGTGTGTTTAAGGAGATGCGCGAAGCGGGCATCCACCCAAAAAGCTACGGCATCCGTCTGGACTCCGGAGACCTTGCATATCTGTCTAAAAAAGCGCGTAAGATGCTGGATGAGGCAGGATTTACAGACGCGGTTATCGCCGCTTCCAATGATCTGGATGAGTTTCTCATCAACGACTTGAAGATCCAAGGCGCTCAGATCACTTCGTGGGGCGTGGGAACGAATCTTATCACCTCCAAGGACTGCCCGTCCTTTGGCGGCGTCTACAAGCTGGCCGCTATCCAGAATGAGGACGGAGAGTTCGTACCGAAGATCAAGATTTCGGAAAATATCGAGAAGATCACCAACCCGGGCAATAAGACCATTTACCGCATCTATGATAAAGAGACCGGGAAAATGCGGGCGGATCTGATCTGTTTCGTGGACGAGGAGTACGACACCTCCAAGGATCTTCTTCTCTTCGATCCAAACGCCACATGGAAAAAGACCCATCTCGAGGGCGGCACATATACTATGAAAGAGATCCTGAAACCAATATTCATACGCGGAGAGTGTAAATACCAGTCTCCATCCGTAAAAGAGATCGCACAGTTCTGCCGTCAGGAGAAGGACACACTTTGGGATGAGACAAAGCGTCTCTTCAACCCGCACAAGGTCTATGTGGATCTTTCCAAGAGACTGTACGACACAAAGGCAGCTCTTTTGGATAATGTGAATATATAACAGAGGCTTGCAAAAGCCAAACACAACATCTTAAACAAGGAGTTTTATTATTATGAAGATTATCGTACTCGCAGGCGGCTTAAGCACAGAACGCGACGTCTCTCTCGCCTCCGCCGCTGGTATCTGTAAGACCCTGATTGAAAAGGGGCACGACGCATTCCTTCTGGATGTTTTCTTAGGTCTGGAGCATGCGCCGGAGAATTTAGAAGACGTGTTCACCCTCCCCGGACACGGTCTGGGGATCGCCGGGAACATCGGGACCGACGAGCCTGATCTGGATGCAGTCAGAGCTTCGCGCCCGGATCAATCCGACTGTTTCTTAGGGCCAAATGTCATCGAGCTTTGCCGCCTCGCGGACATTACATTCCTCGGACTTCACGGCGGCGAGGGGGAAAACGGCAAGCTGCAGGCAACTTTCGACCTACTTGGCATCCGCTACACAGGCCCCGATTCTCTGGGTTGTGCCGTGGCAATGGACAAAGGATTTACAAAACAGGTATTCCTCCAGTCCGGCATCGACACCCCCGCTGGGGCATGCCTGCACAAGAACGCCGCCGACCGTTCTCTCGCGTCGATGGGACTGTCTCTTCCTGTTGTTGTAAAACCCTGTTCCGGCGGCTCGAGCATCGGAGTATATATTGTAAATACAGAGTCCGAATATGAGGATGCTCTGAACAATTCCTTCCGCTATGAGGATGAAGTCGTCATAGAAGAATATATCAAGGGCCGGGAGTTTGCCTGCGGCGTCATCGACGGCGAGGCGTTACCGCCCATCGAGATCATCCCAAAGACCGGATTTTTCGACTACGCGAACAAGTATCAGGCGGACGCCACCTTAGAGGTCTGCCCTGCGGACATACCGGAAAAGGTGGAAAACCGCATGAAGGAGCTGACAGTAAAAGCATTCCACGCACTAAAGCTCAATGTATACAGCCGCGCGGATTTCCTTCTTGACAGCGAAGGAAACCTTTACTGTCTGGAGATGAACACGCTCCCCGGCATGACGGCAGCCAGCCTGATGCCCAAAGAAGCAAAGGCCGCAGGTATCGAATACGGCGATCTCTGCGAACTGATCATCCGTAAATCATTGGAAGCACGATACGAAAAACAGTAAAGGAATCTTTAGAAAATGAAACATATGTCATTACATGAGATCGCCGCCGCATGCGGCGGTACTTACTGCGGCGATGCAGTATCCGCCGCAAAAGAAGTCAGCAGTGTTGTCATTGACAGCCGCAAAGCGGAAAAGGACAGCCTCTTCGTAGCGATCAAAGGCGCGCGCGTGGACGGACACACCTTCATCCCGCAGGTCATGGAAAAAGGCGCGCTCTGTTCCATATCCGAGCAGGATCTCGGCGACGTCCCTTATCCATATATCCGGGTGGAATCCTGCGAACAGGCACTCAAGGATATCGCGGAGCATTACCGCCGTTCGCTTGACATCAAAGTGGTCGGTATCTCCGGAAGTGTAGGGAAGACGAGCACAAAGGAAATGATTGCTTCTGTTCTCAGCCAGAAATATCATGTCCTCAAAACGGAAGGGAATTTTAATAACGAGATCGGACTCCCCCTCACCGTATTCAACATCCGTGATGAACACGAAGTCGCTGTCCTCGAGATGGGCATCAGCGGCTTTGGTGAGATGACGCGCCTTGCAAAGGTGGCCCGCCCGGATGTGTGTGTTATCACGAATATTGGTGTGGCGCATCTGGAAAACCTCGGCTCAAGAGACGGCATCTTAAAGGCAAAGACCGAGATGTTCGCCTACATGAATCCAAAAGGAACAATCATCTTAAACGGAGATGATGACAAGCTCATTTCCTTCACTCCCGAAAATGGCATTGCGCCTACATATTTCGGACTGGACGCCTCTCATCCTTTCCACGCTGAAAACGTGGCCAACCTCGGACTGAAAGGATCGGAAGCTGACTTCGTTACGCCTGACTCCCGTTTCCATGCCCATATCAGCATCCCCGGCTCCCATATGGTATACAACGCGCTTGCCGGGATCGCCGTAGGATACGCGCTTGACATGACAGATGAAGAGATCGCCCGCGGCATCGAGGCCAATGTCACCATCGCCGGGCGCAACAATATCATCGAGACTGACCATTATACGATCATTGACGACTGCTATAACGCCAATCCCGCTTCCATGAAAGCATCCATCGATGTGCTCGCCTTCGCTGACACACGCACTGTCGCCATCCTCGGCGATATGTTTGAACTGGGCAGCGATTCCGAAAAGATGCACTATGGAGTAGGCGTTCACGCGGCAGAGACGGGGATCAATGTCCTAATCTGTATCGGAGAACTGAGCGCCGCCACCGTACAGGGCGCGGAAGAAGCAGCAGAAAAAAAAGGAACTCCCATGGAGATCCGCCACTTTCAGACAAAAGAAGATTTCTTCAGGGACTCCGGCAGTATTTTAACAAAAAATGACACTGTCCTTATCAAAGCGTCCCACGGCATGGGTTTCGCAGAGATTGTGGACACATTGAAAAACCAACAGGGATAGCGAAAGTCAAAGCCGGCCGCCAAGCATTTTATAACGCTTACGCGGCCGGCTCTTCACATTGCTGCCTGTCCCTTTATTTTACCAAATCAAGAAGCGCGCTCTTCGGTACTGCGCCGATCTGCTTTCCTACGGATTCCCCGTTCTTAAACGCCATAAATGTGGGAATCGTCATCACGCGGAACCGCTGTGCCAGCTCAATCTGTTCATCAATATTCAGCTTGCACACTTTTATGCCCGGCGTCTCGTCCGCGATCTCTTCCACAACCGGACCCATCATCTGGCACGGACCGCACCAGTCTGCGTAAAAGTCTACAAGCACCGGCTGATCCGCCTGCATTACTTCCTTTTCAAAATTTTCTGTCGTCAACTTGATTACTGCCATATTCATTTCCTCCTCTGGAATATTTTTCATCACTGATGCTCTTAGTATACCACATTTTTCTTCTTTTTCAGTGACAAAGTCACAAAGCGGGAATTTTTCTCTTAACAATCCCGCGAACAGCAGGGACATCCGCACTGCTCAGCCGCTATATCCGCCCCAGTCCCGCCGCGTCAAGAATCTCCACCTTGCCTCTTGTAAGCTTCACCAGACCATCCTTCTGAAACTGCTTCAATACCCTTGTCACGACTTCCCGTGCGGTCCCCGCGTCCTTTGCCAGAGTCTCATGCGTAATATTCAGCATTTCTCCGCCTGAAAGTGCCCGGTGCTCCATGAGCGCACCAGCAATTCTTGACGCCACATTGGAAAATACAAACTCATTAAACAGCCACATGATATCCGAAAACTTCTCCGATATCATTTCCAGCGTATACTCCTTTACCGCGCCGCTTTCATCATAAACCGTTTTATAGACACTCTTCGGTATCGTACAGATGATACAGTCTGTCTCCATCTCCATATCAAGCTCCACATCCATGCCATTTAGCATACACGCCGCGCTTAAGATGCTCACATCGCCGTCCACAAGACGGAACAGCGTGATATCTCCTCCGCCGGGCGACGTGATAAACACCCGCACCTGTCCCTTCCTGATGATCTGTACGCCCGCGCACTCTCCGCCGCCAAAGTGGAGCATCGTTTTTCTCGGACAGAAATTCTCTATCGTATGCTCCTGTATATCTTTCTTCTGCTTTTCTGTCAGGCTGTTCCAAAAGGGAAACGCCTCTGCTAATATCTCTTCCATATTTATCGCCGCTTTCATCGAAAAGAAGTCCCATTCTATGATGATCATCGTTCTATTCATCGGTTTTCTTATTGTATCACACTCTTATCTTTTGTTCTACCGGAAAACCGCCAAAGAAAATCCCCTCTATATCTTTCCCCCTGCATTATGGTAAATCAGGCTCATTAGAAAATGCAAGGAGCGATTGCTATGAAAAACGAACAACTGATCCGGCGTTTCCAGATTGAACTGATCCCGGCCGTACTGGAAGATCAGTACCGTACAAGGTATATTGACATGTTGAAGGAATACCGGGAAATAACTGTAAATAATTTTGAGGCTGTTGCAAAACCATCTGATTTGATGGCTCTGTAACAGCCTCTTACAATCATTGCTCTTAATTATGGAAGACTGCTATTTTGAATAGAACTCCTTCCACAATTCGTTTCCTTTTTCGATAATCCCGCTTATCTCTTCTTCTGGAATGCCCAGCTCATTGCCCAGCTTCTCCATATCCGCAAAATCACTTTCTTTGAAATCCGATGTGCTTCCTACTATTTCTTCGTCCTCCTTCGAGATTGCCGAAGCGGAAAACTCGTTGTTATCCATCCATACAATCTGCACATAGGTATCTTCAAGATCAATATCACACATCACATTACTCACATGGAAATGCAAAGCAAAGTCCAGAATCCCCGGCATCGACTGATTCGGTACGGCATACACAACTCCGTCTTCATAATTCATGGAATAGTACCCGTCTTTATTCTTATAGAAGTCATTTTCTTCTAACTGCTCTGCAAAATTTTTCTCCAGCCGATTCTTCGTGGTGAAGTATACGCAGGAATAGATCGCAAAGCTTCCAACTAACAGTGCGAGTACAATAGCTATTGCCAGCAGCGCCCTCGCATATTTTTTCGTACTTTTTATTTCGTTGTCAAATGTTTTTACCATGATCAGATCCTCCTTCAATAAAATATCTAAGGAGATGTTAAAACTATCACTGATCTTTACGATCGTTTCCAGATCTGGATAACTTTTCGAATTTTCCCAGTTAGATATAGTCTGCCTTGATACATGAAACAGTTCCGCCATATCTTCCTGAGACAGATGTGCCTCCTTTCTTATTTTTTGAATGTTGCTTCCAAGTGTCATGATAGTTCGCCTCCTTTTGTGGAAATCATATTGAAGAAAACAGATCATGTCTATCAAAGGGCCTTTGCATCCGCAAAAATCAGACGCAAATATTCTTTGCGCCCCGTAATTTCAAGGGATTTCACTTCATTCCCTTGTAATTATGATTTTAGTCCCGTAAGTTCATATAACAAAAGTGTCACGCTGCAGATTCTATGGTTCTCTATTATTTTCTCCCCAAACACACAACTGGTCTAACACCACCATCAGTGATTTTCCTCTGTCGCTTAGACTGTACTCAACTTTAGGTGGTATTTGAGGATATTCCTTCCTGATAATGAGATTATCAGCTTCCAGTTCTTTCAGATTGTTGCTCAATGTTTTATCAGTTACCGTTTTTAAATACCGCTTCAACTCATTGAACCTTACAACTTTAAATTCCATCAGACAATAAAGGATAACCATCTTATGTTTCCATCGCCACTTACAATGGAGACGGAAGCGTTAATGTCATGAATGCCGCATGGGGGACCATGCAAGCCAGAGACACTGTTGCCCTGCAATTAACGGAATCACACAAAACAGTGAAAAATATCAAGGAAAAAGGCTCTTTTACTGTCAGCATCGCAGATGCGGCTCATGTAATTGAAGCTGATTATTTTGGCGTGGTATCCGGCAATAAAGTTGCCGACAAGTTCGAAAAAAGCAGATTGACTGCAACGAAAGCCGATATGGTTAACGCACCTGTGATCAACGAATTTCCTATTTGTGTG
>DWYT01000025.1 GCA_019118545.1 Candidatus Mediterraneibacter merdavium | reverse complement strand
GATCCACCTTCATCTCCAAATTTCCATCCCCGTCGAACACAAGCAGGAAAACACCGCCCACATCCTCCGTATACAATACGCACATGATCTTAATCTCTTCCTTGATACTTTCCGGAAGAGCGTCAAACTCCGGGTTTAGATAAAACTTCTGTTCATAAGCGCTCGCCGCGCACAATACTTTTTCCTCGTCCATGTTATTCCTCTCTATGAAAACTTCCGCGAAAATTTACGCTCCAGACAGTTCGAAACAGCCTTACCAGTCCCTGCTTTCCCTATACATACCCATATACGCCCCGCACAGACACTTCACCCGCGCGGATCTTCTCCTCGGCGCCGTTCCCCCGGCGTACAATCAGTTCTCCCATAGGCGTAATGCCAAGCGCGTGCGCCCGGTACTGTTCTTTCTCCCCCAATATCAGCACATCCCGGTCCTTATTGACCAGCATCCTGCTGTAGGCATCCATCAGTCCAGACAGATCCTGCGTGCGCATAAAAATCCTATAATCTGCTTCCAGCCGTTCCATGACCGCCGCGATAACCGGAGCCCGCTCAATCCTCCGGCCGGACTCTATACGCAGGGATGTTGCCGTCTTACGGATCTTCTCAGGGAAATCTGCAATATTCACATTGATCCCCATGCCCACAACCACATAATCAACCTTCCCCGCCCTGACATTCATCTCCGTGAGAATGCCTGCCAGTTTCTTCCCACTGATAATAATATCATTAGGCCACTTAATCTGCACCTGCATATTTCCAGTGCACAGATCCTGCAAACTTTCCGCCACGCTGCATGCGGCCACAAGCGTCAGCATGGGCGCTTTGTCCGGCTCGATATCCGGACGGAGCAAGATAGACATATAAATACCGCATCCTGCCGGGGATTCCCACGAGCGTCCCCGCCTTCCGCGCCCTGCGGCCTGCTGTTCCGCCACGGCAAGCGTTCCGTGGGGAGCGCCTTCTCTGCCAAGCTGTTTGATGCGCAGATTCGTGGAGTCGGTCGCATCATAATATACAATATTTTTCCCCGCCCAGCGGGTATTCATAAGACCGGCTAACTCTTCCACTGTCATCACGTCCGGGCTGTCCATAATGTGATCATCTTTATTGTGCACCTCTTCCACCTTCCGGAGCAATTTTAAAATTTCTAATTAAAAGCATTTTAACATATCGCTCCCTCATTAACAAACATTTTACTAAAACTTTGTGAAACGATGATAGCCCACTTTCAGGTTTCCATGCTAAATTGATGACCGTGACAAACAAAAAATTCAGGAGGAATTCTATGAAAAAGAAAATTGTATGCTTAACATTGGCGTCCATAATGCTCATGCCAGGTCTTTTGACAGGATGCGCAAGCACACTGGCAGACACACCGGCCAAAGCCCATGCAGCAGCTTCGGCAGAAGGAAAAACACCCAAATATGTCTTTCTCTTTATCGGAGACGGTATGAGCTATCCACAGGTTCAGCTGACCAATTATTTTAAGAGCGCAAACTCTTCTTCAGAAAACGCGGAAAAGATTACAGTGGAAGGCGAGGAAAAAACGGTTCTAAGCAGCCAGAACAACCTCCATATGATGAACTTCCCTGTAGCGGGCTCCGCCCAGACTTATGACAGTACATCCTTCGCTCCGGATTCCGCTTCTACAGCAACATCCATTGCAACAGGGAATAAGACATGGAGCGGAAGTATCAACGTAAGCGAAGACTTTACAGAAGAGTATGAGACCATCGCGGAAAAGCTAAAAGCGCAAAAGGATTACAAGATCGGCGTTATCTCCAGCGTAAACTTAAACCATGCGACTCCGGCGGCATTCTACGCGCATCAGGCGTCCAGAAATGATTATTATGATATTGGCGTTGAGATGATCGAAAGCGGATTTGATTATTTCGCAGGAGGAGCCCTTCTTGACCCTACAGGAGAAAATGAGGATCAAAAAGATCTTTACGACGCAGCAGAGGAAGCTGGATACAAAATCGTTAAAACTCAGGCAGAGGCAGACGCGCTCACATCCAACGACGGGAAAACGATCGTAATCGATGAGCATCTCGCCGACAGTGACGCGATGTCCTATGATATGGACTTAGAGGAAGGCCAGTGGGCTCTTGCAGATTATGTAGATAAGGGAATCGAAATGCTGGACAATGACACTGGTTTCTTCATGATGGTAGAGGGAGGCAAAATCGACTGGGCATGTCATGCAAATGACGCAGCCGCCACCATCAGCGATACGATCGCACTGGATAACGCGGTTGCGGAAGCAGTGGAATTTTATAATGAACACCCAGAAGAGACTCTAATCTTAGTAACAGGCGACCATGAAACGGGAGGTCTCACCATCGGATACGCCGGAACAGACTACGACACCTTCCTTCAGAATTTTAATAACCAGAAAATTTCCTATGCGAAATTCGATTCTGACTATGTGGCTGGTTATAAAGAGAACAAGACAGATTTCGACACAGTTATGAAAGATGTAACAGAGCTGTTCGGGCTTCAGGCTCCGGTCTCCCATGAAACTTCCACACAGCAGAAGGACAGTGCGGACATGCACCCCGAATCCAACAATGACGGAAATCTGGTCATGACCCAGTATGAATATGATAAACTAAAAGAAGCGTACGATACAACTATGAGCAGGACAGGCGAGGAAGAAGAATTTGGTCAGGATGAGTATGTAAAATACGGCAGCTATGAGCCCCTGACTGTTACGATCACCCATATCCTGAACAACAAAAGCGGCGTCAATTTTGGTTCTTACGCCCATACGGGCCTTCCGGTGGAAGTATTCGCGCAGGGTGTAGGTCAGGAAAACTTTGAAGGGTATTATGACAACACAGATATTTATAAAAAAATGGCAGAATTGACAGGAGTAGAATAAAACAGATGAAGAGTATTTTTTTCAGCAAACAGAAAAACATGCTCCTGAGTATTGTCATAGGTATTCTTATGACGGCAGTCCTCATAGCCATCCCCACCGGCTATGAGGATGCTTTGATTTATCAGGGGTCAGAACGTGCCACCGGCATTGTAACAGAGGTGGATAATTCCGCGATCAAAAGTTCCGGGCTGATTCAGTCAGGAGAACAGTCCTGCGTGATGAGGATAGAGGACGGTACCTTCAAAGGGCAGGAGATCACCGGCGTGAACTTCCTAAGTGGTTCGCTGGAAAAAGATAAGATCTTTAAAGTGGGAGACAGGGCGTTTGTAACGCTTAGCCTGAACGGGGAGGAGATTTCTTCCGCTGTGATAACCGACCATTTCCGGCTGGACAAGGAGCTCATCCTTCTGGCTGCCTTTGCGGTCTTTCTCATCGCTGTTGCGGGAAAGAACGGGTTTCAGGCGATTTTCTCATTTGCCATCACTATCCTGACCATATGGAAAATCCTTGTGCCTGCGTATTTAAACGGCTATTCCCCGATCTGGGCAGGAATCGCTGTTACGGTCTTCCTTACCCTGATTATTATCTTTTTCGTTTACGGTATAGACCGGCGTACGATTACAGCGTCCCTTGGCGCGCTTCTCGGAATTTTAGCAACCTGTATTCTTGGAATGCTGTTTACGGATTTATTTCGGATCAACGGAGCAGTCATGCCGGACTCAGAATCCCTTCTTTACAGCGGTTTCCAGCATCTGGATCTGACGGCTATCTTTATGAGCAGCATCTTCATCGGGGCCTCTGGCGCTATGATCGATCTGGCTGTGGATATCACCTCGGCTGTCCATGAAGTAGTGGAAAAAAAACCAGATATTTCATGGAAGGAAGCTGCCGGCTCAGGCATGAACGTGGGGCGCGCAGCCATGGGCACCATGACTACAACGCTGCTTTTAGCATACTCGGGCGGATATATCACCCTGCTTATGGTGTTCATGGCACAGGGAACACCCATTGACCATATCCTGAATTATAAATATGTATCTGCGGAAATCCTTGACACAGTAGCAGGAAGCTTCGGACTTGTAACCGTGGCGCCCTTCACCGCGTTGACGGCAGGCCTCATCCTCACCAAAAGGAAACACGCAATCTGGAAACAGTCTGCCGTTGAGAAAAATAGTGGGATGGCTTCTTAGCCATCCCACTATTTATTCACTGAGATCCTGATCCCATGATCCCACTGCTCTGTGTCTTTCTTTTCTCCCAGCCCTTCATTGTAATACAATGTCACTTCCTTAGGCGGCTCTTTCCCATCCTCTACCATGACAATAAGGAACAGCCCCGGCGATTCCGCCACGGTCTCCTCTCCTTTCCCCATGAACGTAGAGGCCGAGCTGTTCTCCATGGCGGCTTTTGTCTCATACAGGGAGTTCCCCCTCACAGCCTGTACGTCAAAATCCTCTGGGCTTAGGATCTCCTGCTCCGGGTTATGGATGACGCCGGATACGACATAGTAGTGCCATCCCTCTATATCTTCATAATAGTAAAAGTAGCCGCTGGGATCCGAAGGCTTCACTTCCTCTTCCTCGGACACGCCTTTGATCTCAAAGGACATCCCACCGCCTTCAAGGGGCACGGTATCCCCCACAGCCGCCTCTATCGTATTCTCCGCCTGCTCTGCCGGGGCGTCCCCTCCGCAGCCGGACAAGGCGCTTGCCGCAAGCACTGCCGCAAGCAGCAGGGCACACACCCGGGTACCCGCTCCCCTGCATCCCTCCATGTGCCGGAGGCATTTCTCCTTATTTCCCTTGCCCATCTTTAATCCTCCACAGTCAGCCGGGCTTCAATACTTCCTCCGTTAAGCGCCTGAGTGTAATCCCCGATATCCCACGCCTCCACTTCCAGCAGGATATCGTATTCCCCAGCTTCCAGCTCCTGATTCAGCTCAAACTCCGGCACCGCGCTTCCCGGCTCGATGTAACCGCTCTTATAAAGTTCTTCCCCTGTGTCCGCCAGCTTTACCGTATAGACGAAATAGCAGGTATTGCCTTCCGGGTTGATCAGCGGAGCGTGGACAACTCCGTCTGAATTACTCACGGTCAGGACGCTGTACCCCGGCAGGGCGATGGACTCTGGATCCGTATTGACCATCGTATCGGGCATCTCATAGGAGATCGCCGCCCTGTCAAGTTCCGGCCCTTCTTCCCGTGTATTCAGGTACAGAAGGATACCGCCCGCCACAAGGGCTGCCAGCAGGACCAGAAGGGCCGCGATCTTCCCGGCAGATCTTTCCACCACCCGGACATAGCCTTGCGTCTTCCCGTCCGTACAGGGGATGTAGCCGGTGATCTTCTGGAAGAAGCCGATCTTTTGCCTTGTCATATACAGAGGCAGGCTGTGGTCCCCGTCTGTCAGCCTATCCCCGGATTCCTTCCCCCTGACGCCTGTGTCCGCCACGATAACCGCCTTTCCCTTTGTCAGTTTCATGAACCGGTCCTTGTCTATACAGTTCCACTTCTGTCTCTTCCTGTCCTTCCAGATCCGCAGGCCCCGGTCTCTTTCTTCATATCTGTACTCCATTTTTTATCCTCTCTCCCATCTATTTTGCTTCCAGCTCCGCCGGGATCTCCGCCCCATTAAGCTGTACGGTATAGTCGTCTAAGTCCGATGTCTCTACTTGAAGCAGGATGTCATAAGTTCCGGCTTCCACCGGCCTGTTCAGGTCAAAGCTTAAGACTGCCTGTCCCGGCCCGATCAGCCCCGAACTGTAAAGTGCCTCATCGGTCTGCGCGTCACGGATGGTATACTTCATGTAGCAGGTATTCCCCTCGGGATTGACAAGGGGGAAGTCTACCCGGGTGGTTCCCGCCTCCATCTCAATCCGGCTTACCCCGGGCAGGGCGATGGATTCGGGATCTGTGTTTTCCATCCCTTCCACCTTATA
>DWYT01000024.1 GCA_019118545.1 Candidatus Mediterraneibacter merdavium | reverse complement strand
CACGATCAAAGACTGCTCATCCCCCAAGCGGGGCGATTCCAGCGGGAGTACTTTCAGAATCTTCACTTTCTGCTTTAAGATGAGGGAGAGAAGCTCCTCGACGCGCTCTGGTGTGGTGTTGGGATCGAGGATCTCCTTAAAGAACGTATCATAGAGGATACGCACACCCCTCTGCCCGCTGCAATAGTCCAGAAACAGCTCCTGCTGTTCCCGGTTCCACCCCTGCCAGACTTTCATGAGTCGGTCATTTCCGGTGATCTCCTTTCGTACTTCTTCCCTTGTACGTATCATGGGGAAATACTTTTGTAATACATTTGCCATACACAGTTCCTCCTTTGTGCGGCGTTCAGAAAAATAACTGAACAATAGATGAATCTAAGGTTAGTAGGTTGCGTTCATCATCGGGTAAGTGTTCCGAAAGGGAACTTCCGAAAATGAGAAGCCTTAACGGCATGAATACAGGGCGGCAAGAGCGCCGTCCGCATCAGTGAAGAAAGAATAGCATAAAACGAGGCAAAATACAACCCAGCAAAATAAACAAAATTTCTTTATACGGATCACCGCCCGGATCTTTATTCCCGGACATTACATGGCGCAGACCGAAGAAAGAAACCATTTACTTTATGATTGTGAATGTCAGACGATATATGTATAATGTAGACATGAAAATGGCTGAGTTACATAACGCCCCTATCCTGCTGCCGAAGAGAATCTAAAGAAATAGAGCACATAGTTTAACTACTCCTGTTTCTGGTGGCAGCCTTTACTATCACCCTTTAAGAAAGGATCCCGCCATGCAGAACATAAAACTCACCTTACAATACGACGGCACCCGCTATCTCGGGTGGCAGCGCCCGCAAAGGGACGGGCATGAAAAAACCGTTTCTTATAAGCTCGCCTCTGTCCTCAAAAAAATGACCGGGGAAGATATTGTTCTCCACGCGGGGGCGAAGACAGAGCCGGGTGTCCATGCCGCAGGACAGACAGTCAGCTTCCACACTGAATCTGATTTTTCGCCAGAGCAGTTCCGCGTGGAATTGAACCGATATCTTCCACAAGATATCGCTATCTTGGAAGCGTCGGCTGCGCCCGAGCGCTTCCGTGCGGATCTAAGCGCCGTCAGCCGCACTTACGAATACCGCGTCTGCACGGCAAAGGTATATGATGTATTTACCGCTCCTTATACCGCGCACCTTCCTCTTAAAAGGCATGCCATAGAAGAAGCTGACCCCCTTAACAGAAACGCTATGGAGAAAGCCGCATCTTTCCTCGTAGGAAGGCATGACTTTCGCGGCTTCTCCAACGCGCGCCCAAAAAAGAAAACAGAAAAGGAAATCTATGACATCCGTATCACCTGCGGAACTGGGGCACCTGTCCGGGAACCCGCTGACATTCCCGCATTTTCTTCTATAACGGACACAGCGAACCCGGCAGAGCATTCCCTTATTATTGCGGTGACCGCGAACGATTTTCTCTCTCGCATGCCCTCCCTTATCATGGGGACTCTCATGGAAATCGGAACAGGAAAACGGACTCCAGACAGCATCCGTGATATTTTAGAAAGCAGAGAAAAAGCAGCCGCCCTCTGCAACGCAAAAGGTCTGCTGCTTAAATCCGTTTCATATGATAATGCCTGACTGCTGCCTCTTAGTAAAACCATGCCAGCCAAAAAAGCTGGAAGCCTCATCCGGACAAAAGCAATCCATATGTATTTACGCCCGTTATGTATTCACATAAAAAACCCTGCCACATGGAACGCGATAAAACTGACGATCCACGCTACCGCGAGCTGGAAGCTGATGATCCCCACTGTGATCCTTTTGCTTTCCACCTCTCTGTGAATGGTGGCAATGGTCGCCGTACATGGCACATACAGCAGGCAGAACACCATCAGCGCGTAGGCATTTGCCGCGCCGAAACCCATCGTCCCCAACAGAGCGACAAAGCTGTCCATACCGTGCGCGGTCGTGATATTCTGGATGCCGAAGAGCACACTGCAGCTTGACACCACCACTTCCTTCGCGGCAATTCCCGCGATAAGTGCCACTACGATCTGCCAGTATCCCAGTCCCAGCGGCTTGAAAAACGGTACAATCGCTTTTCCGACGATCGATCCGAAGCTCTCGCCAATCTCTGTCACATATCCCGACGGCCCGAAATTCAAAAGCAGCCACATCACGATGGACGCAAGAAAGATGACCGTTCCCGCTTTCGTCAGGTAATCCTTCACCTTCTGCCACACATAGACCGCGATGGTTCTCGCGTTGGGCGTCTTGTACTCCGGCAGCTCGATGAGGAGCGCGTGTTCCGCCTTGCTCCCATCAATCTTGGACAGGATGAATGCTGTCAGGATCGCTATCACGATGCCCAGAAGATACATGGAATAACAGGCAATCATCGCATGTTTCCCAAAGAACATGGACGAGAACAGCACATAGATAGGAAGTCTCGCACTGCATGACATAAAGGGCGTCACAAGAATCGTTTTCAGTCTGTCCTTCCTGTGTTCCAACGCGCGGGACGCCATGACCGCAGGCACGGAGCAGCCAAAGCCTAAAAGCATGGGAAGAAACGCCCTGCCTGAGAGTCCGAGATGTCCCATGATGTCGTCCATCACATACGCTACTCTTGCCATGTATCCGCTGTCTTCAAGGAAAGCAAGAGCAAGAAAGAGGATGAAGATGTTCGGGAGGAAGGTAAGGATCCCGCCCACTCCGGAAATGATGCCGTCCACGATCAGGGAGTTCAGCACCGGCGACACCCCCGCCGCTTCCAGTCCGCCGCCCACTGCTCCGGTAAACCATTCAAGTCCTGTCTCAAAGTATCCTTTCAGCCAGTCTCCTACGGTAAATGTCAGGAAGAACACAAGAGCCATGATGAGGAGAAATATCGGAAGTCCCAGCCATTTCCCCGTCATAAAACGATCCGCCTTCTCCGTACTTTCCGCCTTCGCGTTTTTATTTACAAGAGTTTCCTCGATTACTTCTTCTATGAAATCATATTTTTCATTGATGATATCCTTCTCATAACTTCGGTTCACGATCCCTGTCAGATCCACGGGATGATTGTCCAGTACGCTCTTATCCTGCTCCAGTGCCTTGATCGCATGCCATCTGGGATTCTCCATATCGGGATATTCTTTGCGGAACAGTTCCATGACCGCGTCGATCTTATCCTCGATCTCATCACTGTATACCATGGCGTACTCGCTGTGATGGTCGTGCCGATGCCCCGTTTTATCCGTGTGATGGTGGATGAAGGGGCCCTGATTCGCGTAATCATTATGGTGCGCTACCGCGTGCATGAGTATCTCAAGTCCGCTCTTTTTTCTGGCTGATACGGGAATCGCCGGAATACCGAGCATCTCCGGCAGACGGTGAAGATCGATCTCCATGCCCCGCTCTTCGACAATGTCCATCATGTTGAGCGCCAACACCACAGGTTTCCCCAGCTCGATGAGCTGCAAGGTCAGGTAAAGGTTCCTTTCCAGACTGGACGCGTCCACCACATCCACGATTACATCCACCTCGTCGCTCATGATGCACTCCCTTGATACCTTTTCCTCCATCGTGTAGGAAGTCAGGCTGTAGATACCCGGCAGGTCAATGAGCTTAAACTCCTGCCCTTTATATGTAGCTTTTCCTTCCTTTTTCTCCACCGTGACGCCGGGCCAGTTGGCAACCTTTAAGTTCGCCCCTGTATAGGCGTTAAAAAGTGTCGTCTTTCCACAGTTGGGATTCCCGATGAATCCGACATTGATCACTTCCTTGCTCATGCCGCGTCCTCCTTTACGAGGATGCTCTCAGCGATGCGTTTCCCGATGGCAAAACGGGTTCCTCGGAAACGGACGGTCATCGCCCCTTTTTTATCATTATTCAAAACCGTGATCTTAGAGCCTTCCGTCAGTCCCAACGCCTCCAGCCTGCGCTCCAGATCCAGCTCGATCTCAATCTTCTCCACCACATACGTGTGACGGTTCTTTCCCTCTTTCAGCTTCATGATGTCACTTCTTTCCTCATATGCTCTGTATATTCTTGATAATATTTCTCAACTGCTATTATATACACATCAAAGAAAGAAGTCAATTCAGCCATTTAATTCGGGAACATTTCTTTGTGAAAGCGTCCGGAAGCGAAGAAGAATTAAAAATACAGTCAGCGGCGGGGAGAGGTTCGCTGTTCCGTTCCGGAATCTGGGAATATCTTATCGGGATGAGGCTCTGTTTAATGACAACGCCGTGCGAGGGGCAACTCACTTCGTTCAGACAATCCCCTCACACGGCTTAACAACAGCTCCTCATCCCGATAAGATATTCCGTCAGATTCCTTCAAAGTCACAGCGAAGTCCTTCCCTGCTGCTAACTGCTTCTTCCAAATTCATTGACCGCTTCCTGCGCTTTGCAAGAGGGAAATATTTCTTAATTAAATGGACAGCAACAGACCGGCGCGGCTTGAAGGCTTTTATCCTGAGAAATGCTTTCCTGCCGCGCCCGTGTTGCTTTGCAGCTGTTTGATTCACTGACCTTCGCCATCTGCAGGCAGGAAAACAGGCCACGTTTCAAAAACCTTTCTAAGAGGGGGACGGTGTCGGACAGGTGACTTCGTTAGGAAATTAGGAAAACCAAAAGTTCTGGAGATGTCCTTTAGAGATTTCCATGGAATTGTCTGACCGGAGGGAGTTGTCCATGGAAATCTCTGTTTTTTGGACGGATGCAGAACTGCTGGTTTTCCTTATTTCCTGTAGCGGAACCTGAACGGCATCGCTCTCCTCGAAGAATACGTATTCGTAATCGTTCCCTGTTTTCGCCTGTTTTGCTCAGGCGGCGGTAGTGAATGAAATGGCTGGATCATCTACTTTACCTGCACTTTTTTATAAACCGCATATACTGCGGGGATCAGGACAACAGACGCCGCCAGATAGACCGGAATGATCACATTCGCAACTGTGGTCACGTTCTCCCCGAACTGTACGAGTCCCGGATCTTTGAGATCGAGATATACCTGTAAGAGCTGATCCGGAAAGAAGGCAAATATCTGCGGCAGGGAGACGATCCTGCTCACAAAAGGCAGTGCGCACAGCACGATGAACGGCGTAATGGCGGCAGCGGCGGCAGATCGTGTGAGCGCGGACACCAGCATGGCAAGGAGCGATGCGAAAAGAGTCCCCACATATCCCCCTGCCACGATCAGGAGATACGCCTGAAAGAACGTAACGTTATATGCGCTGCGCCACATAGAGAACTGGATGGGGCAGCCTGCTCCGTCCGCTCCCAGCACCAAAAGGACAATAAAGGTATACAGAAATATAAAGACACCATAAAAAACCGTGATTACCGCCAGTCCTGCGCCCAGTTTTGACAAGACCCCCTTCGTCCTCCCCAGTTTTGTCGAGAAGAAAATAGAGTCTGCTCTTGTCTGGAACTCCTCGGAAAAAATACCCGACACCAAAAATCCTATGATAAGCGCCAGCAGGAGGATAAAGGTGGATATCTGCTGAAGGAGTGTATCCCACCCGTCATGATACTCATAGTAAAACGGTGTCTCAAGCTCCTCATAGCAGTCGATCAGGAAATCCTTCTGCTCTTCTGTATAATATTCTTCCCCACGATCCAGCCATTCCTTCAGCGCCGTGATCCTGTTTTCGTAGAAGTTGCCGATCTCCTCTGTAGAGACACGATCCACCGCATAATAATCATACCCCCTGTAAGGACTGAACGCCTGACTTATGGCGTCCGTAATGTCCGCTATCCCCTGCTTTTTGGCAAATGCTTTGTTCTGCTCCTGAATATCCTCTGACTGCGCTTCCTCAGAGTTATTGATCTGCGTATTGATCTCGAGCGCTTCTTTAAGCACATCTTCCGTAAGATATCCCGCCCATTCATTCCGCATGTCCCTTAGATGCTTTACCGCCGTAATTCCTGTGGAGTTATCCCCGTTCTCATCTACATAATAGACCCAGTTGATCGCCAGAATGCTTGTGACTGCAAGGACGGCCAGCATGATGAGGACTGCCAGTTGATTCTTAGACTTTGAGAATACCTTTTTTATTTCAAAACGCAGCATCATCCTCACCTGCCTTTTCTCCGAAATAATACAAAAACACATCCTCAAGCGACGCTTCCACGAGCTGCGCGTCTGCGGACGGCATTTCCCGGGAGATGATGCGAAGGAGCGCTCCGTCTGCCTCTGCCTTCATATTGGAGATCTTATACTTGTTCATAAGAGAGGACACCATGCACCTTTCCACATAACATTCCCACACTTTCTCCGGCATGGAAGCGATGAGTTCCTCCGCTGTCCCCTTGTGAACGATGGCGCCGTCTTTCATCAGCCAGATCTCATTGGCGATATATTCCACATCTGAGACGATATGCGTGGACAAGAGCACCAGACGTTCCTCGGAAAGCTCACTGATGAGATTGCGGAAACGGATGCGCTCGTTGGGATCGAGTCCCGCTGTCGGCTCGTCAAGGATAAGGATCTTCGGGTCGTTTAACATCGCCTGCGCAATCCCTGCCCGGCGCTTCATGCCGCCTGATAGCTTCTTCATTTTTTTGTTTGCCGCCTGTGAAAGTCCTACCTTCTCGATCAGTTCTTTCACTCTCTTTTTTGCCACAGAGGAACGGATACCTTTTAGCGAGGCGATGTAAAGAAGATAATCCTTGACCGTAAATTCCGGGTAATAACCGAATTCCTGCGGCAGATACCCTAACAGCTTACGATATCTGCTGTCCATCTCAAAAATGTCTTTGCCGTTGCAGAGGACATACCCGTGCGTCGGCCTTAAGAGCGTACACATCATACGCATCAGCGTCGTTTTCCCCGCTCCGTTCACGCCCAGTAACCCGTACACACCGTTTGTCATCGTAAGATCCACATGATCTACGGCGGTAAAGTCTCCAAACTTCTTTGTCAGTCCTCTCAGTTCAAGTTTCATCAGAAAACACCTCCAGATATTGATTGCTCATATGGATGACACGGCAGACCGCGAACACCAGAAACAGGATCATGCCGCAGAGCAGCGCGCCCCACACCGGTATGGCGATCCTTGCGTACACCTCATTGTTCAGGACGATAAACAGCCATCCCGCGCTCCATATGATACACAAGAAGATGGCGGTCGTCTCGCTTAAGCAGCGGCGGCTGCACAGTATCCCAAAGCAGATGCACGCCGTCACAGCCAGCGGAAAAAGGAACTGTACGAGCAGGTGCGACAGGTCATAATGCAGTCCCACCGACGCCGTCCCGCAGAATATCGTGAGCAGGAACACATCCGTGATCCCGAACAGCAGCATCCTCGCCGCATATACCTGTCTGAGCGAATAGTAAGTGACCGCTTCTATCTCCATACAGCCATACGTCCTGTTTTTCCACAATTCAGGAATGATCAAAATGACGAACAGCGGCGCGGCCACACCCATACTCCTTGTGATATAGAGTTCCTCCTGAACAGAAGATAAGATCAGCCACAGCATGGTCAGGAGAAGGAACTGCAAAAGCCACCATCTTTTTTGCATCGCTCTTAACTGCATCCACAGAAATTCATGGTATGGCAGCATCTTTTCCTTCTCTGCCATGAAAAATGTATTTTTACATCGGGCGACGGTCTCCCGTATTTTTTCATCTCCCGGCTCCGTCTGCGTGGCATCCCTGTAGTTTTTAAGCCTTTCTTCCAGTCCCATGTTCTTCCTCCTCTCTCAAAAATATTTCCATTTGCTTTTTTGCCTGTCTTAAGCGGTATTTTACCAACGGCAGTCCGATCTGCAGGACATCCGATATCTCGGCAAGTTTTAATCCCTGAAAATAATAAAGGACGATCACTTCCCGCAGTTCGTCGGAAAGCTGATCCAGCGCCTCTTCAATGAGAAGCCTGTCCAGAATCTCCTCCGTCCGGCACTCCTTTTGTCCCTCCCTTTCAAACATTTCCGCATCTTGCGAGGGAATCTCTTTTCTTTTCTTCAAATGATCCTTACAGAGGTTTCCGGCTATAGTATACAGATAGTTCCGCGCCTTCCCCCTGTGTCGGTACTCGGATAATTTTGTGAAAAAGCGTAAGAATGTCTCCTGCGTCAGATCCTCCGCGCACTCCATATCCCCGCACCTGCGGCGGCAGTAGTTGAAAATATCCTTGTAATATGTGCGGATGAACAGATCAAAAGAAGCGTCGTCGCCCTGCCTCATTTTCCTGATCAATAGAAAATCACTGTACACAAAATCCTCCTCTCTTTAACTCTGTATGCAAAACCAACGCTGTCAGTATTTCTTATCTTATTATATATAACGATTGCGGCAGACAAAAAGATAGCGGTAAAACAGAAAAAACAGCCTGCTTTCACAGACTGCTTTTCACGGTATCCATTATTTAGTTCAAAATTCACTTGGAGAATAGCGAACCGTTACCACAATCACCGTTTTCTTTACCTCATCAATCCGAAAAACGGCAGTGTAGTTTTCCACAAAGAGCTGCCGGTATCCCCGGTTGGCATAAACCCCGCGTTTTCGTTCCGGGCAGCGATAAGGCATTGTCCCCAACGACAGGACTGTATTTACTCAAAACGCTTCCTCCTTAAAGAAGCCAGCTCCTCCCTTGCGTCATGGAGCTGCCCATCCCGTTCATATTCGGCCTCTGCTTCTGAAATTGCGGTGTCCATCGCTGCGTTTTCTACCATCGCTTCGTATGTTTCGATACTCATCACTACCAGATCACCATAGCCGTTTTTCGTGATGAAGATCGGCTCTTGTTTGGCATGGCAGATGTCAGAAATCTCATTGGTATTGCGAAGGTCAGTAATCGGTCTGATCTGCGGCATATCGCCACCCCCTTTCTTTGCACATTATTATAGCAGAATTATGTATAAAATACAGATGGCTATTGGCGAAACATCTCATTATGCCTCGGCCCCTGTCTGGAACCTGCCATGCACCCAGTTTTGGGCAAAGAAAAACGGACACCAGCAATCATACTAATGTCCGTCTATTTATCAGCTCCTGAGAGCCGCGATATTCTTTTAGATATTCTTTTGTTTCCTGCGCCTGTATCCTAAGAAGCCAAGCGCCATTGCAGAGACAGAAAGCAGTCCTGCCCACAGGGTTACCTGTAAAGAATCCCCGGTCTGTGCGTTTCCTGTATTCTGGCCGCTAACGCCCCCTGTACCACTTTGGCCGTCAGTATCTGCGCTGCTTCCTTCCCCACCCGGGGTTGTCGTCTGCGTTCCCGTCTGTGTGCTGCCTGTGTTTTGATTTCCACCGTTTCCGTTGTTTCCCTGATCCGGTGTTGGTTCTGACGGGTTCTGTCCGTTGTCCGGATCGGTCGGCTGTTCTCCCGGATCAGTCGGATTTCCTTCCGGATCAGTCGGATCCCCTCCCGGATTAGTCGGATCTCCTCCCGGATTAGTTGGATCCTCTCCCGGATTGGTCGGATCTCCTCCCGGATTAGTTGGATCCTCTCCCGGGTTAGTTGGATCCTCTCCCGGATCGGTCGGTGTTTCCTCTTCATCCGTCGTACCGTCCGGGAAAACCGTTGTACCCGGTGCGACCGGTTTCTCTGTCCCGTCCGGTTTTATTATGCTGCCGCCATCCGGCAGGAATATGTTGCCCTCGCCGTCGATCTGGACATCGCCGTCAGGTTTGACTGTATCCCCGTTGCCGATGGTAACGGAACCGTCCGGGTTGACCGCTATATCCCCCTTAGGCCATGTGATTGTGCCGTCCGGGTTGACCACCGCTCCGTCAGGAACCGTTAAGGTCTTGTCTGAATCCACATAGGTCACGTCGCCCTGAGGCAGCGTTACCTTTCCATCTTCCGTAACCACTGCCCCGGTTCCCGGGATCGTAAGATTCGTGCCATTTTCCGTGGTGATCGTTCCATCCGGGTTAACGGTAAGGTCTCCCGGAGTTGTGAAGCTCCCATCCGGCTTTGCCACTGATCCTCCGGGCAGGGTAACCTCGACACCTGTATCCCCTACCGGTACATTCTGACCCCCG
>DWYT01000023.1 GCA_019118545.1 Candidatus Mediterraneibacter merdavium | reverse complement strand
ACGCGGATATTGAAATCCACTGTGTATGTATCCTTGTGGCTCTTCTTAATAAATACTACATTTCCGTTGCTTGTTTTTACCTTCTCGTTTGCAAGGTCGATCATTTGCTGTGTCTTCCCGCTGCCTCTTGGGCCTGTTACTAAATTTACCATGGCGAATCTCTCCTTTATGTAAGTATTGTTTGAGACTGTTTCACCTCTCAAATATCATGAACCTATTATACACTAAACTTATGTATGTAACAACTAAAAAAACATAAAAAAAATAAAAATTTTTGAGCAATGTGCCTATATTGTTGATAAATAAAGCAGATACTATATCAGAGGGGCGGATTTTAACGAAAGAACGGTGATGAGAAATGTTCTCAAAAACTATATTGAAAAGTGTGCTGCAATGTGATAATATTTTTGCAAATGAAAATCATTCTCAAAAATATGGAGGAACCATGCCTACAGAAGTATTATCACATTTCCTGAAAAACAGTGACAGAAAGCTCAGACTTGGATTTCAGGTGGCGCTCCAGTGCGCACCGTTTCTGAAAGGCCTTAAAGTGTCCTGTGTCATTTCTTTGGACGAGGAGTTATACAGCGGTCTGGCTGAACTGTTTACCGGAATGGACGTCATTTATCATATGCTGTCCCGCTCAGATGGGAAATGTCTTGTCCTTTTTTATCGTCCCATCGAGATGAAAGCCTATCTTGCAGATAAACAGGTGCGGGCATTGCTTAGTGAATATGGCTATTCAGGGATGTGTGCGGAGGAAATGCTGTTGCGTCTGTCTGAAAGAATACGGGATTTTTCAGGGAGAGAGATGGGATTCCCTCACGAGATCGGCGTGTTCCTCGGGTATCCCCCTGAAGACGTAAAAGGCTTCATAGAAAACGAGGGAAAGCGCTATCTGATGATCGGCTACTGGAAGGTGTACAGCGATCTTGGGCGGGCGAGAATGATCTTTCAGGAATATGACCACGCGAAGGACTGCGCGGTAAATGAATTTCTGACCGGGAAAAGTATCCGCGAGATCGCGCTGCACAGTGCGCTGTGATGACCGGGACGGATACCGGAAGGATAAGGACAAAATTTATTGTAGTAGGAGGAGAAGAAGATGAGCATATCGGTAGTGTATTGGAGTGGAACAGGAAATACTCAGGCAATGGCGGAAGCTGTGGCAGAAGGGATCAAAGAAGCCGGGGCGGACGCGGCTGTCATGGAAGTTGGCTCGGCAGACGCGGCGGCACTGGCAAAAGAAGATGCGTTTGCCCTAGGCTGCCCGTCCATGGGGGTGGAGCAGCTTGAGGAATCAGAGATGGAACCCTTTGTGGAGGCGCTTGGGCCGCTTGTGTCCGGCAAGAAAATCCTTCTGTTCGGGTCCTACGGCTGGGGAGACGGCGAGTGGATGAGAGAGTGGGCACAGCGAATGAAGGACGCGGGAGCTCTGCTTGTGCGCGAGGAGGGCGTGACCGCCAACGAGACGCCGGACGACGAAGCACTCGCGGAATGCCGGGCAGCAGGAAAGAAACTGGCAGAAAATTAGCCGGATTAGAATTCTCCGAATTGGCTGAATTAAAATAAAGGCGTTGACAAAATCCATCCGGGGTGCATATGATAAGATATCGATAAAAATTATTATGGTTGGCATAACGGAGGGAGAAGACGACATGGATAAAAATACACTGCTTGGGATATTGATACCATTTGCCGGGACTGCGCTTGGCTCGGCAATGGTATTTTTTATGAAAAAAGAAATGAACCCAAAGCTTGAGAAAGTGCTGCTTGGCTTTGCGTCCGGAGTCATGATCGCGGCGTCCATATGGTCGCTTCTGATCCCTGCTATCGATATGGCGGAGCAAGAGGGCGGGATACCATGGTTTCCCCCGGCAGTGGGTTTTCTGCTGGGCATGGGCTTTTTGCTGCTCTTGGATACACTGACACCGCATCTTCATTACAACGATGAGAAACCAGAGGGCGTTCCCGCCCATTTAAAAAAAACAACTATGCTTGTCCTCGCGGTCACGCTTCATAACATCCCCGAAGGTATGGCAGTGGGAGTGACATTTGCCGGGGTGCTTGCGGACAATGTGATGATGACGATGGCCGGAGCGTTCGCCCTGTCTATTGGTATCGCCATCCAGAATTTCCCCGAGGGCGCAATCATTTCCATGCCGCTTAAAAGTCAGGGATTGTCTAAGGGAAAGGCATTCGTATACGGCGCTTTGTCGGGCATCGTAGAGCCTATTGCCGCAGTCATTACCATCCTGCTTACCGGACTGGTCGTGCCGCTTCTTCCGTATCTTTTGTCCTTCGCGGCAGGCGCGATGATCTACGTGGTGGTAGAAGAACTCATTCCCGAGGCACAGACAGGGGAACACTCCAATATCAGTACCGTGGGCGTGGCGGTCGGATTCGTACTCATGATGATACTGGATGTGGCGCTGGGGTAAGTGCGGATTTGGCGGTGAGAAAAATCACCCGTCGCACGAATAAAGTATTCCTCGCGAACATGCTTGCGCGCGGGCCGCAGCGCAGGTGTGCATAGGACTGTCAAAGACACAGTCCAAACACACGCGCTGCTCTACGGTTCACTCGGAACACTTATTCTGCGGCGGATTCTCTTTCCCCACGGCAATCCGCAGTTGGAGCGGTATCTTTATTCAGACAGTTATCGCGTATTCCCCGATTGCTTTCCGAGACGTTCATTTTAGAACCTACTCATCGTAAATCATCGGAGAATAGAAAAACCGCAGGGAGCATATATCCTGAGCAGACCGTAAAGCGGCGCTGGTACTTGGCTTGCGTTCTTTGTGAGCCTATGTACCGCTGCGCCGCGTC
>DWYT01000022.1 GCA_019118545.1 Candidatus Mediterraneibacter merdavium | reverse complement strand
TTTTGCACAATAATGGTATCAGAAACCAGTTAGAGGCATGGCTTACATTTCTCAGCGTGGATGAGCCGGAGACGATCGCGAAACTGATCCGGGAGTACCCGCAGTTTGAGAAGTATTACGAAGAAATCTACGAGCTGTGCAGGAACACAGAGAGGGTGATGCAAATGTTCTCAGAGGAATTACGGGAACTGGACAGGAATACCGTGCAGTATATGATCGATGATATGAAGGACGAGATCGATGCGCAAAAGGAATTGTTGCATAAAAAAGATGAGGAGATCAATTCACAGAAAGATACGATCGCAGAACAGGGAGAACTGCTGAGTCAGAAGGATGCCAAAATAGATGTGCAGGAGAAACTGCTGAGCCAGAAAGATGACCAGATCAATGCGCAGAATAAAGAGATCGAAGAACTGAAACGCCGGCTTGCCCAGTTACAGACGGAAGCAATATAACGGCGGAAAAATACTCAGGTTTCAGACAGCTTGAATTCACGGGCAAAAAATGGTATAAATGATATGTAAAAAATCAATGGAACAACGTAAACAGGAGAAAAGTATGTCTAATATTGAACTTTTAGAAAAAACACGCCCTTCGGCTCCCTTAAAGCTTGTCGCAATGGAAAGCTGTAAGGAGCTAGGACAGAAGGTAAATGATTATATCGTTTCTTTCCGGGAAAACACAATCAGCGAAGTAAAGGAGTCTTCCCTGTATGTCAATTACAGATCCAATAACTACCTCGTGGACTGCTGCTGCCCCCGCTTTGGGACAGGGGAAGCAAAGGGTATGTTAAGAGAAACAATCCGCGGAACAGACCTCTTTATTATGACGGACGTCTGCAACTACAGCCTTACTTACACCGTGAGCGGCCATCTGAACCATATGTCCCCGGACGACCATTTCCAAGATTTAAAGAGGATCATCTCCGCAGCCACAGGCAAGGCGCGCAGGATCAATGTCATCATGCCTTTCCTCTATGAGAGCCGCCAGCACAAGCGCACAAAGAGAGAGTCCCTTGACTGTGCGCTCGCTCTGGAAGAACTGGTCACAATGGGAGTTAGCAATATCATCACCTTTGACGCCCACGATCCCCGCGTCCAGAACGCCATCCCTTTAAACGGCTTCGACAGCTTTAATCCGCCCTATCAGTTCATGAAAGCACTCTTCCGCGCGGTTCCCGACCTAATGCCGGATAAGGAGCATCTCATGGTCATCAGTCCGGATGAGGGCGCGATGCACAGAGCGGTTTATTTTTCAAATGTGCTCGGCGTGGACATGGGTATGTTCTATAAGCGCCGTGATTATTCCACGATCATAAATGGCAAGAACCCCATCGTGGCTCATGAATTCCTCGGGGACGACGTGAAAGGAAAAGACGTGATCATCGTGGACGACATGATCTCCTCCGGCGGAAGTATGCTGGATGTGGCAAAGCAGCTCAAAGAGCGCAATGTAGGCCGTGTATTCGTATGCACGACCTTCGGACTATTCACGGACGGATTCGACAAATTCGACGAGTATTACGAAAAGGGTTACATTGATAAAGTTGTGACAACAAACCTTACCTATCTGCCCCCGGAACTTTATCAGAAACCGTATTTTGTTCAGGCGGATATGAGTAAATTCCTTGCGCTGATCATTGATTCCATGAACCATGACATCACCATCGGAACGGTGCTCAACCCGACGGATAAGATTCACACCTTGCTTGATAAAAGGGCACGGGGCGAACAGATCTAAGTTAAATATAAACAGCAATGAAATTTTCCAAAAAGAGGTATCCACTGTGAGCATTTTCACAATGAATACCTCTTTTCTTAAACTGTTACTTTTATCTGCTGTCAGAAGAGCATATCAGGAAATCATTTACCGCAGTCTCCGTCCTTCGTACTTCTGCTTTGTTTTTAGGAATCTCATCAGCGCAGCGAAGCGCTCCTCAACACTCTCTCCCATTTCTGTAAATTCCAAGCTCTCCGCCGCTGCGGTAAGAAACCGGCTGTCGAGTTCTGTCTGATGCCGCTGAAGAAAACGTATCCTTTGGTCATTGTCTTCCAGCTCAAGAAATTTCAGTATGAGAGACGTTGTATTCCCTTGCCGCCTGAGTTCAGACGCAGCGCCCGCCTGCATGTCCCGGCAAAGCTCAAAGCGGTACTTCTGATCCGCATGGGGATGTCTTCCCGTATCCAGAGGACTTAAAAATGACTCAAGAAGACTTGCATACACCTTATGGCCGCCCTCCACGGTCTCGAAGATCACCATGTCTTCTCCTGTCTCCGTACTGGTCGCATTATAAAGAATCCGATACTTTTTCCCTTTAAAATGTCTGTAAATATCTCCGGCTTTTGGAATCCTTCTCTCCATACGCGGCTCCTTTCAATACAGCTTTGCGCTGATCATTTTGGGACGGAATCCTTTCTTCTCCAGCGCGTCCAAGATCCTGTGCTTATGCTCTGTTCCAAACGCCTCCATGGTGATGCGCAGCTCCACGGCCGCGTTACGGTTTGTGCTCACAAACTGGTTGTGCTCCAGCTTGATCACATTACCCTGCTCGTCCGCGATAGTCTTTGCCACCTGAACAAGCTCGCCCGGCTTGTCCGGAAGGAGAACGGATACTGAGAAGATACGGTCTCTCTGGATGAGGCCGTGCTGTACAATAGAGGACATGGTGATCACATCCATGTTGCCGCCGCTTAAGATACAGACAACCTTTTTCCCTTTGCAGTCAAGCTGCTTTAATGCCGCCACCGACAGAAGTCCCGAGTTCTCTACGATCATCTTGTGGTTTTCCACCATGTCAAGAAATGCCCCGATCAGTTCATCGTCCTCCACAAGAAGGATCTCATCTACATTTTCCTGAACATAGGGAAGCAGCTTGTCCCCGACCGCTTTCACCGCAGTTCCGTCCGCGATGGTGTTGGCGCTCTCAAGCTCTACCACCTCTCCCGCTGCCACCGCCGCGCTCATACTTGCCGCCTCTGCAGGTTCCACACCGATAACTTTGATCTTCGGGTTCAGCATCTTCGCAAGGGTCGCCACCCCGGAGACCAGACCGCCGCCGCCGATGGGCACGAGGATATAATCCACTGTAGGAAGCTCCTGCACGATCTCCATGGCAATGGTTCCCTGTCCGGTCGCCACATCCAAGTCGTTGAAAGGATGGACAAATGTGTATCCTTTCTCCTTTGCCAGCTTGCAGGCATACTCATACGCATCGTCATACACATCGCCATAGAGGATCACTTCCGCCCCGTAACTCTTTGTCCTGTTTACCTTGATCAGAGGCGTGACGGTCGGCATGACGATCACTGCCTTACATCCAAACTGTTTTGCCGCAAAAGCCACACCCTGCGCATGGTTTCCGGCTGAAGCCGTAATAAGTCCTTTCTTTCGTTCTTCCTCTGTGAGCGTACTGATCTTGTAATACGCGCCCCGGATTTTGTATGCCCCGGTATGCTGCATATTCTCTGGTTTTAAATAGACCTTCCCGCCGCCGGCCTCACTTAAATAGTCACTGAATATGAGCTTTGTCTGGTTGGTCACTTTTTTGACCAGTTCACTTGCTTCCTCAAATTTCTCTAAAGTCATCATGATGCCTGCTCCTCTTCTCTATAAAACAACGCGTTTACAAACTCATTGGAATCAAACTTCTGGAGATCGTCGATCGTCTCTCCAACACCGATGTATTTCACAGGGATGCCAAGCTCCGCCTGTATCGCTACCGCGATGCCGCCCTTTGCCGTACCGTCCATCTTTGTCAGGATCACGCCTGTGATGTCCGCCGCCTCGTTGAACTCCTTTGCCTGCGCCAGCGCGTTCTGTCCTGTCGTCGCGTCAAGGACGACGAGTGTCTCGCGGAACGCCTCCGGGTACTCCCGGTCGATAACACGGTTGATCTTCTTTAGCTCTTCCATAAGGTTCTTCTTATTGTGGAGCCGCCCCGCCGTATCGCAGAGAAGGACGTCCGCCTTTCTCGCCTTTGCCGCTGCAACCGCGTCGTAGATGACAGAGGCCGGGTCCGCTCCCTCCTGTCCGCCGATCATGTCCACGCCCGCCCGGTTGGCCCACTCCTTAAGCTGCTCGCCCGCCGCCGCGCGGAAGGTATCTGCCGCCGCGAGGACCACTTTCTTTCCCTGCCCTTTCAGCTTGCCCGCCAGCTTTCCGATGGTTGTCGTCTTGCCGACGCCGTTTACGCCGATTACAAACACAACAGATGTACGGTTCTCGAACTCATAGGCCGCCTCGCCTACATCCATCTGCTCCCGGATGCTGTCAATCAGAAGCTGCCTGCACTCAATAGGCTCTTTGATATGCTGAGAGCGTACCTTTTCCCTCAGGTCGTCCAGCACGTTCATGGTGGCCTGTACGCCTAAGTCTCCCATGATGAGCGTCTCCTCCAGCTCCTCGTAAAACTCTTCGTCTATCTTTGAAAATCCGTGGAAAATGCTGTCCATCCCGGACACGATATTATCCCTCGTCTTTGTAAGGCCTGAGACGAGCCGTTTAAAAAATCCCTGTTTTTCTTCCATACTTAAATCTCCCTTTCCATCATTTATCCAGCTTATCTTCCAAGAGATCCACTGACACGAGCGTTGACACTCCCTTTTCCTGCATGGTGATACCGTACAGGCGGTCAGCCGACGCCATGGTTCCCCTTCTGTGGGTAATGACGATGAACTGCGTATTCTTTGTCAGCTTATGGAGATACTGGGCGAACCTTGTCACGTTGTTATCATCCAGCGCCGCCTCGATCTCGTCCAGAAGACAGAAGGGCGACGGTTTTAAATTCTGGATCGCGAATAACAGTGAAATGGCTGTCAGCGCCTTCTCCCCTCCGGAGAGCTGCATCATGTTCTGGAGCTTCTTGCCCGGTGGCTGTGCGATGATACGGATGCCTGCCTCAAGGATATCTTCCTCCTCCATCAGCTCCAGCGTTCCTTTTCCGCCGCCAAAGAGCTGCTTGAACACGCTGTTAAACTCTTCCGCGATGCGCGCGAACTGTTCTGTGAACTGTTTTCTCATGGCAGCGTCCAGTTCCTCAATGATCTGGACAAGGGTGGCCTCCGCCTCCACAAGATCATCGTGCTGGCCTTTTAAAAACTCAAAGCGTTCGGAGACATTTTTATAGTCCTCGATGGCATTTACATTGACTGTTCCCAGCTTACGGATCTCGTTCCTTAAATCCTGAATCTGCCGTTTCATGTGGGATAAGTCTGTCAGATTTTCATCCCGCAGCTCCATAGCGCGATTATATGTAAGCTCATACTCCTCCCACATATAATTCATCTGCTTTTCGGAAGCAGCCTCGTAGCCTTCCTTCTGGCTGTTCAGACGGAAACACTCCTTGTCAAGGGATGAGATGTGTCTGGAAAGCTCCTCCCGCATCCGCAGGAAGTCCTTATGCTTCTGGTTCAGGGCATCCCTTTTCTCTGTCTGCTCTTTGATCTCTTTGTCAATCTCTCCAAACAGCTCTTTTGAATCCTCTATAGTCTGCTTAAGCTCAAGGATCTTCTCCTCTTTCTCGCGGATCTCCTCTGAGGCGCTGTCTTTGTTCGAATCCAGTTCCTGAAGCTCTGACTCAAACTTAGCGATCTCTTCATTGATACGGGATACATTCTCCATGATAAACGCCGCCTGCTGTTCCAACGCGGCAAGGGAGAGATGAACTTCTTCTGACTCCTTCATCTGGGCACTCTCTGTTACCTTCTCCTCATCAAGCAGCCTCTGAAGCTCTTCTATCCTTACATTGATATCCTGCTCCAAGCTCTCCGAGGTTTCCAGCTCCATGCGGATGGACTCCTCATTATCATCGATCTCCCGCAGTTCGCCCTCCAGCTTCTCCTGCTCCGCCACATAAGTGCTGTATCTTTCTTTTGCCTCTTTCCTGCGGACATTGGTCTGCTCCACATTCATCTTGGCCGTATTCTCAATGACAGACGCCCTGCGAAGCTCCTGCTGGATCTCATCGATGGTGTTATAGCATGCCGCCCGGGTATTCTTCACCTCTGTAACCGCCTGCTCCATGGCATCCATATCCGCCTTTAACATGGCTACCGTCTTTTCGAACTCCTCAATCTCCCTTCTTCTGCTTAAGAGGTTGCTGGAGTTTTTAAACGCACCTCCGGTCATGGAACCGCCGGGATTGATCAATTCTCCCTCCAGTGTAACAAGGCGGAGCGACTGCCGGTATTTCCTTGCGATCATAATACCGTTGTCAATGGTATCCACCACGATCGTGCGCCCGAGAAGCTGGTCCGCCAATCCTTCAAAACGCTTCTCCACATGGACGAGGGTGTTGGCCAGACCGATGACTCCCCTCTCCTTAAGCGCCTCTTCACTGCGGATCCCTCCGCTGCCGCGCATACTCGTAAGCGGCAGGAATGTGGCGCGCCCGAACTTATTGCTCTTTAGAAAAGCGATCATCCGCTTTGCGGTATCCTCATTGTCAGTGACAATATTCTGGATACTTCCGCCCAGCGCTGTCTCAATGGCGATCTCATACTCCTTGTCCACCTTAATGATATCCGCCACAACGCCGATTAATCCCTTTTCCTTATCCTTGTTGGACATGACCTTCCGGATACTGTTTCCGTATCCGTCATAGCGCTCGGTAATATTTTTCAGCGATTCAAGGCGGGAAGACTCTCTGTGGTATGCGGTCTGCCCGATGCGCAGCTTTTCCTGCTTATCATTGAGTTCCTTCTGGAGCCTTTCGATCTCCTGTTCCGTCTCCTTAATCTTCGCGTTATATCCCGCGATGGTTTTCTGGATCTCTCCTAAATCTTCCTCATATTTTTTTAATAACTCCGCCTGACGCTCTGCCTCGGCGGAAACTTCCTGCATATTTCCCGCTAAAGCCGCCTTTCTCGATGCGATCTGCTCTCTCGTCGTGTCATAGTGCTGGATCTTTGCCTTGGTGGAAGCCCGGTTTCCGAGGATATCCATAATCTCCTGCTTGCGGCTCTCGATTTCCGCAGTGTGCTCCGCGATGCGCGTCTGCACCTCGATCAGGCGCTCCCTCGCGTCTTTATCCCGGCCTGAAACCTCCTTTAGCTTTTCCTGCGCCTCCTGTCTCTCCTCCTCAAGAGATGCTTTCTGTTCCTGCCTTGTCTCTATTTCAACACGCACGGTATTTAAGCGGTTATCATAATGCTCATCATTCATGCGCGCTGTATTGATCTGCTCCTTTAAAACGTTGATCTGTCCTTCTAGCTGCTGCTTTAAAAGGTTTGTCTCATTGAGCTGGTTTTTGGCGGTCTCAATGGCAAGATCAATCGTCTCGACCTCCTCCTCAATGGCCTCGTACTCTGCTTTCATCTCCCCGTAGCGGACATTGGAAGCCTCCATCTCGGCGGCGGCAATGTCATACTTTTCCTCCACCTCTTTTATCCGCTCGCGGATGCGCTCCTCCTCGAGAAGGAACATATTGATATCGTAAGTCTTTAACTCTTCTTTTTTCTTCAGATATTCTCTGGCCGTCTCGGACTGCTTCTCCAGAGGTCCTAGCTGACGCTCCAATTCCTTAAGGATATCATTGACACGGGTTAAGTTCATCCGCTCTTCTTCTAATTTCTTAAGTGAGAGGTTCTTGCGCCTTTTAAACTTTACGATACCCGCCGCCTCGTCAAAAAGCTCTCTCCTCTCCTCGGGTTTTCCGCTTAAGATCTTATCGATCTGACCCTGCCCGATGATGGAGTATCCTTCCTTGCCGATACCTGTATCGTAAAACATCTCATTGATGTCCTTTAGACGGCAAACCGTCCCGTTGATCAGATACTCGCTCTCACCGGAACGGTACAGCTTGCGGGTCACGGTCACCTCCTCATAATCTACGGGGAGCTGGTGATCCGAATTGTCCAGAGTGATGGCCACAGAGGCATAGCTTAAGGGTTTACGGTTCTCTGTTCCCGAAAAGATGACGTCCTGCATAGTGCCGCCCCGAAGCTGTTTCACCCTCTGTTCGCCGAGCACCCAGCGCACCGCGTCAGCCACGTTGCTCTTGCCGCTCCCATTTGGCCCCACGATGCCGGTGATCCCGTTGTGGAAGTCGAACTTTATCTTGTTTGCAAAGGACTTAAATCCCTGTACTTCAATGTTTTTAAGATACATATAACACCTGCTTTATCTTTGTTTTCTAAGGCTTAGAATCGCCTTATAAGCAGCCTGCTGTTCCGCCGCTTTCTTGGAGCGGCCTTTGCCTTCTCCGCAGACCGCGTCCGCGACCAGTACCTCCACAGCGAACGTCCTGTCATGATCCGGCCCCTCGGCACCCACCAGACGGTAAGTGACCTTTCCGCCCTTCTCTGCCTGAACCATCTCCTGAAGGATTGTTTTACTATCATAAAAGAGCTTCTTGTCCTCAAGGTCCGTGAGTACGAACTTGTGGATGAACTCTTTTGCATTAGTAAAACCACCATCCAGATAGACCGCTCCGATCAGAGCCTCCAAGGCATCCGATGTGACGGAATCCCTTTTTCTTCCGCCTGTGGCCTCCTCTCCCTTTCCGAGAAGAAGGTATGAACCCAGACTGATATCCCGCGCGCACAGCGCAAGGGACGGTTCACATACCATGCTGGCCCTTGTCTTTGTCAGCTCTCCCTCCGGCATCTTTGGCGAGCCTTTAAAAAGAAATTCACTTGAGACAAGCTCAAGCACCGCGTCGCCTAAAAACTCCAACCGTTCGTTGCACCTGTTTTTCGGAAGGTGCTTTTCATTTGTGTACGAGCTGTGCATCATGGCCTGCTCAAGAAGGGAAAAATCCCGAAACGTATAGCCGATCTTCTGCTCCAGCTCCTTTAACCTTTCTTTCATATCTGTTTTCCTCTGCATTTCCCTATGAAAATGAAAAAGCCCACAGGGGCTTTCTCATTCCGTGAATCATTACTTATTCCGCTGCATTTTTGATCTGGTCGACCGCGTCCTGAACAGTCGCGATCTTTTCTGCCTCATCACTGTCGATCTCAATATCAAACTCTTCTTCAATCCCCATGATAATCTGGAAAATGTCCAGTGAATCCGCGCCGAGATCATCTACAAATGTAGTCTCCGGTTTGATCTCATCCTTCTGTACATTGAGAACGTCCGCTATGATTTCCTGTAATTTTTCAAATTCCATGATCAATCCTCCTTGCTTTACTCACTTTTTCTCTCTTCTTCCTGCGTCTCCTGAATTGCTGCCTTTATCTTCTCATTTATTTTCTGCTCTTTAAATGTGACGCACTGAATAATGGAATTGCATACCTCTTTGGAAGTTGAGCTTCCATGTGTCTTTACTACAAGTCCTTTTAAGCCGAGCAGAGGCGCGCCTCCGTGCTCGCTGGCGTCAAAGTCCTTTAAGGTAGCTTTCAGAGCCGGTTTCACGAGCAATGCCCCGATCTTGCTGCGAAGAGTGGACATCATCCCGCTTTTGATCTTCTTCACCAGAGCGCCGCCGACTCCCTCGTAGAGCTTAAGGATCACATTTCCGACAAACGCCTCGCAGACGATCACATCCACATTTCCATATGGGATCTCTCTCGCCTCGACGCTGCCCACAAAGTTGATGTCAGGGCAGGCTTTCAAAAGCGGAAAGGTCTCTTTTACAAGCGCGTTTCCTTTCTCTTCCTCTGCTCCGATATTCACGATGCCCACAGTCGGGTTCTTCTTGCCGATGATGCTCTCCATATAGATAGAACCCATCTTGGCAAACTGTACGAGATGGGACGGCCTCGCGTCCACATTCGCTCCGCAGTCGATCAGCAGGGACACTCCTTTGAGCGTGGGAACCAGAGGCGCCAGCGGAGGTCTTTCCACACCCTTGATCCTGCCCACAAGCACCTGTCCTCCCACGAGGACCGCACCCGTGCTCCCGGCGGATACAAATGCGTCAGCTTCTCCGTCTTTCACCAGCTTCATGGCCACTACGATCGAAGAATCCTTCTTGCCCCTGATCGCCTTCACCGGCGGCTCCGCTGTCTCGATGACCTCTGTGGCGCTGACGATCCTGATCTGCTCCTTTGGATATGTGTACTGTGACAACTCCTTTTTCAGAACCTCTTCCTGTCCTGTCAGCAGAATTAATATATCTTTCCTCTGCTGCACTGCTTCTACGGCTCCTTTTACGATCTCTGACGGCGCGTTGTCTCCGCCCATCGCATCTAAAGCCACCCGTGTAATATCAGACATGATCCTTCCTCCTAACGCTACTGAACATATTCTACTGGAAAACATAATAAAAATCAACAAAAAAAAGACGTAAAACACAAAGTTTTTACGCCTTTTTGCTCATCAGCAATTAGTCAACGGAGATGATCTCACGCTTATTGTATGAGCCGCAAGCCTTACATACGCGGTGAGGCATCATGAGCTCGCCGCACTTGCTGCATTTTACAAGGTTCGGAGCGCTCATCTTCCAGTTAGCTCTTCTCTTATCTCTTCTTGCTTTTGAAGATTTATTCTTCGGACAGATTGACATAGGTTACACCTCCTTAAAATTCTTAAATAAGTCACGGACAACTGACATCCTAGGATCAAGTCCCGCTTCCTCACAGCCGCAGGACCACGTATTCAGATTTTGGCCGCACACCTTGCAGAGTCCTTTGCAGTCCTCCCGGCACAGCGTCTTTTCCGGCCACTCCGACAAAAGCTCATTGTAGAGCATCTTGTCTACGTCAAGATGATATCCGTCAATAAAGTTTGATTCATCCAGCTCCTCTGTCAGTTCTGCGTCGGAGAGACCTACGTCCACATGCTTCGTGAAGTTTAACACGAACTCATGCCTGACATCCTCAAGGCACCTGTCACAGGGAATAAGCGTCCCAAGTCTGGTGTCTGCGCAGATACGCAGCTCCTTTCCCCTGACGTGTTCCACTCTGACATGAACCGGCTCGCTTTCAACGACCGGATAATCCCCGGACTTCATCCGTATCACATCCATCGTAAGCGGCACAGTCTCTTCAACTGTCTTATGCTGGTCTGACAAAACGTCTGATAGGTTGATAATCATTGTTATTACTCCTATTCATACCTTGACCATTATACCATGCAAATTCTGTTTGTCAACCCAAAATTACAAGCTTTTACTTCCGGCCGCTCATATCCTTCAATTTCCTCGACTGTTCCAGAAGCTCTTTGCTCGCGGCAGCACTCTCCTGAGCCGTTGCCGCAGTCGTCTGGATGACGCTTGAAACCTGATTGATGCCTTCGTTGATATCTCCAATCATAGTAGACTGCATGTCTGTCATATCAGAAATGAAAAATGTCTGTTCTGACACTTCCTTTACACTGTCTTTGATCTTATTAAGCGATTCCGCAGTCTCTTCGGCTATCACATTGCCCTTCTTGATGGCTGTAAGACAGAAAGTGATAAGTTCCGTGGTCTCTTTCGCCGCGTCCGCGCTCTTTGCGGCAAGATTCCTCACTTCATCCGCCACGACCGCAAAGCCTTTTCCAGCCGTTCCGGCGCGCGCTGCCTCTACGGCTGCGTTCAGCGCCAGAATATTTGTCTGGAACGCGATATCCTCTATTGTCTTAATAATTTTTTCAATGGCCACGGAGCTGTCATATATCTCCCCTACTGCCTGAAGCATATCAGACATCTTCTGGCTGCCGATCTCTACATTTTCATTCATCACAGAGGATTCCTGACTCACTCCGTGGGCATGGCCCGCCGTTTCCTCTATTTTCTCAGACATCTGCTTGATGGAAGCCGCAAGCTTCTCCACAGACGAAGCCTGTTCAGAGGCTCCCCTTGCCAGCAGATCCGCTTCTGCCGAAAGCTTATCCGACTCCATGGAAATGCTGTTAGAAACCGCATCGATCTCAAGCAGCAGTTCCCGGCTCTTTTCCGCCGCCGCTTTTTCCGCTTCCATTTTCTCATTCACCGTCTGCAAAAGCCGCTCGCTTTCCTGCCTGTTCTCATCGGCTTTCTCCAGATATTCTGTACCGTTCTTCACAGCCTGATGCACAAGGAACGCGCACACGGCAACCGCCAGCAGACATTCCGCCATCACGATGACTTCCATGACAAGATGGCCCTGTATAATGCTCATAATCACTATATCAGCAACATAGCAGATAAAGGCGGAACAATAGCCTATCTTTACGAAACTCGTCTCAAAAAACATGGCTGAGATTGCCCCTCCGCAGATGAACAAAGGTGCTGCGGCGTTGATCTCTCCCGAACTCAGATTTGGACAGAGCACCAGCACTCCGACACCCGCCACAAAATATTTGCACAGTTTTTCGATATTAAACTTTTCTATCCCCAGAAAAACAGGGAGACATACGGCCAACGCCGCGATCAGTATCAGAATGGATCCAAAATAATTTCCCTCTATCAAATAAAGAATGATAAACGGAATACATACCACCCCGATAATTTTGGTACACAATTTTAGTGCTTTTTTTCTTTTTTCGACTGTTTCCATGAATGTATACCCCAATCCTAGAATCTTTTGTGTACGCCGTGCCAAACCACCGTACAGTCCGGTATTGACCGACACAGTTTCATATTATATTTCGACAAAATATGACGAACCTTAATACAGAAAAAGATTTTTTAAGAGCAGCGAAACAAAGCTGCTCTTAAACCGCATATTACATTCAATTTGCTCTTTGAACTACTTTACAAGCGCCAGAGTTTCCCGCGCGATCGCCAGTTCCTCGTTTGTAGGAATGACGAATACCCTTACCTTTGAACCCGGTTTTGTGAGTTCAACCTGTTTTCCTCTGAGGCCGTCGTTAACCTCCTTATCGAACTCTATGCCAAGGTATCCGAGATAGCTGCATACCTGCTCTCTTACATAATCATCATTCTCGCCGATCCCTGCCGTGAATACAATATCATCCACACCATTCATGGCGGCTGCGTAGGAACCGATATATTTCGCAACCCTGTACGAGAACACATCCATAGCGATCTTTGCTTTTTTATCCCCTGAGTTCATGGCGTCCGTCAGATCGCGGAAATCACTGGAAAGTCCGCCGGAAAGTCCGAACACGCCGGACTTCTTATTCAGTACGCTCATGACGCCCGGGATGTCCAGTCCTTCTTTCTGCGCGATAAATTCCATGATAGCCGGATCAATATCGCCGGAGCGGGTTCCCATCACAAGTCCTTCAAGCGGTGTCAGACCCATAGAAGTATCGACGGATTTCCCGTTCATGACTGCGGATACGCTGGAGCCGTTTCCGAGATGGCATACAATCGTTTTAAGCTCCTCACAAGGCCTTCCCATAACGTCCGCAGCTTTCTTGGATACATAGCTGTGGCTTGTCCCGTGGAATCCGTAACGCCTTACTTTGTACTTCTCATAATATTCATAGGGAAGTCCGTACATATACGCCTTCTCCGGCATTGTCTGGTGGAAAGCAGTGTCAAACACAGCGACCATCGGTGTGCCCGGCATGAGCTTCTCACACGCCTCGATGCCGATCAGGTTCGCCGGATTGTGGAGCGGCGCCAGATCATTGCACTCTTCGATGGCTTTCTTTACTTCCTCTGTGATGACAACAGACGACGCGAATTTCTCTCCCCCGTGTACCACACGGTGTCCGACTGCTTGGATTTCGTCTAAGCTCTTAACAACTCCTGTCTCCGGGTTTGACAGAGCCTCGATCACAAACTGGATCGCCTCTGTATGCGTGGGCATCGCCTTGTCGGATTTTTCCTTCTCCCCGCCCTCCGGCTGATAAGTCAGGCGTCCGTCTATCCCGATCCTCTCACAGATTCCTTTGGCGAGAACTTCCTCTGACTGAGCATTGATGAGCTGGAATTTCAGAGAAGAGCTTCCGCAGTTGATTACTAATACGTTCATTTTCTTTCCTCCCAAACGCTTTATTATTTATTCTGTGCCTGAACGGCAGTGATCGCCACAACTCCCACGATATCCTCGGCGCTGCATCCCCGTGAAAGATCGTTGACCGGAGCCGCGATACCCTGTGTCAGCGGGCCGTACGCCTCTGCCTTGCCAAGTCTCTGCACGAGCTTGTACCCGATATTCCCCGCATCCAGATCCGGGAAGATCAGCACATTGGCATGTCCTGCCACTTCACTGCCCGGCGCTTTGGAAGCGCCCACCTCGGGAACGATCGCCGCGTCGAGCTGCAGCTCTCCGTCCAGTTTCAGCTCCGGCGCCAACTCGTGCGCAAGGCGCGTCGCCTCCACAACCTTGTCCACATCCGCGTGCTTCGCGCTGCCCTTTGTAGAGTGGGAAAGCATTGCCACGACCGGCTCTTTTCCTGTCAGTGTCCTGAATGACTCCGCCGATGAAAGCGCGATGTTGGCCAGCTTCTCCGGGTCCGGGTTCTGCTCCAGCCCCGCGTCGCCGAAGACGAATGTGCCGTCCGCCCCCATATCGCAGTCTGGAACAACCATCAGGAAGAACGCGGAGACAAGCTTTGTTCCCGGTTTCGTCTTCAGAATCTGAAGACAGGGACGAAGCGTGTCCGCTGTGGAGTGGCAGGCGCCGGATACCATACCGTCTGCATCGCCCATCTTCACCATCATAACGCCATAATACAGATAGTTGTTCAGAAGAAGGTCCCTTGCCTGTTCCTCTGTCATGCCCTTCTTCTGTCTTAATTCCACAAGCTTTGCGATATAGCTCTCTGTCTTGTCGCTTGCCGCGGGGTCAATGATCGTTGCTCCGGAAACGT
>DWYT01000021.1 GCA_019118545.1 Candidatus Mediterraneibacter merdavium | reverse complement strand
GTATAAAAAATGGCAAAAGCAGAACGGCTTATTGAAATGATGATAACAATAAATGCCAAAAAAGATTTTACAGTAGGGGAATTAGCAAAGGAATTTTCTGTGTCAAAAAGAACAATACTCCGCGACTTGCAAGAATTAGAACAAGCCGGATTTCCACTTTATTCCGAAGTTGGTGCTGCGGGTGGATACCATATCTTGAAAGAGCGAATCCTGCCGCCTATCACTTTTTCAGAAAGTGAAGCCAAAGCAATATTTTTTGCCTGTCAAGCATTGAAATTCTATCACGATTTACCTTTTGAACAAGAAACAATATCTGTCCTAAAAAAATTTTTGAATTGTTTGCCCTTAGATATACAAAACAGTATTACACAAATTCAGAATAAAGTAATATTTTGGATTCCAGACAGGCATTGCGATTCACCATTACTTAAATCAATGTTTCATGTTGCTATAAATCACCATTCAGCAACAATACGATATTCATCAACACATTCCGAAAGCATACGCACAATTATACCTATTGGTCTATATGCTATGAATGGACTTTGGTATTGTCCTGCATATTGTACAGTTTCAAATCAAATCAAAGAGTTTCGCGTTGACCGTATCAAGGAGATTATAGAAGAAAAACCTTATGCCAAAGGGAAATATCCTATCCCCACATCTATTCAAGAATATCTCGAAACATTAGAGGTCGGGAATGATTATCACATAAAAATTCAACTGACAGATATAGGCGTTAAACGCTGTGAAACTGAATTTTTACTGGCAAGAGGTTTAAAAACTTTCTCAACGGGCGGTGGCATAATTGACATGGAAATACGTCATTCAACATTGGATTGGGTCGCCGATTATTTTCTGCCATTTGGGAACAATGCAACTGTATTAGAGCCAGTAGAGCTTATAGAGCTAATGAAACAAAAAATATGCGAATTATATCAGCATTATTGTGAATGAACTATTGATAAATGAATGAGTGAGCATGATTCCTTAGCCTGTTATGCACATTTCCACAATGCTTTTTTGTTCCTCCGGCTCTTTATGCTGTCCGCTCCGTTTCCCCGGTTTCCGCGCCCTGCTTCTTCCTGTGGTATGATTTCCACGCGGAAAACGGCCATAGCTTCATCACTCCTTTGCTGTGGATTTGTTACGCAGTAGAACGGCGATTTTAAGGGAAAAGGTATAAATCCCTTGCACGTAAAAAACGCGCCCGCAAAGCCGCATAAATCAAGGCTTTTCCCGCACTTCTATATAAACACTTGTAAGAAGTTATAAGACGATTTCGTCTACAAAATCAATAAAAATTTCTGAAATTAGTTTGAACAGTCGAAAAATGTGATGCTGTCATGTTATAATGTAGGGCAGGAGATCAGGCGGGGCGGATACTGGTATCCGTCCCGGTCTTTATTCCGGTCTTTATTGAGAGAACGTGCTTTGGGAGAGTATGTATATGGAAGGATTTGTGAAGTTACAGGACATTACAAAGGTCTATAAGATGGGAGAGGTGGAGATCCGGGCGGCGGACAACATCAGTTTTTCTATTGATAAAGGCGAGTTTGTCGTGATCGTCGGCCCCAGCGGAGCTGGCAAGACGACGGTTCTCAATATCCTTGGGGGAATGGATACGGCCACAGACGGGGTTTTGACTGTGGACGGGGAAGAGATCACGGCGTACAATGCGAAGCGGCTGACAGGATACCGGAGAGAGGATATCGGGTTTGTATTCCAGTTCTATAATCTGGTGCCCAATCTGACGGCTCTTGAAAATGTGGAGCTGGCGCTCCAGATATGCCGCGACCCACTGGACGCGCGGGAAGTGCTGCGGGAAGTGGGACTGGGTGACCGGCTGGATAATTTCCCGGCGCAGTTATCAGGCGGAGAGCAGCAGAGGGTGTCCATTGCCAGAGCCTTGGCGAAGAATCCAAAGCTTCTGCTCTGTGATGAGCCTACGGGGGCGCTGGACTACAATACGGGGAAGGCGATATTAAAGCTTTTGCAGAATATGTGCAGGGAGCGCGGGATGACAGTTATCGTGATCACGCATAATCAGGCGATCGCGCCTATGGCGGACCGTCTCATACATATTAAGAACGGACAAGTATCTCAAATGGAACTAAATGAAAATCCCATGTCCATCGATGAGATAGAATGGTAGGAGAAACGGATGAAGAAACAGGCTTTGAGAAAAGACTTTTATATGGAGATCCGGCGCAGTCTGGGACGATTTCTGTCTATCTTTTTTATCGTTGCCATTGGATGTGCGTTTTTCTCCGGTATCCGCGCTTCAGAGCCGGATATGATATATTCGGGCGACGCTTATTTTGACGCGAAGAATCTGATGGATATACAGGTGATCAGCACCTTGGGACTTACGGAAGACGACGTCAGTGCTATAGAAGCTGTGGACGGCATCGCGTATGCAGAAGGAGGATACTCTTTGGACGCGCTCTGTACTGACGGGGACAGCCAGATCGTAGTCCATGTCATGTCCATGCTGCCGACGATGAACAAAGTACAGCTTGAAGAGGGCAGACTGCCAAAGGCCGGGGATGAGTGCGCCGTGGATGTGGATTATCTGGAACAGAGTGGACTGGAGATCGGCGATAAGATCACGCTTTTAAGCGGGACGGACGATGAGATCACGGACACGCTGGCCACAGATACATTTACCGTGACAGGGGCGGTGAGCAGTCCCAATTACATTTCTTTCCAGCGGGGCAGCACGACCATTGGAAACGGAAGTGTTACTGCATTCCTCTGTGTGCCTGAGGAGAGCTTTACCCTTGACGTATATACAGAGATCTACGCACAGGCGGAAGGAGCTAAGGAACTGACCGCCTTTACCGATGACTATGATGATGCGGTAGCAGAAGCGCTGGACAATGTAGAGGCTATTAAGAAAGAACGTGAGGAAGTCCGCTACAAAGAGGTTTTAGCTGAGGCGGAGGCGGAGATCGAGGACGCACGGACAGAGTTAGAAGACGGGGAGCAGGAGCTTTTAGACGCGAGGCAGGAGTTAGAAGATGGAAAAGCCGAGGCTGAGGCAGAGCTGGCCGATGCGAGAAAGCAGCTAGAGGATGCGCAGATCGAGATCGACAATGGCAAGAGTGAACTGGAGGCCGCAAGATCTGAGCTTTTATCCTCACAGGAGCAGATGGAGACTTCGAGACAGGAGCTGTTGAACGGACAGGCTGAGATCGATCAGGGGCAGGAGGAGTTAAATGCCAATATTGATACCTTGAATGAACAGATCGATCAGTTGAATGCCGCGAAGGAGCAGTACAACGCGCTTGCGGCAGGCGGCCAGACGGACGAATATACGCTTGGGGCAATGAGCGCCTTATATGCTGAGATACAAAATGGCGAGGCTTCCATCGCACAGGCGCAGGCACAGATTGATGGAGCTAAAGCGGAGCTTGCCGCAGCTCAGGACCAGATTAACAGCGGATGGGATCAGTTGGAGAGCGGGCAGCAGCAGATACAGGACGCCGCAGACCAGATCGAGGCTGGGCAGGCTGAACTGGTGGATGCTCAGAACGAGGTCAATGACGGCTGGAATGAATACTACGAGGGAGAAGCTGAGGCTCTGGCTGAGATTGAGGACGGTGAACAGCAGATTGAAGATGCAAGGACTGAGCTTGACGAAGGCTGGCAGGAGCTTGTGGACGCGGAATCGGAGATAAAGGATCTGGAAAAGCCGGAGTGGTATGTATACGACAGGAATCATCTCCCGGATTATACAACGTATGGCGATAATGCGGATAGAATGAGGGCAATCGGAGAAGTGTTCCCTGTCATTTTCTTCCTTGTCGCAGCGCTGATCAGCCTTACGACAATGACAAGGATGGTGGAAGAGCAGAGAACGCTCATTGGCACATTCAAAGCACTGGGTTATGAGAGGCACTCCATAGCAGGAAAATATCTGGGATATGCTCTTTTGGCTACGGTGACAGGCAGTACCGTGGGTATTCTGTTCGGGGAGAAGGCTTTTCCGTATATTATTATCAACGCATATGGAATCATGTACCCCTATATGAATGAACTGTCCATCCCATACAATGTCCAGTATGGACTTGGCGCTGCCGCAGCCGCGCTGGCATGTACGCTGGCAGCGACATTTCTGTCCTGCTTTAATGAGTTGAAGCAGCAGGCGGCTGAACTGATGCGCCCGCCCACGCCCAAGCAGGGGCAGAGGGTACTCCTTGAGCGGGTGCCTTTCATATGGAAACGCCTGAATTTTTCGTGGAAAGCGAGCATAAGGAATCTGGTGCGCTACAAGAAGAGGTTCTTTATGACGATCTTCGGCATCGGCGGCTGTATGGCGCTGATGCTGGTCGGATTCGGCCTGAAAGACTCGATCTTTGCTATTGTTGATATCCAGTATGGCGAGATCCAGCTCTATGACGGAAATATTATACTCGAGGAAGATATCACAGAGGAAGAACGAGGGGAGCTGTCGTCCGCCCTTCTCTCAGATGAAAATGTGGCCGGATCGGCAGAAGGACTTCTCACGCAGATCACAGTTGGAAATGGTGATGAGTGGCATGACGTTTACATCGATGTCCCGGAGGATGTGGAGGGATTTCCTGAATTTGTTGTCCTCCAGAACCGGGTCACAGGCGGCGAGTACCGGCTTGATGAAGACGGGGTTATACTGACGGAGAAGATGGCTAAGGAACTGGAAGTGGAGGCCGGGGACAGCATCATGATCCGGGATGAAGATAAGGGCGATCTCAGCGTTAGGATCAGTGCGGTGTGCGAAAACTACATGGGTCATTATCTTTACATGACGCCAGCGTATTATGAAAAAGTATATGGGGAAATGCCGGATTATAACTGCATGTTTTACAAGACAACAGACCGGACGACTAAAGAGGCGGAAGAGGTTGGGGAGACGGCGCTTAAGTATGACGGCACTTTGAGCATAAGCTATACGACAGATATGAGACGGCAGGTGGATGATATGCTCGGTTCTCTGGATATTGTTATCGTGGTGCTCATCATGTCTGCGGGGATGCTTGCTTTTGTCGTGCTGTACAACCTGAACAACATCAATATCACAGAGAGAAAGAGAGAACTGGCTACCTTAAAGGTGCTCGGCTTCTATAATAATGAAATCTGCGCGTATGTGTACAGGGAGAATATCGTGCTCACTTTACTTGGCTCACTGTTCGGCATGGCGCTTGGAAAGGTTCTGCACCGCTTCATAATCGTGACTGTGGAGATTGAAAGTGTCATGTTCGGACGCAATATTGACATGAGCAGCTTTGTATACGGTTTTCTGCTAACGGTAGCGTTTTCCTGTCTTGTAAATGGGGCGATGTACCTTAAGCTAAAGCAGATTAATATGGTAGAGTCGCTAAAGAGCGTTGAGTAGTATTTAAAGAAGACGCTCAGCGATCATCACCACCACAGGGATTGCGGCGACGGAAAGTACAGTAGACAGCGCAAATATTTCAGAGGAATACGTATAGTTTTGCTTATACCGTATTGCCAGCATGGTGCCTGTCGCCGCTGAGGGGCAGGCCGTGGCAATGAGGGCGGTGAGTGAGACTGTCTGTGGGAGCTGCATGAGCATGAGGAAAGGCAGGAAGAGCAAGGGCATCAGCAGCAGTTTGACAGCGCAGACAGCATAAAGCCTTATGTTGCGAAGCATCTTCGCAAGGTCAGCCTGAGCCACGGAGAAACCCGCCACCATCATGGCAAGCGGTGTGTTCATATCCGCCACATAAGTCATGGAATCCAAAAGTACGCCCGGGATTTTAAACTGGACGAAGAACAAGACTACCGCGAGGATTGTCGCGATGAACATGGGCGATAAAAGACCTTCTTTCAGGCTTTTCAGGGAGCATTTTTTCTCCATAAGCACAACTCCGTGAGTCCATGTGAAGAGGTTGAACACGACCATATATGCGGTCAGGTAAAAGACGCCTGTGTCTCCGAGGACGCTGTTGATCAGAGGGATTCCAATGAACGCGCAGTTGGAGTACATGGCGTTGTAACGCTCAATGGCATAATCCGGGCCGCTTTTCGGACGGATCAGAATAGTGACTACAAAAACACCGAGAATATGTGTAAGGGCGGCAGCCGCGAACACCAGCAGAAGTCCCCGTACCAGTTCGGGATCATAGTCGGTCTGGTATACGGTCAGGATAACCATAGGGTTGACGACCAGAAGCAGAAGATTGGAAACAGAACGGTTTCCTTCCTGATTAACAAGCTTAATACGATAACACATGAAGGCGAGCAGCATGATGAAGAACATCTTCATTAGCTGCTCGAATATTAATATGAACATAAGGTAAATATCCTTTCTTTTTCTTTTCAGACAGCGCCAGTATATGGGGCAACGTCACGCGGGAACACTCAGCGGTTGATGCCCGACTGGAGTTCGTCGGCCCAATTCTGGAGACTGTATGTATGCCCGTTAAAGAGCTTTAAGATCACTCCCGTGGGATTCTCTTCGTTGGCGAAGGCATTTGCCTCGTCAGTGTCCACGTGCATAGAAAGAGAGAACGACGGACTGACGCGCACGACCACATCTGAAAAGATGAGCGAACGCTCGTAGCTTGTGGTGATGACAAACACAATATCATTGTCCTTGACGTGGGCGCGGATCGCGTCTACAGGGGTCATATGGATATGCCGTTTGGCGACGATGACGCCCTTGGACAGCTCAAGCGTCCCCTTTGGGCCGATAAGAGTGCACCCCGGTGTTCCCTCTATGTCTCCGGACTGGCGGATCACGCTCCTGATGCCAAGGCGGCGCGCGTCTGTCACAGAGATTTCCACCTGTGTCTCTTTCCGGCACGGGCCAAGGATGACAACCTTATCAAATCTTCCCTTTGGCCCGGCTACGGTGAGCCTTTCTTTGCAGGCATACTGACCGGGTTGGCTTAATTCTTTTGAAAATGTAGGCTTTGTTCCGGGCCCGAATAAAGTTTCAAAATCCTCCTGCGTGATGTGGATGTGTCGTGCGGAGGTTTCGATCGGTATTTTTAAACTCATGTTCTCTCACTTCCTCATGCCCTTGATTTTATCAGAATAAAATGCGTATTTCAATAGATGATAAGAAAGTGTATGACAGTTCTGATGTCCGGCGCCGGGTTATATTGTAAAAAACAAGGAAAGAAAGTGTAAGAAAAAAGTAAAATACGATTGACACTTCTGAGCACAGCGTGTTACTTTTAGAATGATGCGTTAAAGAAGCGCAGATCATCAAAGGAGTTCATAATAAAATAGTATACTGACAAAAAATTGAATTATGCAAAGGAGAAAAAGGAATGGGAATAACAGACGTACTTTCCCTGTTCGGAGGTCTTGCGCTTTTCCTGTATGGAATGCAGATGATGAGCAACGGACTCGAAACGGCAGCGGGAAATAAAATGAAGGCCATTCTTGAGAAGCTGACGTCAAACCGTGTGAAAGGCGTACTGGTAGGGGCCGGTATCACTGCGGTCATCCAGTCGTCCTCCGCGACGACAGTCATGCTTGTCGGTTTCGTAAACTCAGGACTTATGACTCTGAAACAGGCGGTATGGGTCATTATGGGGGCAAATATCGGTACGACGATCACCGGACAGCTTATTGCCCTTGACATGGGTGCCATTGCCCCGGTTTTCGCTATAGGCGGCGTGGGCGCGATCATGTTTATTAAGAACGAGAAGGTACACCATATCAGCAGTATCTTCGCAGGACTTGGTATCCTGTTCATGGGTATGGATATGATGGGCGCGGCGATGGTTCCGCTTCAGGAGTCCGAAGAGTTTATCGCGATGATGACGAAGTTCAGCAACCCGGTGCTCGGCATTTTAGTTGGAGCGCTTTTTACAGCGTTAATCCAGTCATCTTCCGCCTCTATAGGTATTCTTCAGGCTCTTGCCTCCACGGGCATGATCCCGCTTTCCAGCGCGGTGTATGTACTCTTTGGACAGAACATCGGCACATGTATCACGGCAGTCCTTGCCTCTATTGGTACGAAGGTTAACGCGAAGAGAACGACGATCATCCATATGTTGTTCAATGTGATTGGAACTGCCATATTTACGATTGTCTGTATGGTTACACCATATGTGGAGATGATCGAGTCGCTTACTCCGGACAATCCGGTGGCGCAGATCGCTAACGCGCATACTGTGTTCAACATTGTTACGACTCTTCTCCTTCTTCCGTTTGGCACCGCTCTGGCAAACGCGGCGGTACGCATCCTGCCGGACAGCAAGAAGACGGATGATGAGGAACTGCGGCTCAAATACATCCGCCCGTTTGAAACTTCTTATGTGATCGGTCACAGCGCGATGGCTGTATCTCAGGTACGAGATGAAGTGGGGCGCATGCTTGGAATGGTGTCGAAAAATATCACGGACGCTTTTGACATTCTGATCCATTATGACGATAAACTCAAGACGAAGATCAACGAGAGGGAGGAGTACATAGATTATCTGAACAAGGGTATTTCAGAGTATATCGTGTCGCTTATGACAAGTGAGAAATCTATGTCAGACTCACTCCAGATCAACGGATATTATGTGATTATCAGCAATCTGGAACGCATCGGCGATCACGCGGTAAACCTGTTGGAATATGCCGATGATATGAAAAAATGGGATCAGCAGTTCTCAGAAAATGTACTCGAGGAACTAGACGAAATGAAACGCCAGTGCGTGACAGCGCTTGATAATGTAAGGGATGTCACGACAGGGAATGTGAACGAGGTTCTTGCCAAGGCGGTTGTCATGGAGCAGAAAAATGACGATATGCGGGACAAGTATTTTAAGAAGCAGCTCCAGCGCTTAAAGAAAGGCAAGTGTAAACCGCAGAGCGGCATCGTATTCTCCGAGATCCTTACGGACTTTGAAAGAATGGGAGACCACACTCTTAATATTGCAGAACAGTATAAAGAAATGCTGTAGAATTATTACTGAAAAATTCTGGAATTAGCCGGAAAATATCTGCGGTTTTCACAAAAAACAGGAAAGTTGTGTAAAAACATTGACTTTTCTTTGGCAGAGGAATAAACTACGACGCATAGAAGCAAAGGCGCTTTGAGGAAATAACTCAGAGCGTCTTTTCTTTTACATATAGGATCTGAAAAGACACAAAGGCGTGTATCCACGGCAGATTGAGCCCGGCCGGGATGCGCGCCTTTTCCTGTCTTGACAGATCCGGGGAATAAAAGAAAGAGGAGGAAGAGATAATGACAGAAGAGATTTTAACTGCGGTTACAGAAGCAGCCAGTTCAGAGATATTCGGGATTTGGTTCCTGATCGGAGCAGCACTGGTGTTCTTTATGCAGGCGGGATTCGCGATGGTGGAGACAGGATTTACAAGGGCGAAGAACGCGGGAAATATCATCATGAAAAACCTGATGGACTTCTGCATCGGAACCTGTATGTTTATTGTTCTGGGATTTGGGATACTGTTGGGGGAGGATGCGCTGGGCGGTTTTATAGGACTGCCGACACTGGGGATATTTACAGACTATGCAAATTTTGACTGGTCCAACTTTGTGTTTAACCTTGTGTTCTGCGCGACAGCCGCAACGATCGTATCCGGAGCCATGGCGGAGAGGACAAAGTTTCTGTCCTACTGTGTCTATTCAGCGGTCATCTCTGCAGTCGTCTATCCGGTGGAGGCTCACTGGATCTGGGGCGGCGGCTGGCTTTCCGCTCTCGGGTTCCACGACTTTGCAGGTTCCTGTGCAATTCATATGGTAGGCGGTATCACGGCGTTTATCGGGGCAGCTATGGAAGGCGGAAGGATCGGGAAATTTACAAGGGATAAGAGCGGCAAGGTGACGAAAGTCCACGCGTTCCCCGGCCATAATATCGTGATCGGAGCGTTGGGATGCTTTATCCTCTGGTTTGGGTGGTACGGTTTCAACGGCGCGGCGGCGACTACGGGACCGCAGCTCGCTTCCATCTTCATGGCAACGACAGTGGCTCCGGCTGTGGCCACGGTCGTCTGTATGATATTCACATGGCTGAAATACGGCAAACCGGATGTGTCCATGTGCCTGAACGCGTCTCTTGCCGGTCTGGTGGGTATCACTGCAGGGTGTGATATGCTGGATGCTTTCGGCGCTGTCATCGTTGGTGTCGTATCAGGCCTGCTTGTCGTATTCGGCGTATGGTTCTGTGACTATGTGGCGCATGTTGACGATCCGGTCGGCGCGGTGGCGGTTCACTGCCTGAACGGTATCTGGGGTACTCTGGCTGTAGGACTTTTCGCCACGGATACTGTCCCGGAGAACACGGTGAATGGTCTGTTCTACGGCGGCGGCTTTACACAGCTTAGCCTGCAGTGCTTAGGTATCGTCTCTGTACTGGCATGGACGGCTGTAACGATGTTTATCGTGTTCAAGCTGATCGACAAAACGATTGGCCTTCGTGTTACTGAGGAAGAAGAGATCGTTGGTCTGGATGCCAAGGAGCATGGTCTTGCATCCGCATATGCAGGTTTCAGCATCATGGACATCACAGAAGGCGGTATGTCTGAGAACGAGAACACGGATCTCGGGGAGGGCGAATATGAGAAGGCGTCTGAAGCGCAGAAGGCTGTGTCAGTTCCGGTGGCAGGCCCGGTGGATGCGGATACAGGGATGCACAAGGTCGTTATTATTGCTAAACTGTCAAGATACGAACGGCTCAAGAGTGCCCTTAACGAACTGGGTGTTACAGGAATGACCGTGACTCAGGTAATGGGTTGCGGTATCCAGAAAGGAGCCGGGGAGAGATACCGCGGAGTTGAGATGGACGTTACTGTCCTTCCCAAGGTAAAGGTGGAGGTCATTGTCGGAAACATACCGGTGGAGAGCGTAATCGAAACCGCGAAAAAGACGCTGTATACCGGACATGTGGGAGACGGCAAGATCTTCGTATACAACGTGCAGAAGGTCGTCAAGGTCCGCACAGGGGAAGAGGACTTAAGCGCTCTTCGGGACGTGGAGTAGGTCTTATAATTCAGGACAGCTTTTATAATATGGTATAGCTTTTATAAATCGGCGGCGAATAAATTCCTCCGTTTTACAGATACTACATTTACTGACAGAAATGAGTAAGATTTGCAGATATTTGTAAAACGGAGGAATTTTTTATATGAAAGCAACGGGGATAGTCAGGAGGATCGACGATCTGGGGCGTGTCGTCATCCCGAAAGAGATCAGGAGGACGCTCCGCATCAGGGAGGGAGACCCGCTGGAAATATTTACAGACAGAGAAGGAGAGATCATACTTAAGAAATATTCTCCCATCGGTGAGCTGGGAACGTTGGCAAAGCTGTACGCTGAAAGCCTTTCCCAGACATTGGGTTGTACGGTGTGCGTCACGGATACGGATCAGGTGGTGGCAGTGTCAGGCAGCGGAAAGAAGGAGCTTCAGGATCAGTTTATCGGAAAAGATTTCGAATATGTGCTCAAGGAGAGAAGCCAGATTCTTGCCTCGGCAGGTGATTCTTCTTATACTAAAGTGACAACGGATATGAAGGACTACAAAAATGAAGCTGTCTGCCCGATTATCTGCGAGGGGGATGTGATCGGGTCTGTAGTACTGCTTAATAAGGATGACAAGAAGAAGTTCGGGGAAGTGGAGCAGAGAGTGGCTTACAGCGCGGCGGATTTTCTCGGACGGCAGATGGGATGAAAATGCTTTGATAAATGCTGTTGGGCGGATTGAAAGAGTAGTTTTCTGTCATAATCTCTGAGGGACGGACATATGATATACAAGTGAGGACAAAGAGTAGTGCCGGGGATCATTTCGGCGCGGAGAGTATGTTTGGACCGGGAGGGAGAAAATGGAGAAAAAAGCAGCGGGACGGCAGGGAATCGAACAGGCGGCAGTGCATATGGTCAAGGCGCTTCTGTGCGCGTATGTGGTAACGGGAGTTATGCTCCTTGTGCTGACGCTTCTCCTGTATAAAATGGGACTGAGTGAGGCAAATGTAAATGCAGGAATCATACTGACCTATGTGATATCCACATTTGCAGGAGGCTTCGTGATCGGAAAGCTCATGAGGCGGAGAAAGTTCCTGTGGGGACTCCTTGCGGGTGTTCTTTACTTTGCGCTTCTGCTTCTGATATCCCTCGGAGTGTATCATTCGCTCCGGGGAGAGATGATGAATCTGCTGACTACATTTTTCCTGTGCGCGGGCGGCGGGATGCTTGGCGGTATGGTGAGTTGAAAAAAGGGGTTTTCAAACTATCTCCTTCTGTGCTATAATGTTTCGAGCAATATGTTGTAGATTATCAGGAGGACAGGACATGAAACACATTAAGACATTAAATACACAGACATTAAACAATACAGTGAAAAAGGGCGGATGCGGCGAGTGCCAGACATCATGCCAGTCAGCGTGCAAGACATCCTGCACAGTGGGAAACCAGACCTGCGAGAACAGAAAATAGTCCTATTGCATTGACAAAAGAACAGGGGGAAAGGCAGCGGTTTTACAAAGCCGCTGCCTTAACTGTGTTACAGCTTGGCCATGCGCGGCGCGCGGGCCGGACTTAGAAAGAGAGGTATTTTTGTGATACATCTGTATCAGAATAACGGATATAATATCGTCCTTGACGTAAACAGCGGTGCAGTCCATGTGGTGGACAAGGCGGCCTATGACGTGATCGGGGCGCTGGAAGAGCAAAATGAATTCCATACGCCGCAGACGCTTAAGAGTCCGGAGACGGTCTCCTATCTGGAAGAGAGGCTGGGAGCTACATACGGGAAGGAGGACATACACGACATCTTAGAGGCGGTCACAGAACTGACAGAACAGGGCAGACTGTTTACAAGAGACGTATATGAGGATTACATTGATGAGGTAAAGCAGAGAAAAACCGTGGTAAAGGCGCTGTGCCTTCACATTGCCCACGACTGCAACCTTGCGTGTAAGTATTGCTTTGCGGAAGAAGGCGAGTACCACGGACGCCGGGCGCTTATGTCCTTTGAGGTGGGAAAGAAAGCGCTTGATTTCCTTATTGCAAACTCGGGAAAACGACGCAATCTGGAAGTGGATTTCTTCGGCGGGGAACCGCTGATGAACTGGCAGGTCGTAAAAGATCTGGTGGCATACGGAAGAGAGCAGGAAAAACTCCATGATAAGCATTTCCGTTTCACTCTTACGACGAACGGCGTACTCTTAAACGACGAGGTGCAGGAGTTTGTCAATAAAGAGATGGACAACGTGGTCTTAAGCCTTGACGGGCGCAAAGAGGTCAACGACAGGATGCGGCCTTTCCGGAACGGCAAAGGAAGCTACGATCTGATCGTGCCGAAGTTCCAGAAGCTCGCTAAGAGCAGGAATCAGGAGAAATACTACATCCGCGGCACATTCACCCGCAACAATCTGGACTTTGCCGAGGATGTACTGCATTTCGCGGAATTAGGCTTTGAGCAGATATCCATAGAGCCTGTGGTGGGTGAGGATACGGATCCTTACGCGATCCAAAAGCAAGACCTGCCCCGTATTTTTGAAGAATATGATAAGCTTGCAAGGATCATGGTGGAGAGAGAAAAGAGCGGGAAAGGCTTTAACTTCTTCCACTTCATGATTGATCTCGAGGGAGGGCCGTGTGTGTCCAAGCGCCTGTCAGGATGCGGTTCGGGAACAGAGTACCTTGCCGTGACACCGTGGGGCGACCTGTATCCGTGCCACCAGTTCGTGGGGCAGGAGGAGTTCCTTATGGGAAATGTGGACGAGGGGATCACAAAGCCTGAGATCGCGGATGAATTCCGGGGGTGCAGCGTGTATTCCAAAGAAAGCTGTAAGAAATGTTTCGCCAGATTCTACTGCAGCGGGGGATGTATGGCAAATTCTTATAAATTCCATCACACGATCAACGATACCTACGAGGTGAGCTGCGAGATGGAGAGAAAGCGCGTGGAGTGCGCGATCATGATAAAAGCGGCTCTGGCGGATGAATAAAGCATAAAAAGAAAGGAAACAAATGTCATGAAAAAGAGCAGAGGCATATTGAGCCTGATCCTTGTGGCGGCGGTGCTGGCGTTTCTCGGCGTGACAACGGTTCGGGGACTGAACTCCGAGGGCATGGGCGCCGCGAGGAATATCAATCTTGGCCTTGACCTAGAGGGCGGCGTCAGCATCACTTATCAGGTGAAAGGAGATACCCCTTCGCAGGAGGATATGGACGATACCGTCTATAAGATGCAGAGACGTGTGGAGCAGTACAGTACGGAGGCTCAGGCCTATCAGGAGGGCGACAACCGTATCAGCATCGAGATCCCGGGCGTTCAGGATGCCAACGAGATCCTTGAGGAGCTGGGACAGCCGGGATCTTTATATTTTATCAGACATTATGACAGTGAGGGAAATGAAAACTATTCGCTCAACTCAGACGGCGTGTACGTGCTGAACAAGACGATCGATGAGCTTCAGGAGAGCGGTTCTATCGTACTGACGGGTTCTGAGGTCGAGTCAGCGTCAGCGGGATCACAGGAAAGCCAGACTACAGGCGCCGTGCAGTACGTGGTGGAGATGTCTTTTAATGACGAGGGGACGAAGGCGTTTGCTGAGGCGACTCAGGAAGCCTATGATAACGGAAGCGACACCATCGCCATTTACTATGACGGCGACCTCATCAGCGTACCGAAGGTCAATGCGGTTATCTCGGACGGCAGAGCAGTCATCGAAGGCAACATGACCTATGAGGAAGCAGAGCAGATGGCATCCACCATCCGTATCGGCGGCCTGAATCTGGAGCTTGAGGAGATCAGCTCCAAGGTGGTGGGCGCGCAGCTCGGTGAGGAGGCAGTGAGCACCAGCCTTCTGGCAGGAGCGATCGGTCTTGCCATTGTGTGTGTATTCATGATTTTCGTTTACCTTTTAACAGGACTTGCTTCCAGTATCGCCCTTGTGATCTATACGGGACTGATACTTGTGCTGCTGAACGCATATGACATTACTCTGACCCTGCCGGGTATCGCGGGTATCATCCTCGGCATCGGTATGGCGGTGGATGCGAACGTTATCATCTTCGCGCGTGTGAAGGAAGAGCTTTCCGCAGGTACATCCGTGCATGCGGCGTTAAAAGCTGGTTTTCACAAGGCGATGTCCGCCATTCTGGACGGCAACATCACGACCCTGATCGCGGCGGCAGTGCTCTGGCTGCGCGGCAGCGGCCCTGTGAAAGGATTTGCCCAGACACTGGCTCTTGGTATCGTGGTATCCATGTTTACGGCGCTTGTGGTGACAAGATTGATCGTGTACGCGTTCTATGCCATCGGTATCCGTACTCCGAAAGTATACGGCCGTGTGAAAGAGCCGAGAAAACCCATTGACTTCCTTGGTAAGAGAAAAGTGTTCTTCATCATTTCCATACTGCTGTGCATCAGCGGATTTGTGGGAATGGGAGTCAATCAGGCCAGAGGCGTGGGGGCAATGAATTACAGCCTTGACTTCGCGGGCGGTACTTCGACTACCGTGACATTTGACAGGGAATATACTCTCGAGGAGATCGACAGCCGGATGATCCCGGAGCTTGAGGATATCACGGGAGATAACAATATTCAGGTACAGACTGTAAAAGGCTCGAACCAAGTCGTATTTAAGACGCAGACACTGGATCTGGCGAAACGTGAGGCGTTCGAGACATATATGCAGGACGAGTTCGGCGTGACCGAGGAGCTTATGACAGAAAATATCAGCGCGACAGTCAGCTCCGAGATGCGCACGGACGCGGCTGTGGCAGTTATCATTGCCACGATCTGTATGCTGCTGTATATCTGGTTCCGTTTCAAAGACATTCGCTTCGCGACCAGTGCAGTGCTGGCTCTCGTTCACGACGTACTTGTGGTACTGGCGTTCTATGTGATCGCGAGAGTGTCTGTGGGCAACACATTTATCGCGTGTATGCTGACGATCGTAGGTTATTCCATCAATGCTACCATCGTTATCTTTGACCGTATCCGTGAGGAACTCAAGGTCAAAGAAGCGGGAGAGGATCTCAAAGACCTTGTGAACCGCTGTATCACACAGACGCTCACAAGAAGTATCTATACGTCGCTGACCACGTTTATTATGGTTGCAGTCCTGTACGTGCTGGGCGTAAGCTCGATCAAAGAGTTCGCCCTGCCGCTGATGGCGGGTATCATCTGCGGAGCATACTCTTCTGTGTGCATCACCGGGGCGCTCTGGTATGTGATGAAGACGCGGGGCGCTGCAAAAAAGGCGGCAGTGAGCGCGGACGGCGCAAACGTACTTCCAAAACAAAAGCGGTAAAAAGAAGAAAAAGAGAAAATAGTAATTCATTAACGCTATAGCTGAAAGCACTTGCACCTGTCCGAGAAAGGAACGGATATATGCAGGTGCTTTCTTTTTCAAAAATCAGAACACAGAGTCTTTGCCCTATTGACGTTTGGAGTGGTTCTGATTATAATTAAATCAAACGATTTAAAACAAGTGTTTTAGAAAAGAGGAGCAAAGTATGCCGCCAAAAGCAAAATTCACGAAATCGGAAATTATTGAAGCTGCATTAAATATTGTTAGGACAGAAGGATATGAAGCCTTGACTTCCAGAGCATTGGGGACACATCTTGGCAGTTCGGCAAGACCGATTTTCACTGTATTCAGGAATATGGAGGAAGTTCAGCAGGCTACGATCGAATCTGCAAAAGCCTTATATAAAAAATATGTCACTAGAGGGTTGGAAGAAGACCCTCCTTTTAAGGGCGTGGGTACGCAGTATATTCTCTTTTCTGTTAATGAGCCAAAACTTTTTCATCTTCTTTTTATGACGGAACAAAAGCAGATCCCCGACTTATCAGGTGTACTTCCCTTGATAGATGAAAGTTATGAGGATATTCTCTTGTCAATTCAGAAAGATCATGAAATTAGCGAACTGTCTGCGAAAAAGCTATATCGCCATCTTTGGATATATACACACGGAAT